>JBAXTA010000134.1:0-11290 GCA_037130415.1 Spirochaetota bacterium
GGCAACACTGTCCTTGTGCTCGGAACACTCACCCTGATGTTTCCCAGGACCGTGCCGTTTTCACTCGCCCTCAAGGTTGGCCTGGCCAATGGCGTGATGGAGGCGGTGATAGCGGCGGTTCTTACGGTCGCCGTGGTCTCGGCCTGGCGAGGACTGGAGTCGCGCGGCGGGAAGTCGCGATTGGCGGGGGAGGGCGACTGACATGCTCCTCGCCCTCGATGCCCGCAATGGCTTCGTCACGCTGGGATTCCGCGAGGGCGGAACCTGGCTCGTCCGGCGCTCCTTCGGCGTACCACAGGGGCGGAGCGCTGACGAGTACGCACTTCTCTTTTCCCTTACTGAATCCGCTATCGTCTCGCCTGGTTTGAAGTCGGCGGTAGACCGGGCGATCCTGTCGAGCGTTGTGCCTGCCCTCACTGCTCCCCTCGTTGCGGCTGTGGCTTCGGCCTTTGGCGTAGAGGTGAGGGTCGTCGGACCGGGCCTGCGGACGGGACTCAGGATACGAAGCGACCTGCCTCAGGAACTCGGCTCGGACATCGTCTGCTGCGCCGTGGCGGCGCGTGCCATGATTCCCTCCCGCCCCTGCGTCATCATCGATTTCTCTGATGCGCTCGTCTTTTCCGCATTGAACTCGGCGGGGGATTTCCTGGGGGCAGCGATAGCGCCCGGGAAGGAGGCGTCCTCGCGCGGCTTGCACGAATCCGCTGCCTTGCTGCCGGTTGTGGGAACATCCGCGCCCCTTCACGCGATCGGAAGGAATACTCAGGCTTCCATCCAGTCCGGCCTCTATCATGGCTTCTCGGGGCTTGTGGAAAGGCTTTCCACTCTGTTCAGGATCGAGCTCGAGGAGCCGGACCATCCAGCCGCTTCCATCGAGATACTTGCCACGGGACGCGGCGCCGGTCGCGATTTTGTGCGGACCCTCGTGCCTTCGCGGGAAGTCGATGACCTGGCTCTCGAGGGACTCGCCATCATCGACGCCCTTCGCTAGCGGCCGCTGGTCCTCTGGCGGCTGCGCGGCGACCTGAGTGCCCGTGTCGAGTTCAGGACCGCGACAAGGGCCACGCCGACGTCGGCAATGACCGCAAGCCACATGTTCGCCGCTCCGAGGGCTGCCAGGACGAGGAAGGATGACTTTACGCCGAGGGCCAGGACGATGTTCTGTCCTATGATGGCCTTGACCGCCCTCGCATGGCGTATGGCCTCCGGGATGCGTCCGAGGTCGTCCGAAAGGAGTACGACGTCGGCTGTACCGATCGCCGCGTCGGAGCCCCCGCCCATGGCCACGCCGACATCGGCGCGGGCTATCACGGGGGCGTCGTTCGTTCCGTCGCCCGCAAACAGCACGGCGTTGCGCCGGACGCCTGTCCTGGCGTCAACCGGGCATTCCCTCAGTATTATCTCGAATTCGCGGAGCTTGCCGGAGGGATCGAGGGAAGCCCGGCAGTCCGCTATGCCGAGCGAGGCGGCCACTGCCTCCGCCGGTCCCCTCGCGTCGCCGGTAAGCAGCGAGAGGTTTTCGACGCCGAGGAAACGGAGTTCCGCGAGCGCGGCCGGCGATTCTGGCCGCGTCGTGTCACCTGCGGCTATCCAGCCGGCATAGGTCCTCCCGACGGCGACATGGGCGACGGTAGATCCGAGCGGTGTGCTGGCCTGTCCCGGCAATTCCACTCCCTCCATCGCCATCAATTCCTCATTCCCTACCACTACCGATTGCCCCCCGACCTGTGCGGCCACACCTCTGCCTGGGTGTTCCCGGAACTCGCTCCCCTGGTCGGCGCCTGCCATGACGAGGCTCCTCCGGAAAGCTTCGTGCAGGATCGCGCGAGCGAGGGGGTGCCTCGATCGCGACTCCGCGCTTCCCGCGACGCTGAGGAGCTCTTCAACGCTGGTTCCCGAAGCAGCGCAGACTGCGGTCACGGTAAAGGAACCGGTGGTGACGGTTCCAGTCTTGTCGAGCACGACCCTGTTCACACGCGCCAGGGCGTCGAGCACCTCCCCGCCGCGCACGAGGATGCCTCGCCGTGCCGTGCCTCCCAGTCCCGCGAGATAGCCTAGGGGAATGGAGAGCACGAGGGCACAGGGGCAGGAGATCACGAGCATCACGAGGGCCCGGTAGACCCAGGCAGAAAGGCTTTGTCCTGGCAGGAGGAGGGGCGGCAGGAAGGCCGTGGCAAGGGCAAGGCCGACCACGAGGGGCGTGTACCAGCGCGCAAAGCGGGTAACCATCCGCTCGGTCTTGGCCTTGCGTCCCGAGGCCTCCTCGACAAGGTCGATGATGCGCGCCGCCTTCGATTCGGCGACCGTTCCGTGAGCACGTATCTCGAGCGAACCGTCAAGGGCGATGGAGCTGCCCATGATGGCCGAGTCGGGGCCTACCGAACGCGGCGCGGGCTCCCCTGTCAGCGTGCGCGTGTCTATGAAGGAGCGCCCTGATTCCACGGTGCCATCGACCGGGACGCTCTCCCCCGGGAGTACGAGGAGGAGGTCGCCCTTGACCACCTTCCCGGCGTCGAGCAAGCTCCACTGCCCATCGATGCGCAGGCGCGCGGTCGCCACCCTCTGGTCCAGGAGCGAGCGTATGGAGGCGCGCGACTTCTCGGTGGCCTTTTCCTGGAGGAACTCCCCGACACGATAGAAGGCCATCACGCCGACTGCCTCCTCCCATGCTCCTACGAGGATCGCCCCAATTGTGGCTATCGACATCAGGAAGAGCTCGTCGAAGACCTGGCCCCGCGCGATGTTGCGGGCCGCTCCCCTGAGGACGGGCCAGCCCACTATTAGCCAGGCCAGCACGAAGGGGAGGGCCCGCACCCAGGTTTCCAGCACCCCACGTGACTCAAGCATGTAGCCCGCAACAGCGATTCCGGCGGCAAGGATGACCGGGCCAAGCTCTCGCGGGATCCCCCCCACGGCGCCGAAGCGTGTCACTCCGGCATCCCCGCTTCGGCGACCCTCGTGCCATGGGCGACATGCGCGCTGACCAAGGCCAGCAGACCCGATACATGGTCGTCGTCAAGGGAATACCACACAGTCTTGCCGTCGCGGCGGCTCTTTGCGACGCGGGCACTTCGAAGGAGGGCGAGCTGGTGGCTCAAGGCCGACTGACCCATGCCCAGGAGGGCTCCGAGGTCGCAGACACAGAGTTCGCTTGCAGCGAGTGCCGAGAGTATGCGGATCCGTGTGGGATCGGAGAGTACCTTGAAAACCTCCGCAAGGTCGGCTGCTGCGGGCTGGGCCAGGAGGCTCAGACGGGCAGTTTCGATAGATGTCCTGTGGATAGAAGGAATTACGCAGGTATTGGTCCCGGCTTCCGGGTCGGCAAGGGCGGCGCTGGCCAGCTCAGTTCGCAGATTCTGTGCAAGTCTTCGACCGACGGCCAGGCTCTCAATCATATCGCCATCCAGCATACCCACCTCCACAGTGCCATCCAGCACGCACACCCCTACAGTGCCATCCAGCACGCACACCCCTACATATGAACACATGAACATATGTTCATGTGTTCATATGTAGGGTATCGTATCGTTCCAGCCCTGTCGAGAGCTGCGGAGTCGGCCCTGCCGAGAGTCGGCCCCTGGCAAGGCCATCCAGAGGGATTCGCCCGGCGACCTGGGGCAGCCATCTTCCTTGACTTCTCACCCACGAGGCCAACGTGCTAGCATCCGACCAGATGATGGGTACCACGGCGAAATACGACGAATCGAAGATCAAGACCCTCTCCTCGCTCGAGCACATACGCCTTCGGACTGGCATGTACATCGGTCGCCTCGGCGACGGGTCGAACGCCGACGACGGCATCTACGTGCTCCTGAAAGAGGTCGTCGACAACTCGATCGACGAATTCATCATGGGCTCGGGCTCGCGCATCGACGTGAAGATCGAGTTGCAGTCTTCTGTCGCGCCAAGCGTTCCGGCCGGGAAAGGCAGGGCCGCGCGTCCGGTCAGCCGGACCCTGGTGAGCGTCCGCGACTGGGGCCGCGGCATTCCCCTGGGCAAGGTCATCGAGTGCGTGTCGATCATAAACACAGGGGCCAAATACAACGATGAGGTCTTCCAGTTTTCGGTAGGGCTGAACGGGGTTGGCACCAAGGCGGTCAACGCCCTCTCCGAGAAATTCAGGGTCGTGTCGTTCCGCTCAGGTGAATATTTCGAGGCCAACTTCGAGCGCGGGGTCCTGAAATCCAAGAAGCAGGGGACCACCCGCGAGAAGAACGGGACCCTCGTGGAATTCGTGCCCGACACCGAGATCTTCAACGATCACGCCTACAACATGGAGTTCGTCGAGCGGCGGATCCAGAACAATGCCTATCTCAACACTGGCCTTACCCTCGTGCTGAACGGCAAGGAGTACTCCTCGAAAAACGGTCTCCAGGACCTCCTGGTGGAAGAAGTCGGGGAAGGTGCCTTGTACGAAATCGGATGGTGGAAGGGCGACCGCATAGAGTTCGCCTTCACCCACACCGGGGAGTACGGAGAGGAGTACTTCGCCTTCGTCAATGGCCAGCACACCTCGGACGGCGGTTCGCACCTTTCGGCCTTCCGGGAGGGTTTCCTCAAGTCAGTGAACGAATTCTTCAAGGAGAGCTGGCGCGGGGAGGACGTGCGCGAGGGCATCGCGGCCGCTGTCGCCGTCAAGCTCAAGGATCCCATCTTCGAGAGCCAGACCAAGAACAAGCTCGGCAACTCCGACATCAAGCCCTGGATCATGCAGGAAGTGAAGCGGGGAGTCGACGACTTCCTCCGGCGCAATCCGGTTGCCGCCAGGACCCTTCAGGAGAAGATCGTCGCCAATGAGCGCCTGCGCACGGAACTCAATGTCGTCAAGAAGGAAGCCAAGGAAGCCGCGAAGAAGATCGAGCTCAAGATCCCCAACCTCAAGGACTGCAAGCGCCACCTCTTCGACGGACCCGAGGGCGACGGCTCGATGCTCTTCCTGACGGAGGGAATCTCCGCCGCCGGCTCCATCGTCAGCGCCCGCGACGTGATGACCCAGGCCATCTTCTCGCTGCGCGGCAAGCCCGAGAACATGCACGCGCGCAAGCGCACGGCCATCTACAAGAACGAGGAACTCTACAACATGATGATGGCCCTTGGCATCGAGAACACCATCGAGGGCCTCCGCTACGGAAAGATCGTAATTGCGACGGACGCCGACTACGACGGCTTCCACATCCGCAACCTCCTTCTGACCTTTTTCCTGACCTACTTCGAGGAGCTCGTCACCCAGGGCCGCGTCTACATCTTCGAGACCCCCCTGTTCCGCGTGCGCACCAAGCAGGTCACGCGCTATTGCTACTCCGCCCGCGAGCGCGACGCCGCCCTCGCCGCCCTCGGCTCCAATGCGGAAACCACCCGCTTCAAGGGTCTCGGCGAGATCAGTCCCAAAGAGTTCGGCCAGTTCATCGGCGATGACATCCGCCTGGTCCGGGTCGACATCCAGACCCTGAAGAACGTGCCGGAGGTGCTCAACTTCTACATGGGCAAGAACACGCCCGAGCGGCGGGAGTACATCATGCAGAACCTGGTGAACGACCTCTAAGGATTGAGAGATGGCCTACGTAAAGAAGCTCTTCGACGAGAATTTCCTCTACTACGCCTCCTACGTCATAAAGGACCGGGCCATACCCGACCTCGAGGACGGACTCAAGCCCGTGCAGCGCCGCATCATGCACACCCTTTTCGAGGCGGACGACGGGAAGTACCACAAGGTGGCCAACATCGTCGGTTCCTGCATGAAGTACCATCCCCACGGCGACGCCTCCATATATTCAGCATTGGTGGTATTGGCCAACAAGGAGCTCTTCATCGACCGGCAGGGGAACTTCGGGAACCTCTACACCGGCGACGAGGCCTCGGCCGCCCGCTACATCGAGTGCCGCGCCACTCCCCTGGCCAAGGACGTCTTCCACAACCCGAAGATCACGACCTGGGTCGACAGCTACGACGGCCGCAACCGGGAGCCCGAGCTCTATCCCGCGAAACTTCCGGTAATACTGATCATCGGTGCGGAGGGCATCGCTGTCGGCATGAGCACCAGGATACTTCCCCACAATCCCCTCGAGGTCATCCATGCCGAGATCGCCTGCCTCAAGGGGAAGAAGTTCAGCATCCTGCCCGACTTCCCGACGGGGGGCATCGTCGACGCCTCGGAATATGACGAGGGCATGGGCCGCGTCCGCGTGCGTGCCCGCCTCGACCTCTCCGACCCCAAGCGCATCGTCATCCGGGAGATCCCCTTCGGCACCACTACCGAGAGCCTCATCGAGAGCATCGAGAACGCCGCCCGCAGCGGCCGCATCAAGGTAGCCGCGATCAACGACTTTACCACCGAGACTGCCGAGATCGAGGTACGACTTCAGCGCGGCACCTATGCCGAGGAGGTCGTCGACTCACTTTACGCATTTACCCAGTGCGAAGTATCGATTTCGTGCAATCTGCTGGTCATCAAGGAAGGCCAGCCCGTCCTCATGCGGGTGGGTGAGGTCCTCAGGCACCACGCCGAGCGCCTCGTCGATGTCCTGAAGCGCGAGCTGAAGATCGAGGAAGGCGAGCTCAAGGACGAGCTGCATGCGCGAACCCTCGAGCGCATCTTCATCGAGGAGCGCGTCTACAAGCGCATAGAGGACAAGAAGACCCAGGAGGCCGTGAACAAGGCGGTCTTCGACGGGCTGGCGCCTTTCCAGAAGGAGATAAAGCGCGATGTGCTCCCCGAAGACGTCGAGCGCCTCCTTAAAATACCGATCAGGCGCATCTCCCTCTACGACATCGAGAAGGCGAGGGCCGAGATGGCCCGGCTCAACGCCCGCCTCAAGGAGGTCCGCGCGTGTCTGGCGGCCATAGTCGAATACGCCATCGGCTGGCTCGAAGGCATCGCCAAAAAGCTCGGGCCCTCCTGGAAGCGGAAGACCGAGATCAAGGGTTTCGTCCACGTCGATGCCCGCGAGGTAGCCAAGCGCGACCTGGTTGTCCGCTACGACCGGCAGACCGGCTACCTCGGTACGGCGGTCTCCGGAGGCGAGAACCTCTTCTCGATCTCCTCCTTCGAGAAGGTCCTCGTCATCAGGCGGAGCGCATACTGGTCGGTTGTCCCTGCGCCCGAGAAGCTCTTTGTCGACGAGGGGATGCTCCACGCGGCAGTCGCCGACAAGGACGAGCTGGCCGACGTGGTCTTTTCAATTGTGTACAAGGAAGGGGCAACCGGATATCCCTGCATCAAGCGCTTCCAGATCGAGGGCTGGATCATGAACAAGGACTACCAGCTCCTTTCCGAAGGCTCGCAGGTGCTCTGGTTCACCGTCGCGAAGGCAGCGAGCATCACCCTCCGCTACGTCAAGAAACCGCGCCAGAAGGGCCTTGAGGGCCATTTCCGCCTCGGCGACTATGACGTGAAGGGCATCAAGGCCAATGGAGTCCGCCTGGCCCCCCGGGAGGTCGAGTCAGCGGAGGGGGTGGACGCCGCGGCTCCGGCCAGACGAGCCAAGGTGCCCGAGCTTTTCGACACGATCGCGGAAAAGCCATCTGCCGGTATGCCCAAGCCCAGCAGGGCCAAGTCCGGCAAGCCCGCCCCCGCGAAATCAGGTCTCCTGGCCAAGGCGGAAAAACTGGTGAAGGTCGCCAGCGCCAAGTCCGGCAAATCCCCGGTAAAGAAAGCCGCTAAGAAGAAGTGAGGTTCCCCACTTATTGACAACCCGCCGCCCTTGGGGGTATTTTCCACCCGCTTACAACTTTCCCCTGTAGCTCAGCTGGCAGAGCAAGTGGCTGTTAACCACTGGGTCCGTGGTTCAAATCCGCGCGGGGGAGCGTTAGCGAAAAGGTCCACAGAAATGTGGGCCTTTTTCTTTATTCAGACAGGAATTAGCTCATTCGATTGCATCGACGGAGCGTGACAAATGACTGTCTGGTAAAAGATACGAAAGGCCGAGTGAGAACAAAATGAGAACACGCAGGAGAAAGGGATGGTCATGGCAGGCTCGTATCACCACTTTCGACGGGGAAAAGCAAGGGCGGTTACTGGTATTTCTGGTACCAGGACGGCCATCGAGCAGCACCGGCGCTGGATCGAGCTCTACCTCGTGCCGGGCTGGGGCGAGGCATGGTGCGACCAGCTAAAGGCCAGCGAGTTCGAGGACTGGCTCACCGAGGTGAAGCCCGTGCTGTCCCCCCGGCCGCTCTTTTATCTGGCGATCATGGAACAGGGTCCGCAAGGTGCAGGAGGACCCCGCGGTCGCCATCATGTTCGCTGCGCTCTTCTGCCTTCTGGTGTCGGCGGGGCTTCGGCCGGGAGAGGGGCGGGCGATCCACCTCGACCAACTCTATCGAAAGGCCGGCGGCATCATCGTGGACCGCGCCTATGACGACAGGACCGACCTCGTCGATCCGAAGAAGTCGCGCGCCGATGACCCGCGCTACCGCGTGGCCTATGTGCCCGAAAAGACCTGGCGGATCCTCGACTACTGGCTTGAGCGAAGGAAGGAGCCCCAGGACTGGCCAGGCCTCCTTTTCCATTACCACGGAGCACCGATCGGCACGGGCTACGTTGCCGACCGCCTGGCCTATGGCCTTGCGGGAGCGGGCGTCAACGTGGTGGGGCGACGCATTTCGCCGCACTCATGCCGCTACACCTACGACACGAAGATGAAGCACGTCCTGCCGCCGGGGATCCTCCGCGAGTTCATCGGGCACCGGAGCGAGCAGATGACGGACCACTACGACCGCATGACCGGCTCGCGCAGCTGGCGGATCAACGGGGGGCGGTGGAGAGGTTCTGGGAGGGGTGAGGGTGCCCCTCCGGGCGTTCAATCTCTGGGTCTGCGCAGGGCGGAAATGACGGAACCCGCCATCGACAGGGCGCCGGTGGCGATCGAGGCGAACCCGGCGAGCTCCTTGCCGGACTTGGCAAGGTCGTATCCGAGGAACAGGGCTATGGCAGCGATGGCGAAACCAAGGACGGGGCCAGCGTAGCTCTGGAAGGACTGACTTCGAACGAGGCCGCGCATGCCTCGATGGCGCTCGGTCGCTTCTCTTTCTGCCATGGTGAGGATGCGATCCGCAGCCCCCTTGAAGGCGGCTTCATACCCGGCAAATTCCGAGGAGACAGGAAGCGGGCCGGAGACTTCCTGCCTGGTGGCTACAATCTGCGACGGGCGCGATTGCGGTAGGCCGTGGCCGGAGTTATTGGTTTTGGAACTCATGCCTGGCCTTGTCCATCGCTGTGCGGAGATCCCCACCGACGGCGATCCAATCATCACGGAGCGCCTCGGCGTCTCGGCGCGGTCCGTCGAGGAGATCCGCCTCGGTGATCCTCGGGCCGTTGACTCCGAAGAGGTCAAAGGCTGAGGCGAATCCGGCGAGGAATCTCCTGCGCTCTTTCACGGTCTGGGCTTTCATAAGCATATACCTCCTCCTTGCCCTGAATTTAGCCCTTCCCCTGCCTTCTGTCCACCGGGCACGGCAAGGCGGGCGCGGCTCATCGCCCCCCCCCGAGTTATGGAACTTCGCCTTGTGCTGAGGCATCTACGGAGGATCGCCGTCCGTTCTGCCGATACCGGTAAAACGGTTATCCGGATTTCTGGGCCGGCGCGGCCGCCGCCGACCTGCCCACCTCGATGCGGCCGCTTTTCAAGGAGGGGCTGACCGAGCTCGCAGCCCAGTACCCGGGCGTGCCGATCGAGTTCGACGCGACGACGCCCGAGACGCAGGCGATCAAGGTGGAGCTTGAAAAGGAGTCGCCGACGGGGGAGCTGCAGTGGTTCCACCCCGACCGCCCGGCTCAAGACCAGCTGACGCGGCAGGAGGCCCGCAGGCAGATCATACAGGGCTTCCGTGGGGACACCCAGATAGGCAACGATGGACGGGCTCATGGCCCTTGTGGACCGCGTGGCGGCCCGGCGCGGGGTCTCCACGGACGCGCTCCTTTCGAACGTGTTCGAGGGGCAGATGATCAAGCGCACGGGCAAGGTCGCACTGAACAAGGAGGGGACGGCCGACGCAGGCGTGTTCTTCCGCGACTCAAGCGGCCGCTCCGCCCGTGACGTGGTGAAGCTCTCCCGCGCCGACCTCGGGAAGTTCCGCGCCGTGGTCAAACTCGGGAAGACCGCCGACTTCTCGGCCTTTTCACACGAGTTCTTCCACTCGATGGAGCGGCTCTGGTTCGACGACGCCGAGGTGGCACTCTTCGAGAAGGCACTGGGCAAGAAGCGGGCCGAGTGGAGCGCCGGGAG
Organism: Spirochaetota bacterium; assembly: GCA_037130415.1. Classification (GTDB taxonomy): domain Bacteria; phylum Spirochaetota; class Spirochaetia; order Treponematales; family Rectinemataceae; genus CAIJMU01. The sequence goes on from JBAXTA010000134.1 coordinate 10,224, forward strand.
CGGCGGTGAGATCGAGTACCTGGCTGACCAGTGGGAGCGCTACCTGAAGACCGGCCAGGCGCCGGACGAGGGCCTTGCCGGGGCCTTCCAGAAGCTCGCCGCAGCCTTCAAGCGCTTTGTGCGCGAGTTCCTCGACATGGAGAAGCGCTACGGCCCCAAGTACGCGCTCTCGCCCGAGCTCAAGGCGGCCTTCGACAACCTTCTCACCATTCCCGAGAGCGGACTGGCGCAGGCGGTGGAGACTTCCACAGAGGGCGGCAAGGCTTCGCAGGGCGAGGCCGCAGGGCCCGTGGACGGGTCTGCGGAGGGGGACGGGCGGGCGGACGCGGGGGCGGGGCAGGATGAGGGGATTTGGCATACAGGGGTTAAGGTCGATGCCAGCGGAGCGGGTGCCCTCTATCACACGAAAGATGATGAAGCCTTCAATGGCAATCTCGACAAGTTCATGGCGGGGGACTTGGACTCCACCGAAATCATCCCTCTCGGGAATCCTGGCAGCAATCTTCTTGCCGTTGGCATCCCCGACCTGCCTATCACCCTGACACAGTCCATCCTAAACAAAGCGCGAAAGGATCATGGAGTCGACCTGGCGACACTACAAAGCCTTCCCTCCCAAGTGAACGTACCGATATGGATATTCAGGTCATCAGAGAAATCGACCAGTCCCGATAACGGATATGTCATTGTCACGGAAATACAGGGCAAAGAGGGAACTATCGCAGTCGCCCTTCATGCCAAAAAGATGCGGCAAGCCATCGAGATCAATGACATTCGAAGCATCCACACCAAAGGTCAGGAGCAGATAGGACGCTACTACAAGGAAGGGCTGATCATAGCCTGGGACAAGAAAAAAGCCGCCTCCGATTCTGCCGCCGAGCATTTTGGTACGACTCGCTCAATCTACGAAGCGGGTTACGTCCTGCCCGACGGGAGAATGCTTGATTTCTCTGGCCGTCATGATGCCGTCGGGTACCAGAAGCAAGACGGTAAATATAAAGCTCAAAGAGATGACTACCTAGAGCCTGTCCCAGATTATCAAATCTGCCCGACTTGACATAAATAGTAAT
>JBAXTA010000135.1:0-11253 GCA_037130415.1 Spirochaetota bacterium
TTGCCGGCAAGGCTGGCACAATGATCACGGCCTAGCAGGCTGCCCGGAAGGAAGCTCGTCCCTCAAACTTGACCATCCCTCTTGCCCTGTGCTACCTTTCCGCGAATCTTCACCCCAAGGAAAGTCCCTATGGATAAGCTTTTTTCTGGCCTGACCCTTCTTCAGGCGGCTCCGGGCGGTGCCAGCACGACTGGTTCCATGCTCACGACCCTCGTTCCCTTCGCGCTGGTCTTCGTGATTTTCTACTTTCTTATCATCCGGCCCCAGAACAAGAAGCAGAAAGACATGCAGAAAATGATCGCCGGCGTCAAGAAAGGCGACAAGGTCATCACGATCGGCGGAGTGCACGCGATCGTCGACAAGGTCAAGGAGACCACCATCGTCCTCAAGGTCGATGACAACACCAGGATCGAATATTCCAAATCGGCCATAGCCACAGTCGATACAAAGGGCGAGGCATCCGCCGACGCTGCTGCAGATAAGTCAACTGACAAGTCTGTCGAAAAATCTGCAGACAAGTCCTCCGAAGTCAAGAAGTAAGAGCCTTCCACGGCCGGCGGCATGTGCTGGCTTCCAGCCTTACATGCCTTGTCCGTCCTACCCACCTGCCTGGAGTTGCCGAAATGAACAAGACGAAACGATTCCTCGTCGTTCTCGCTGTTGTCGGTATGGCCCTTGCTTTCCTTTGGCCGACCCTCGACTGGTATTTCCTGACGCCGAAGGCCGACCAGGCCCTCGCGCTCGGCTCACGTGAGCAGATCCGCGAGTACGCGCGCTCGATGGCCGGCACCGATCTTGAAACCCTCGTCAAGAATGCCTCCGCGAACGACGGGAATGCGATAGACGCCGTCAAGTACAAGGTCGTCATCAGGGCAGCCAAGGCAGCGCTCCGCGAGGCCAAGAAGCCCGACCCGAAAATATGGACTGCCAAGACCTCCCTCCAGGCCTTCAACAGCTACGGATCAGCCCTCGAGTCGGTGTCGGGGATCTACCGCGATGCGGTTCTCGCCCTGAAGACAAAGCACGGAAGGGCCATCCAGCTCGGTCTCGACCTCTCTGGCGGCATGAGCGTCGTCATCCAGGCAGACATGGACGCTCTCCAGAGGAAGATCGGGAAACCCCTCTCCGCCGCTGACAAGGCTGATGCCATCGACCGTGCCATCGAGGTACTCAACAGCCGCATCGACAAGTTCGGCCTCACCGAGCCCTCGATCCGCAAGCAGGGCGAGGACCAGATCTACGTGGAGCTCCCCGGCGCCGCCGATCCCGAGCGGATCAGCTCGATCATCATGGGTCGTGGCCGCCTCGCCTTCTATATAGTCAACTCCGAAGCGACCAGCCAGCTTTCCGACTACCTCCAGAACACCCCGGGCGGGATCGAGGAGCAGACCGACTCCGCAGGCCAGAAAAAGCAGGTCGTCAAGGATGCCTCGAAGGTTCCGGCGGGCTTTATCGTCCTCAAGGAATACAAGAAGGACAGCTACGGCCTTGACGAGTTCACCGGTCGCTACCAGGTGGTGACCGCCGATCCAGGCCTTGACGGTACCCATATCCAGTCCGCCCAGGCAGTGTCGAACAGCCTGACCGGTTCGCCTCAGATCGACTTTACCCTCGACAAGGAGGGCGGAGACATCTTCTACAAGCTGACGAGCGCGAACGTAAAGAAGCCCATGGCCGTCGTCCTCGACGACCGCGTCAAGAGCGTCGCGACCATCAACTCGCCCATCCAGGAAAGCGGCATGATCGAGGGCTTCGGCGCCGACGAGGCGCAGAACCTGGCCCTCCTCCTCCGCACGGCTGCCCTCCCCGTCGAACTGATACCGATCAACCAGCAGGCCATCGGCGCCTCCCTCGGTGAGGACGCCGTCCGGGCAGGAATCTGGGCCATCACCCTGGCCTTTTTCCTGGTCATAGGCTTCATGCTCGCGTACTACCGGGGAGCAGGTATCAATACGGCCATAGCCGAAGTCGTCAACCTCTTCATAATGATCGGCGTCCTTTCAGCCTTCGGACTCACCCTGACCCTGCCTTCGATAGCGGGCTTTGTGCTCACCATCGGTATCTCGGTCGATGCCAACGTGCTGATCAACGAGCGCATCAAGGAAGAGCTCCGTCTCGGGAAGGGCCGCGCTGCCTCGATCAAGACCGGCTTCCAGAAAGCCTTCTGGACGATCTTTGACTCCCACATGACTAACCTCATCTCTGCCCTCTTCCTGGCCCAGCTCGGCTCCGGACCCATCCAGGGTTTCGCTGTCTCACTGGCCATCGGAACCATCAGCTCCCTCTTTACCTCACTCTTCGTCTCCCACCTCATCTTTGATTTCGAGACCGACGTCATGAAGCTGAAGACGACGAGCATCTCCTGGAGGCTCAAATGATCCGTGTAATCCAGTGGCACAAGAGCTTCAAGTACCTCGTGCCCATGTCCGCCGTCATTGTCATCGCCGGCCTTGTCATGGTCGCGACCGTAGGCTTCAGGACGGGCATCGACTTCCAGGCTGGCATCAACACTGACGTGCAGTTCGAGCCCCCCTCGATGACCGTGAGCTTCGATGGCACTGGCACCATGCAGCTCTCGGTTTCCAAGGCTGAGGTAACCCTCCTGTCCAAGGCGACCTCCGGTGAATCCCAGACGCACAGCTTCCCCTGGGCCAGCTTCCCGACGCTCAAGGCCGTAGCCGATGGAATGGCTGCCGTTCCCGGCGTCCACATCATTCTCAAGGCTGACGGGGCTGTGCAGTCCAGCCTCCTCCTCGGTGCCTCGCAGACCGAGTCAGCGCTCACGACCCAGCCCAGTGTCCTGCATTATCGGGCTGGAGCTTCCAGCATGGTCAATGTGACCGTCGAGGATCTCCGGGCTAAGCTCACCAAGGAGTTTGGCTCGGTATCGATCCAGCGCGTCGGGGTTCCGGAGAACCGCGAATTCATGATCCGCATCGAAGACTCGGGCAAGGACCCGAGCTTCTCCAAGACCATCCACGCGAAGTTCGCGAGCCTTTTGGGCAATGCCTACGGAGTCGATAACGTCATCGTCAATTCCTCGACGGTGGTTGGCGCCCGCTTCTCCCAGACCCTCGCGACCCAGGCCCTGTGGATGACCATCCTCATGTTCTCCGTCATCCTGGTGTACTGCTCGGTGCGCTTCAAGCCGATCTACGCCATAGCTGCAGTCATCTCCGTCATGCACGACGCCCTCATCATGGTGGCCTTCATCGTATTTGCTCGCATCGAGCTCAACACGACGGTCATCGCGGCCGTCCTGACGATCGTCGGCTACTCCATCAACGACAAGATCGTCATCGACGACCGGATCCGCGAGAAGGTCAAGCTCAACCCGGGTGCCAAGTATCGCGACAACATGAACCTCGGGGTCACGGAAACCCTGGGACGCACGGTGATCACCGCCGGAACCGTCCTCCTCGCTGCGGTCGGCATGGCCTTTATCATGACCGGCGCGATGAAGGACTTCGCGATCTCCATCATCATCGGCGTCATTTCCGGCACCTACTCCTCCGTCTTCATCGGATCGGCCTTTGTCGACTGGTGGATGCTTCGCGTCGAGAGCAGGTCAGTCAAGGAACACGCCGCCTCGCTCGGCCAGCTTGCCCAGCCCGCTCCCAAGCCGAAGAAGGCCTAGTTCCCTCGATATCGTGTAATCCAGAGGCCGCTCAACCGAGCGGCCTTTACATTTCCTGCCCTTTTCTGTACTTTACTTCAAGCAACGGCGCAGTACCCAAGTGGGAAGGGAGAGGTCTGCAAAACCTTCACGAGTCGGTTCGACTCCGACCTGCGCCTGAACAACCGCCGAACGTCGATGATGTTCGACGGTTTCTTTTTGTCGCGGGTTACGATAGCGGGCCACGCCAATGCGCCCGGCGCCAGGGCCCTGACGGCTCAGTCCAGGTCGAAGGCCAGCTTGAATTGCCCATAGCGCTCGTTCCACTCGTCAATCCCGCTCGGTGCGTGCTCTTCGATGCGGAAGGAATCCGCGATCAGCCGCTTGCCCTCCTCGATGGAGGATATCTGGCGATCGGCGAGGAGTTGGACCAGGATGTTGCCGAGGGCCGAGGCGTCCGTGGGTCCGGCGAGAACGGGGAGTCCAGAGGCATTGGCCGTGAACTGGCAGAGGAGGCGGTTGTTCGAGCCCCCGCCGACGATGTGGATAAGGGTGATCGGGCGTCCGGTCATCTCTTCAAGTTTCTCGACAGCCCATCGGTACTTGAAGGCCAGGCTTTCGAGGATGCAGCGGAGGGTCTCCCCCATCGTGGACGGAGCTTTTCCCGTCCTTTCAAGGCAGTGCCTGGCAATCGTGGTAGCCATGTCCTCCGGCGCGTAGTAGGCAGGATCGTCCGGGTCGATGCTGTGCGCGAAGGGCGCGGCGCTGGCGGCAGCCTCTTCCAGTTCGGCAAAGCTCCACTGTTTTCCCTGTCCGCGATCCTGGCGCCTCAGTTCCTGGATGATCCAGAGCCCCATGACATTGCGGAGAAGACGGTTCCTGCCGCCGAAGCCGCCCTCGTTGGCGATGTTGTGGCGGTAGCCCGACTCACTGATGATGGGGCTGTCCACCTCGGTTCCGACGAGGGACCAGGTCCCGCTGCTGATGATGGCTCGGTTACCTTCGGAGGTCGCCGCGAGGAAGGCCGAGGCAGTGTCGTGCTCGCAGGCTGCGGTCACGCTCAGTCCGGACAGGCCGAGCTCGGCATCGCAGGACCTCCTGGTCTTTCCGACGATCGTCCCGGGCGGTACGATGTCGCAGAACATTCCCCGTGGCAGGGAAAAAGCCGCAAGGATCTCGGGGCTCCAGAGGCCGGTGTGGATGTCATGGAGCTGGCTCACGGAGGCCATGGTGTACTCGGTCACCGCCTCGCCTGTCAGGAAATGCACGAGGAGGTCGGGGGTAAAGAGCATCTTGTACGCATTGTCAAGGATATGCCCCTGGCCGGCCTCGCGCATGGCTGCCAGCTGCATCAGGGTGTTGAAGGGGGCAATCTGGTTGCCGGTGATCTCGTAGAGTCTTTCCGGCTGCATCCGCGCGTAGATGGCCGTCTTGTGGCGCTCTGTGCGTTCGTCCCGGTAGCAGCGCAGCGGCGTAAGGAGTTCCCCGCACCGGTCGATGAAGGCGAAGTCGTTGGAGAAGGAGTCGAAGCCGATCGAGCGCGGGACTTCGGAAGCATCGGCCGCGGCCGATGCTGCCGCCGCCTTTCCTATGCCTGCTTTCAGCTCGCGGTAGATGCCAAAAAGGTCCCAATACAGACAATCGCCGACAGCCACCGGCTCGTTCCCGAAACTGTGGACGGTCTCGAGGTTCAGGCGTCTCCCGTCGAAGCGGCCCCGGACAAGCCGGCCTCCGCTGCCGCCGAGGTCGAAGGCCAGGTAGTCCGCGCTCATGTTCCTGCCTCCGCGACGACGAGCTTCGTCCCGTAGCCTGAAAGGTAGGCCAGGGATTCCACAGGCGTCCCTGGGTCGGTGACGATGCAGTCAATGGCCGTAAAGTCGGCCAGGAAGACCTGCCCGACATTCTCGAACTTCGTGTGGTCGGCGAGGATGACGACCTCATGGGAACGCTCGATCATGAGGCGCTTGGTCTCCACCTCCGCCGCGCTGGAGTCGGCCAGCATCTGCCGCTCGCTGATGCCCGCGCAGGACATGAAGGCCTTGCCTGGATAGTAGTCCTTCCCGATCCGCTGCGGGATGGCGCCCGAGAAGGACATGTTGCTTTCCTTGAATTCGCCGCCGAGGCAGACAAGCTGGATGTCCGGATTGCCGACCCTGACTGCCTCGAGTATGAGCTTGAGGGAATTGGTCAGGATGCAGACCCGTCTTCCCCTGGGCAGGTAGCGGAGGAGGTAGAGGGTCGTCGAACTGTTGTCCATGAAGACGGTGTCGCCGTCCTCGATCATCGAGGCAGCCCTCCTGCAGATGATGAGCTTCTCCGCCTGGCGCTGGATTTCCCGGACGGCGACGGGGAATTCAGCGTGGACCCTCGGCGCGGAGAGGTCGAGAACCGCTCCTCCGTGGGTCCGCCTGACGACACCTTCCGCCTCGAGCCCGCCCAGGTCCCGCCTGATGGTCTCCCTGCAGACGCCGAAACGCACCGACAACGAGACGACATCGACCATGCCCGTCTCCTCGAGGATGCTGGCGATCTCAGCCTTTCTTTCGAAGCCCAGCATGGTTCCTGCCCTCCCGGTCGCCTAGATGCTGTTCTTGAAGATGCCGCACATGGCATCGCACTCGATGCGCTCGAGCATGCTGTAGGCCATGTAGATGTCGTCGCCGGAGACAACAACCCCGTGCAGCGGAAGTATACAGCCAATTGGTTTCTTCTCGGCGATGGCCCTGCGTTCCTCGAAGTAGCGGTAGACGTTCTCCGAAAGCTCCCTCGTGTAGGCCTTGGTGTAGGGAATGCATCCCACGTCGCCCCTTCCGATCGTGGCTTCGGAAACGCTGGGTATGGGCTTGGCCTGCACGACGTAGGGCATGCAATAGAAGGGGTGGGCGTGGATCGTGCAGCCGATGTTGGAGAAGTTGTCCAGGATGAGCTGGTGCATGAGGCTCTCTCGCGAGAGCTTTCCCGTCCCCTCGAGCACCCTGAGCTCGGAATCGACGAGGAGGAGGTCCCCGGGATCGAGCTCGCAGTGCTTGCGCTCGGACATCAGGGAGGGGCTGACCAGCATGAGGCCAGGGCCGACCTTGACGGCGAAGTTCCCCCCCGCTGCGTTGGTAAGCCTTCGGTCCCACATCATCCGGGCGACCTTGACCATCTCGTTCCTCATGTCCATGTACGACAGATCGCTCATCTCACGGTTCTCCTAAGTCGGCCCACGGGCCGACACCGGCCCACGGGCCGACACCGGCCCACGGGCCGACACTGGCCCACGGGCCGACACTGGCCCACGGGCCGACAAGCGCCTCAGGCGAGCTTGCGCAGCCCACAGTCGGCAGCCAGCGCCCTCGCCCGCTCCACATCGAAGCCCACCGAAAGCGGGGACTCGGCGGCGGCCGCCGATGCGGCAGTTGCTATCCTGAGCGTCTCCTCCATGGGCCTGCCCTCGGCCAGGCCGAAGAGGAGCCCTGCCAGGAAGCAGTCGCCGCAGCCGATGGTGTTGCGGACCTGCACCGGGGGAGGTGTGGCACGGTAGATCCCCTGTGGACATTTGAGGAGGGAACCCTCGCTGCCGAGGGAGACGGCGATGACCTCCACCCCGAAGCGGTCAAGGGCATCGAGGGCCACGAGTATGTCCGCCTCGTTACAGGCGAGCTCCCGCCCCACGAGGCTGGACAGCTCTCCGAGGTTCGGCTTGATGAGATAGGGCCTGGCAGAGACGCAGCGCGAGAGGGCAGGACCGCTCGTGTCCACGAAGACACGGAGGCCCTTGTCACGCAGCTCTTCCATGATCTGGTTGTAGACGAAGGGATCGGGGCAATTGCCCGCGTCTCCCGACAGCACGAGGTAGTCCCCCGGCTCTGTCAGGGCCTTCAGCGAGGACAGGATGTCGGCCAGGTCCCCCGCGTCGAGGCTCACGCCCTTTTCCGCGACGATGGTGCAGTCGTTGTTCCCCTCGACAAGGAGGTAATTGGTCCTGCTTGTGCCTCTTTCCCTGTGGATGAACTCGACATCCAGGCCATAGCCCTCCAGGTACTCGATGATCCTCCTGCCCGTTACGCCGTGGCAGATGCCGATGGCGCGGTTCTTCAGCCCGAGGAGCCCCAGGTTGATGGAGACATGGGTACCCTTGCCGCCGATGACCTCCGTGACCTCCTCGATGCGGTTGGTGCGGTTCCGTTCGAGGCGGTCGAGCGATATGACCCTGTCGATGGCGGGATTCAGGGTCAGGGTGTTGACGGTCACCTGGCCTTCCCGCCGGCGAACCTGCCGGCGAAGCTATCGTCGATGTCAAAGGCCTTGGGCGCCGAGGCCGGCTCGACGATCAGCACCTGAGTGAGGTTGGCGATGGCCTTGTCCAGGCCCTCTTCAACCGACATGTAGGAGTCCTCGTGCTCGATGCTTACGACACCGTCGTAGCCCGCCTTCCGGAGGGCGCTGAAGATGTCGGCCCAGTCCTTGAGGCTGTGGCCGTAGCCGACGGTGCGGAACTGCCAGGCGCGGCCGAAGACCTCGTCGAAGCCCTGCATGTCGGTGAGTCCGTGATAGGAGGCATTGTGAACATCGATGGAGGCGTCCTTGGCGTGGAAGTGGAAGAGGCAGTCCTCCTTTCCCAGGTAGCCCGCAGCCAGCACAGGGTCGATGCCCTGCCACCAGAGGTGGCTCGGGTCCATGTTCGCCCCGATGGCAGCGCAGCCTGTCTCGTGCCGTAGGCGGATCGCCGTGCCGGGGGAGTGCACCGAATAGCCTCCGTGCATCTCCAGCGCGATCCTGACGCCCTTGTCGCCGGCGTACTTCCCGACCTCGCGCCAGTAAGGCACGAGCTTCTTTTCCCACTGCCAGGCCAGTACCGTCCGGAAGTCCTCGGGAAAGGGCGAAACCGGCCAATTGGGATAGAGTGAACCCTCGCTGTCTCCCGGGCAGCCTGAAAAGGTCACGATGTGCTCGATGCCCAGGAGGGCGGCCAGGTCGATGGCCTCCTTGATGTCCCGCCTGTAGCCCTCTGCCAGCTTCTCCTGCGGGTGGACAGGGTTACCGTGGCAGCTTAAGGCAGCGATCTTCATGCCCCTCGTGGCGAACTCCTCCCTGTAGGCTTCCCGCGCAAGGGCGTCGTCCAGAAGGCGGCCGGGGTCGCAGTGATCCTTGCCGATAAAGCCTCCCGCGCCGACCTCCACCCAGGCGAGGCCCTTGTCACGGAAGAGGTCCAGCACGTGGCCGAGGGGCCTGTCCTTGTACAGAACCGAGAAGGCAGCCAGTTTCATCTTCCGCCTCCTAGGTGTGGGCCACTTTGAGGGGACCCTTTTCCTTGCGTGTCTCAAGGAGGAGCTTCGCGTAGCGCTTGTCGTAGGTGCAGCAGCCCACCTTGCTCTGCTGGATGAGGAGCTCGAGGCAATTGTCGCAGACCGTGCAGTACTTGATCTCGGCCTCCCGTCCCTCGCGGAGCTTCTTCGGGAGCAGGGGATCGGCGAAGGACTGCCGGCCGAGGCCGATCATGTTGGTGACCCCGTCTTCTATGCAGGCCGCGCCGAAGTGGAGGAGGGAACTTTCCTCCTCGGTCACTGCACAGAGGTGGTTCTTGCCGTTCCTGAAGACGCTGAAGTTCGAGCCAATTACCACCGTCTCGGGCCTGAGGTTGTCCCTGAAGCTCTTGGCGAAGCTCTGGTGGAGATAGGCGAAGTAGGGCACATTCTTGTCGACCTGGGTCAATGAGATGGTGATCGAGGGGCTGCCCGCCGACTGGATGAAGAACTGCGCCCCGCGCTCCTCGAGGCCCTTGATGAGGGCAATTGGTTCCTTGAGGTCGATGACCGGAGACCGCAGCCCCGCAGTGCCGAAGCCGCCGGGAAAGCCCTCCCAGGCGGAGATCTTCGAGCCGATGAGGAAGTCGCTGTCGTTGACTGCCCGGGCGATCTTCTCGTAGAGGTCGAAGGCAAAGCGGCTCCGGTTGGCCCAGGGACCACCGTACTTCCATTCCCTGTCGTTGTAGGGGCGGAGGATCTGGGAACCGAGGTAGCCGTGGCAGAGCTTCAGGTCGATGCCGTCTGCGCCCGCGTCGTGGGCGATCTGGGCCGCGAGCACGAAGCCCTCCATGATGGTGTCGACCTCCTCCTCGGAGAGGAGGTCGCCGCCGTAGCCGTGGAGGGGCTTTACCGTCACCCTCCGCGAGAACTCGGGATTGCTGAGCTCGCCTGAGTGGGTCAGCTGGAAGATGAAGAGCGTCTTCGGGTTGGCCGCTTTTACCCGGGCGACGAATTTCGCCAGGGGCTCCTTGTTGGGCGCCATGATCATGAGCTGGTTGTCCCGGCCCCGGCTCTCCCTGGTGATCGAGATGGCCTCGAGGCTGACGAGGCCCGCCTCCCCCCGGAACAGTTCCTCATAACGCTGTGCAGTCGTCTCCGAGGGATTGCCGCTCTCGTCCTCGTCGTTGCACTCCATCGCCTGGATGAAGAAGCGGTTGGCACACTCGCGCCTGCCGATCTTGATGGTACTGAGCAAGGTATCCTTGTAGCTCATGACTGTGGCTCCTTCCCCTGGTCGAAGCGCTGCCTGCGGTCGATCTCGGGCGATACGAACATCTTGATGATTTCCTTGTCGGACTTCAGCTCGTGGAGGGCATCCTCGAGATCCTCGAGGGGCACGACCTGCGAGAACAGGGGCCGGGGATCGATACGCCGGTAGGCCAGGAGGTTTATCGCCTCTGCCCAGTCGTTGCCGATCCCGGCGCAGCTGCCCCGGACCTTTTTCTCACCGAGCACGAACTCAAAGGGCTCGAAGGAGGCCGTCTTTCCCTGCTGCACCACACCGAAGGCCTCGAGGACCCCACCACGGCGCAGCATCCTGAAGGCCTGCTCGTAGGTTGCCGGAGTTCCGACCGCCTCGAGCACGTAGTCCGCTCCAACCCCGCCTGTGATTTTCATGACCTCGGCCACCGGATCCGCAACTTCGTTGATATCTATGAAGAAATCGGCAACGCCCATGCGCCTGCCGATCTCGAGGCGGGTCTTGCTGTCGCCCGTTACGATCACCGGCGCAGCCCCGCGCAGCTTTGCCATCGCTGCGTGGAGGAGCCCCAGGCCACAGCCAATGATCACCACGCTCGAGGAGATCGTGCAGTTCATCCGCTTCGAGGCCTCCAGCACAGCGGTCAGGGGCTCGATGAAGGCGGCCGAGTAGTCGTCCACGCCCGCGGGGATGACATAGCAGTTTTTCCATGGCGCCTTGACGTATTCGGCGAAGGCGCCGTTCGTGTGGATGCCGAGCTGGGTGAAGTTCTGACAGAGGAGGGGCTCTCCCCGCCGGCAGAAATAGCAGGTACCGCAGGTCAGGCAGATGTCCGCCGAGACCCTGTCACCTACTTTTATCCCCCTGGCGTTCTTCCCCACCTCCTCCACCACACCCCAGAACTCGTGGCCGGAGACGAGGGGAAGGCGGTCAGAGGCGTAGAGCCCGGCGTAGATCTTGAGGTCGGTACCGCAGATTCCGCAGACCTTTACCTTGACGAGGACCTCGTCATCGTTGATCTCCGGTAAGGGCAGCTGTTTCAGCGACATCCTGTTGGGCGCTTCGATGACCTGGGCGCGCATCGTCTTCACTCGAGTCCTCCTTGCCGGTTCCTGTGGTTATTCACCCGACTTGGTGGATTCTAT
>JBAXTA010000136.1:0-11252 GCA_037130415.1 Spirochaetota bacterium
CTACGCCGAGTGGTACATCAATTCCATCCGCATCAAGGGAAGCCCCTCCAAGCTCCACCACATCACGACCTACGGAGAGGGCGCCTCCTACTTCGACTTCGCTCCCACCTTCAAGCGGGAAAGCGAGGCATGGAATGCCGAAGACTGGGCCCGGCTCTTCGAAAAGGCCGGGGCACGCTACGTCGTCCTGGTCACCAAGCACATGGATGGATTCCTCCTCTGGCCAAGTGCAACACCCAACTATGCCATTCCCGGCTACGGCATGGAGCGCGACATCGTCGGCGAGCTCTGCCGGGAGGTCACCTCGCGGTCGATGCGCATGGGACTCTACTACTCGAGCGCCCTGGACCTCTCCTTCACGAAAAAACCCATGGCCGACGTGGTGGGCCTCCTGTCCGAGGGTGGGCCCATAGACCGCCGCTATGCCCGCTACCAGATGGATCACTGGAAGGAGCTGATTGATCGGTACAATCCCTCCATCCTCTGGGGCGACATAGCCTATCCACCCGGGAGCAACCCCTACGAACTATTTGCATATTTCTACAACAGGAACGCCGAGGGCCTGATCAACGACCGCTGGGGGCAGCTGCCCCTGTGGATGCATGCCGTCATCCGGTCGGCACCCGGCCGTGCCCTGCTCAACTCCTACTCGATGAAGCTCCTCAGGCAGGGAAATACGGCCAACACCAAGCCGCCGCATTTCGACTACAGCACGCCTGAGTTCGCCGTCATGAAGGACATAGCCAGAGCGAAGTGGGAAAGCTGCCGGGGCATGGGTCTGGGCTTCGGTTATAACCGGGAGGAGGGCGAGGCCGATCACCTGACCCTGCCCGAACTCGTGCGGATGCTCGTGGACATCGTGAGCAAGAACGGGAACCTCCTCCTCAACGTAGGACCGAGGGCAGATGGAAGCATTCCGCCAGTACAGGAGCGGCTCCTCCTCGGCCTCGGTTCCTGGCTCGGGAAATACGGTTCGGCCATCTACGGAACCCGGCCCTGGTTCCGCGCCGAGGGGACGACGAGGGAGGGAGTTCCCCTCCGCTTTACGCATGCGCTTTCCGGTGAAGGCGAAAGACTCAACATCCTCATCATGGAGCAGCTCAAAGGCGCCCAGCTGCTCGTCAAGGACCTCAGGATCGGAGAGGGCGTCACGGCGCGGGAACTCGATAGCGGCCGGCCCGTCGCATTGCAGCAGCTCGGACCTGATCTCGCACTCACACTTTCAGGTCCTGCGCCTGAGGAAGCAGTGCACGTAATCGTCATCGAATCGAATCGCCAGGGCCTGATACAGAACGGGGCAGAAAGCCAGGGGGGAAGCCCATGAAGGAAGCCCTCGCCTTCGCGCTCTTCCTTGCCCTGGCGCTTCCAACAGCCTTCGCCGGGGACCTCGACGCGCTGGACGCCCTCCACGAAGCGCGGAAATTCGACGCCGAGCTTGCGGGACTGCAGGGCCTTTTCAAAGCGGCCGATCCCCAGGCTGCGATCGTGTTCCGCCTGGTTCGGGTGCGACAGCAGCTCGTCGCCGACCTTCCCGCCTCGATGGCCAAGGAGAAGGTTGCGCGTTTCGGCGAACTCCTCGAGTTCATGAAACCCCTCCTCGAAAAGGCGCGGGGAAGCGCACGGGACCGCGCGACCCTCTACTACTGGAACGCGGTGGTCATCGGCGAGAAGGGTGCGGCCAAGGGAGTCGTCGAGATGCTCCTGGGCACCGGCGAGATACGGAGCAATTGCGACATATCGATCTCGATCGATCCCAATTATGGCGATCCCTACTACCTTGAGGCCCTCCTCGACCTCGCCCTTCCGGGCATCGCCGGCGGCGACCTCTCCCGCATGGGGAGGCTCTACGCGAAGGCCCTGGCCCTGGATCCCGTCAACATCTGGTACCTGACCGACTGCGCAATCTCCCTCAAGCACAGGAACTGGGACGCCAGGGCGAACAAGGCCGGCAAGCACGGGGTGCCGGCCGGCGTCTCGGACCTCGACTACGCGCAGGAACTGGCGAAGCGGGCAAACGCGGCCTTTGCCGCCCTTCCCTCGCCCAATGTGGAACTCAGGGGCAAGATGGACGCGATGAAGGGGGCCGGGCTGTGATCGATGAGCTTTCGCCGGGACCGCTGAGCGGGGATCTGCTCAGGGTCTTCGGATATTCGACCTGGATGCCGACGGAGGGCAAGACCGCCCTCCGTGTGCAGAACCAGCTCCGGAACGAGGCGGCCCGCCTCCTCGTGTTCAGGGACGAGGATGGCCGGGAAATCGGGTGCATCTCCTACGAGATGGACGGCTCCGCCATGATCGTCGCCAACATAGCGGTCGAGATCGCACATCGCGGCAAAGGCATCGGCCGGGCCCTCATCGACGAGGCCATCCGGAGGTGCGAACCGCGCATCGTGGAACTCGAGACCGACGACGAGTCACGGGGCTTCTACGAGAAGATCGGCTTCCGCACGGACAGCATCGAAGAGCCCGGCGGCAGCATGGGCCGCTTCCGCTGCAGCTTTGAGCCTGCCTGCGTCCCGGTCGCCTGAAGCCGTAGCGCTTTGCCCTTTGCGCTTTGCGCTGAGCGCTTACGAGGTCACCGCCTTCAGTCCCAACTCCGCCATGGCCTTGAATTGCGTCTGTCGCTCGACGGCGGGTGCCGTTTCGCCGGTAACGAGGTGGTCGCTCACCGTGAGTATGGCCAGGGCCTCGGCTTCGAACTTCGCGGCAAGCGTGTAGAGTTCGGCGCTCTCCATCTCCACACCGAGGATCCCGAAACGGGCCCAGAGCTTCCACTGGTTGGGATCCTCCGAATAGAAGGAGTCGCTGGACAGGATGGGGCCGACGTGGACCTTGAAGCCCGACTCCGTGGCTATCCTGTGGGCCAGGGCCAGGAGCCTGAAGGAGGCTGTCGGCGCGTAATCCATTCCGGCGAAGCGGATCTTGTTGACCGCGGAATCCGTCGACGAGGCCATGCCGAGGATGAGGTCGCGGATCTTCACCTTCTCGACGAGGGCCCCACAGGTGCCGACGCGGATGAGCTTCTTCACGCCGTACTCCCGGAGGAGCTCGTTGACGTAGATGGAGAGGCTTGGCATGCCCATGCCCGTCCCCATGACTGAAACCCTCGCGCCCTTGTAGCGGCCGGTATAGCCGAACATGTTGCGGATCTCGTTGAAGCGCACGGGCTCCTCGAGCCAGTTTTCAGCTATGAATTTCGCGCGCAGGGGGTCTCCGGGCAGCAATACCGCTTCGGCAATCTCGCCTTTTGCTGCAGAGATGTGGATGCTCATGGGTGCTCCTTAGGGGTCGGGGGCCAGAGTCGAAGGTCAGGCCCTCAGTGTGGGATGATATTCGTGTGTCAGCCGAATCAAGCATGAACCATTTGGAGGAGCTTGTAGACGAGGAAGGCTGGCCACACCAAGGCCTTGAGAAACCCCAGCAATCCCATCCAAAAACTCGCTGCTGACCCTCCCGCGCTTGCAGCTCCCTGGATCGAGCGTATCACCCTCGGCAAGGAGGGTGAGCCATTTCCGTAGCCCAAGGCTTACACTATCCCAGTCGGTCCCCTTCTTCAAGCTGCGGAAAACCTCCAGTTCAATAGTGAGGATCAGGAAGTTCGACGACAGGGTGTGGCCGATCCTGCGGGCTCGAAAGCTAGTGGCCGGCTGCGGAGAAAACACATTCCCTCATATGAACACGTGCTCATATGTTCATATGAGGGGGATCTGCTACCTGAAGACACTGTGGGGCAGGCCGACGCGCGACATTCTTGTGCTCATTGTGAGTTCCTTCGGAGCTTTGGGATGTCGGAAGTGTACAGGGCTGTTTGCGAGGCCGCAAGGCAGGATTTCAGGCGCTTGGCGGCCGGGATGGGGTTTAGCAGTTGCAGCTATGAAGGCTATAAACTCTGGCGTTAGTAGGGGAAGAAAAGGTCGAGCGCAAGGCCCGACCCCCAAGGATTCTTGTGGTTTCTGGCTAAAGCTTTTCAAGCTCTTCCTGCGACAAGCCCGTCGCCTTGGCGATGATGTCGAGGCTCACTCCAAGCTGTCTGAGATTCCTGGCGTCCTCGGCCTTACCCTCGGCCTTACCCTCGGCCTTGCCCTCGGCCTTGCCCTCGGCCTTACCCTCGGCCTTACCCTCGGCCTTGCCCTTGACCTCACCCTCAGCCAGCCCCTCGTCCTTGGCTACAGCAAGGGCGGTTGCCTGGTCCATCTGCCACTTTAAGCGACCCTCGTAAATGGACCGAAGATCCGGGTCGGCGTGGAATTTGTGATAGGCCTCGTCGATTTCGGCGAGGAGTTTGTCCTGTTCTGTCAGCGTTTTGACCATGGCCTCATCACCTCCTTCGTGCTTCAGCAACAATAGCAGCTTTTCAAGACGGCCACAATCGCGGGCAGGCGGCATCAGGGGCAGTTCAAGCATGATGAGGGTAGCGTTTGGGGTCAGGCTCATGGCACTGGAGGGATCGGGGTCGGTATCGTCTTTGAAGCGGTAGATCTTGAAGAAGTGCCGCTTGTCAGGGCGCAGGGTGAAATCAAGTAGGTGAATGCCAATGACCGGATGGAGCTTTAGATAATCATTGCCGACGGTGAGCTGGTCACCGTATTTCCGACTCCAGTAAAAGAGGGCGCGCTCGGCATAAGCGGGCTCCCGCCTGAGCTGAACCTCAAGGTCGAAGATCCGCTTATGATCGTCGGTAGCCTCGACGTCGAGAACCGAGGCTTTGTCGTCCTCGTGCTTGGGGTTGACGAAGGGGTTGCGCAAGGTGAGGGTGGCAGCGAGGGGAAGGCCCGCGCGCTCGAGGGTGAGATTGATGAGCGAGCGAAGAAGCTCTTTCCGTTCCTCCATCCCAAAGATAAACTTGAACACGAAATCATTGACAGCCAGCAGCATGGGTACCTCCACACGAAGTACGCCAGCGTGGTGGCTTTTTGATTGCGAAGGGAAAGAAAATTCGGAAGAAATCGTTGGCTGGGCGAGCTTTTCAGCAAGCCTAGAGAAGGTTCCGCATCAAGGGCCTTAATCGTTAATGTTACCAATACCGATGACTTTGGATCAGCTGCCCTGTAGGCGAGGGTCAGCGAACTCCTGGATGGGGTGTGGCCGAAGCAGGCGCTTCGGAGGGTCACTCGCTTCTTGATATCAATTCGGGCATCATCTTCTTTGGTATGTGCCTAATGTAGAATCTTCCCATAGGCTTCATTCGAGCTTCTCAAAACCCACTTTACCACTCTGTCCGCACCGGATAGGCCCTGATCAAGGGATCTGGCGTCAGGAGGACTAAGCCTTCGTGAATGGCCTGGGCAGCAAGCATCCGGTCGAAGGGGTCCTTGTGATGATCGGGCAGCTTGAGCAGGCATAGGGCGGCATCCTCGGTCAATGGCAGGGCATCGATCCCATGGGTTTTGCGCATGCGGGGCACCCAGGTGGCTGGGTCCTCGGGGAGCGGAAGCCTTCCGATACGATTCTTCACAGCGATCTCCCAGGCGCTGACTGGGCTCAGGTACAACTCGGCACAGCTGAGGATCAGGTGACGGGCGACAGGGGAGAGTGCAGGGGAATCCTCGCAGAGCCACAAAAACGTGCAGGTATCGAGGAGGACTCTCAGGGTTCCCGGCCCTCGAAGAGATCGCTCAGATCCTCAGGCAGTGGATCGAAGAAGGAACTCGGCAGCGAAAAGCTTCCCTTGGCCATTCCGAAGCGCCTTTCGGCACGCCCGGGTTGGTAGATCGACGTGAGGAGGGCCACGGGCTTGTTTCGCTTGCAGATGACGACCTCTCGGCCGGCCTGGGCTTCCTCGAGCCAGTGACTGAAGTGACTCTTGGCCTCATAGACATTGACATGCTCGCTCATGATCAAAATATAGGTCATGAAGTTGGTCAAGTCAAGCAATGCGGAACGACCCTATCTTCGGTCAGATCCCTGTGGGCTCGGCATTTCGGCGGGGCTCGGAAAACGGGCTGAGCTCAGGGCTTGTCATTCAGCATCACCACGCCACCGCCTCGCAATCGCTCCTCCCGAAGTCCTCGCCTTTGAAAAGGAGGGGTTCCCGACGTTCGGCGGACAGGGAATAGGAGCTGAGGTCGCCCACGTTGAGCGCCGCCGGGTGATTTCCCTTTCCGAATTGCCGCCAGGCCAGGACCGCGCGCCTGGCCTGGGCCTCGTCGAAGGGGCGGATCACCATGCCAAGGTCGGATATACGTGCCGCGATGTCATCGCGGGCTTCCAGACCATTCCGGGATTCAAGCACTATGGAGAGTTCGAGCAATCCGGATGACAAGCGGGGATCTGACCTCAGGGTTTGTCAGCAGCCGGCCCCTCCGGCATCAACTCCAGCACAAAGTGCCGCTTCGTGTGCGCGACCTTGTCGATGAACATCGGCGCATGGACGAGCACATACACGTACTCCTGGAACTCGATCTTTTCGAGCGCGCCGTCGGCGTCAAGCCAGACATGGCCCATGAAGCGGGTGGTCTCATCCATTGGCATGATGAAACCCTGGTAGGTGAGGGTCTCGCCAAAGCGCTGGGATTGCTGGAAACCGTAGAGGCGGAGCGGCTTCCCCCTCGGCGCGACATCGGCCAGGTAGCTGATCTCGACAAAGCCCGTCTGCATGACCAGATCCTTCCCGAGATTCTTCCAGTCCATGAGATGAAGCTCGTTGAGGCGCTGGTCGGAAAAGACCCGGTCGCCAACCTTGGCAAGGGGCTTGTTTTCCGGGCCAAGCATGGCTGGATTGGTGATCATCGAGGGATAGACCTTGTAGCCGGTAAACAGGTCGATGGCGTGCATGTAAAGCTGGAAACCTGTCAGGTCCTTCGGAGCGTCCCGGATGCCGGGAATCAGCGCAAAGGAAGCCAGGTCGAAATCGGAAACGCCCCAGGCGTAGGCCAGGCCAGTGCCGGGGACATAGGGTTCGAAACGCAGCGCATCGACAGCATCGGGAACAAAATCACCCCACTCAGCGCCCTTGGCATTGCTGATCTGCGCGCGGTCGTAGGAGTGCCAGCGGATGATGTCCCTGTCCCCCTCACGCCCGATGCCGACCTGCGCTCGGTAGGCGACGATCTCCTCGGTGCGGCCGAATTCATTCTGGTTGTAGTACTCCACCGAGAGCCTGTATTCACGGATGTCGTGCTCGGCGACTCCAGGAAGTGGTGGAGGTGCATTCTGGATTTCCGGCGCTGTGGCGCAGCCTAAAAGGCCCAAAAGAATGGTGCAGCCCACCATGAGCGCCGAGAGCCAAACGCGATGCGAGGACATCATGCTGCGAGGTCGATGATCGAACCGGGCTCCGCAGGGCGGTCCCTGCCGGCTGCCTTGGAAATGCTGCCGGCTGCCTTGGAAGACCTGCGCGCAAGGTCGTCGCCCTTGGCCGCGTCGGAAATGCTGCCGTCGGCGTCGATGCCCTTGGCCGTGTCGGAAGTACCGCTGCCCTTTCCGGCGGGGCCTTCAGGACCGGCCGGTCCTGAAGTACCGGCGGCTTCCGCCCCGGACTGTGCCCGCTCTTCGGCAAGGCTGGCGACTGCGGAGGCCATGACCTGGGCTGCGGCAGCGGCCACCGAGAGGTCTGCCCCGGAGGGTTCGGCAGGGGCGGTGGCGGCTGCGCGCACGACCTGCATCTTGGCGATGGTTTCTTGCGGTTTGCCCGGGATGGGGGATGAATCGATGCCCACTTCTCCGCCAATGGCGTACTGGACGCCATCCGGACCCTTCTGGTAACTGTAGCTCGCCCCGCCTGTCACATAGCGCCCACCCGCTGCGATGTGCGCCGCCTCGTGTCCACGCACTTCGCCATCGCGGGCCTTGAGCTTGGCGATCATGGCAGTAGTCTCGCTGCTTTGCTGGGCCTGGGCATCTCCGCGGCCACGCTGGATGCGTCCCTTCTCGCCCTGGAGCTGGTTTAGCCGGTCCCTGATCTGGCTTTCATTGGGTCGGGCGGGATCCAGGCTCGCATTTGGCCGGGCGGTTCTGGTAGCGCTTTCTTTCTCGAGACGGTTTTCGGCGAGGCTGGCATCCGTCGCAGAAACCCTGTCGCGGCCAACGATGGCCGAGGCGCTGCGGCGGTCGAGGCTGGGCGCCAGCGTGGAGGCTGCCTGAGAGCCGGGCTCCTTGGCTTCACCCGCCTTGTCGAAGGCTGTGGGGTCATCATCGCGACCGACCGGGCGAACAGGCTCTATGGGACCGAGGGCCTCACCCCTGCCGACGGCGCCAAGCGCTCCGACCCGCCGCTGCCCCAGGAGGTTGGGCAACGAGGCAATGGACGTAATCGATCCTATGGCCACGGCACTAGGATAACCTCATTGCGCGGGCTTTTCAAGAATCCCGGACAGGCCCACTCGGCCCATGCTACTGTCGCCGATCGCGGATCGTGCAGAGGAAGGGACATGGAAGGAAAAACGGAGCCAGAAACTGCGCCTAGCAACCAGGCCACCAACCAGGCCACAGCCGAACAGTGGCGCTCCATCCACGAGGATGGTGACATCCTGGTCGTCGACAAGCTCGCTCCCCTGCCAGTCCAGGCGGAGAAGTCAGGGGACGCCGCACTCCAGGACCTCCTCCGCGCGATGCTCGTCGCCCGTGGTGGCGAGGCGGAGGCTGCGGCCTTCCTCGAAGCCGCACACCGCATCGATCGCCGCGCCTCCGGGGCCGTCATCTTCGCCAAGACACATCGCTCCCTCGAAACCCTCGAGGCCGATTTCCGCGAGCACCGCGTCGGCAAGCGCTATGTCGCCTGCGTCGAGAAAGAACCAACTAGTACATCAGGGAACCTCGTCAACCGACTCGCCTGGGACAAGCGCAAGAACATAGTCCGCGTCCTGGCCCCCGGCGCGGTCGCCCCAGAATCCCAGGAGGCAAAGCTCTCGTGGAAGCTCGTCGCCCGCTCCGAGCGCTACTTTTTCCTCGAAGTGGAACTCGAGACCGGTCGCCACCACCAGATCCGCGCCCAGCTCGCGGCCGCAGGCATGCCGATTCGGGGCGACGTCAAGTACGGAGCGAAGCGTACCACGAAGAACGGCCTCATCATGCTGCACTCATGGCAACTCGTACTGACCCAGCCCAGGACGCGTGAAACCCTCACGCTGCTGGCGCCCTTCCCCGAGACCGAGCCGCTGTGGAGGGCGTTTACGGGGGGCTGACGAGCCCTCGGGGTCAGACCCATCACTTACTAAGGATTTCACAAGCCGGGCATCACATGATCGCATTCCATATCACTGATTATTGATCGAAATGCGATCAGGTGTTGTCATATCTACGAAATCCTCAGTATGACGCTCTCCTGGCAATTGTGGTGTTATTCTGGCTTGGGACGACGACCGTCTAGACAATGGCGATCTCGACGCGCTTCCCGAAAGTCTTGGCAACCCGCTCGAGGGTCTTCACGGTGGGATTGCCCTTGGTAGGGTTCTCAAGTCGCTGATATGACTGGTAGGGGATGCCCAGGCGCGCGGCGACTTCGGATTGTGAAAGGTCGCCTCGGAGTTTGCGCAGTTCCCAGGCGACGAGGATGTGGGCCGCGACCTCTACGGGGTAGAGGCCATTGCCGGAACCGGTTGCTGCTGCGGGGAGGGGGAACCCGTGGGCGATGTCACTTTCGAGGACACCGTTCAGGGCCTCGGATGCCATCGCGAGGGCCTCGTCGACGGTGCGACCGATGGTGATGGCATTGGGAACGTCAGGGAACTCGACAGAAAGGACGCCCTCCTCCTCGAGGAGACGGCACTGGTAGACCATAGTGACTCCTATTCGATCCCGGCTTCGCGGAGGATCCTCCTGGCGAAAAACCGAGATCGGCGTTGCCGTGGACAGGGACGGGAATAGAGCGCCGGCCGTGCTTGATCATGACGTGATGGGAACCATTGATCCGGTCGAGGGTCCAGCCCTTGGCTTCAAGGATCACAATCACTTGCTGGCCGTCATGGAAACGACAGTACATCATATAAATTGTATTGTTACTAGGGAAAATAAGTGGTTGTACGACCGAGTGTGCCATATGCCCCCGATCGGGGGCATATGGCTGCGAACTCCTGCCCCCACAAGAACCGGGGAAGCGCCCGAGCCAACCGGATACCCGGTTGCCGCCACTCGCCTACAACCTCCGCAGGAACTCCCCGGTCGGGATACTGGCCGGATTGGCCATGCAACCCGTCCTGGTAGCCACAAAGGGATGGGTCTGAAGGACGTGGTACAGGGTCCTGCCATCGAAGCGCCGCGCACTGTACTGGCACACCGCGCTGAAAGGCCGGGAAGCCATGAGCTCCCCCACCCTCGCCTCATATTCCATGAGCCTCTCGGAACCGGGAATACCCCTGAGGGCCCAGGTCATCTCCGCCGTGACGCGCAGGCCCGGGCCGCCCGCTGCCTCGATGCCGTCGAGCATATCCCCGAGCTTTGTCAGCATTGCCTCGATCGAGAAATGCCCCTCCGGACAATAGCTGGACAGGGCATCGAAAACCTCGATGTCTCCGAGGTCGACCTCACTGCCCCTCTCCTGCAACTCTTCCGCAAGCCAGCTGCGCAGGCTCTCTGCGTCGCCATCATCCGCGAGGTACACGATGCGCTCACCCCTGTCCAGACCCTCGGCGAGGAAACGCGCGATGAAGTATCGCTTCTCGTCCTCATCCCGGTAGATGAGGCTGACATGGCGTGGAGTGTATTTCTCACCTTGTCCGAACCTGCCGCAGCTGGCCATGGCTGCCCCCTTGGGAAGTCCATTTCAGCAAGAAAAAATGCACTATTATAACTCTAGGTCAGTACCCGGCCTGATACAAGGATTTACCTTGGATATCACGCTCAAGCCGCGAGCCAGCCCCTCGCATTTCGTCTGCGGCATCGTTTGTTTGCCTCCGGGCCTTGACCGCCCCGCAACGCTCCCGGGATAGTAGCCCCCATGCACAAGAACGACAGCAACTCCGGCAACCGGATCGCCTGGGGCGGCATTGCCCTGGCCATGGTCATCCTTTCCGCGGTCTCGATCTCCGTCCCGAGGGCGGCGGCCCAGTCCCTCCAGAGCGGGGCGAAGGACGCCCAGTCCTATACGCAGCTCTTCGACCAGGTCTACCAGTTCATCCTCAAAAACTATGTCGACACGGTTGATCCCAAGGTCCTCTACGAGGGAGCGATGAAAGGGATGTTCGAATCCCTGAGCGACCCCTACTCGGTCTTCCTCACCGACAAGATGATGGGCAGCATGAACGACCTCACCGAGGGGGTCTTCGGGGGTGTCGGACTCTACATCTCGAAGCAGGCCCGTGACCCCCGGCTTCCGG
>JBAXTA010000137.1:0-11208 GCA_037130415.1 Spirochaetota bacterium
CTTCTCCTCACCGTCCTGTCCCTCGCCCCGAGCCTCCTGATACTTGTGACGAGTTTCCTCCGTATCTCGATCGTGCTCGACTTCGTCAAGCGCGCGCTTTCACTTCAGCAGATGCCGCCCAACCAGGTCCTCCTGGGCATCGCCTTTTTCCTTACGGTCTTCGTCATGTGGCCGACCTTCGACAAGATCTGGCAGAAATCGGTCCAGCCCCTCTCCCAGGGCACCATCGGGATCGAGGAAGCCTACAAGCAGGCCGAGGGACCGCTTCGGATCTTCATGTACTCGCAGATGAAAAAGGACCCGCAGAGCATCCGGCTCTTCATGTCGATGCGCGACCTGCCCAAGCCCAACACCCTCGCAGACGTTCCCACCTACGTACTTGTGCCCGCCTTCATCCTCTCGGAGATGACCATAGCCTTCAAGATCGGGATCCTTCTTTTCGTGCCTTTCATAGTAATTGACATGGTCGTGGCCTCGGCCCTCATGTCCATGGGCATGATCATGCTGCCACCTGTCATGATTTCCATGCCCTTCAAGCTGATCCTCTTCGTCCTCGTGGATGGATGGAACCTCCTGACCGAGCAGCTCGTGAGGTCTTTCGTATGAGCGTCGGGGAAGCGGTAAGCATCATGCGAGGGGGCATAGTGGAGACGATGTTGCTCTCAGCCCCCATGCTTCTCGTGGCCATGGTTGTGGGACTCATCATTTCGATCCTCCAGGCGACCACTTCGATCCAGGAACAGACCCTCACCTTCGTGCCGAAGATCGCGGCGATCATGACGGTCCTCGCCCTCCTGGGACCCTGGATGTTCGGGAGCCTCGCGGAATACACGCGCGCGCTCTTCCTCATGATACCCTCCATGGCCCGGTAGCGGTATCGCGGAATGGGCTGGCCCTTCGGCGACTGGAACCTCTTCCTACTCATCGCCGCGAGGATACTCGCGCTCATCGAGGTCGCACCCCTGCTTTCGGGCGACGGGGTTCCCCAGACGGCGAAGGTGGGACTGGCGGGATTCGCCGCTGCCTCGGTCTTCCCCTCGGTCCAGGCCGCCGGCTACGCGGTACCCGCAGACGGGGCGGCCTATGCGCTCCTTTTGGTCGGCGAGGTCATGATAGGCCTTATCATGGGGTTCTTCCTCAATGCGCTCTACTCCGCCTTCCAGGCTGCCGGGCAGCTGTTTTCCCTCCAGATCGGGTTTGGCGCGATGGAGACCTACGACCCCCTGGCGCAGGTGGAGTTGCCCCTCATGGGGCAGTTCCTCAACATCATTGCCATGTTCACCTTCCTTGTGGTGGGCGGTTTCAACAAGCTTTTCCTGATCGGGGTGCAGGGTTCCTTCCATGCGATGAAGGCCGTGGATCTCGTCACAAGGCGCGATGATATCATCCTGTTCCTGTCGCGGGCGGTCGGCGCACTGCTCCAGCAGAGCCTCATCCTGGCCATGCCCATCCTTGGCACCCTCTTTGTGGTTACCATAGCCCTCGGTCTCCTTTCGAAGGCCGCCCCCCAGATGAACCTCCTCACCGAGGGCTTCCCCATAACCCTGACCGCTACCTGGCTTATCATGTTTGCGACCATGCCCTTCATGGTCGAGGCCTTCAGCCGCATGATCGACGGCGGCTTCGGTGACCTGGCCACCATGCTCGGGGGCAGGCGATGAGATCGGACAATGCCTGGTGGATGAATCCGCATCCAGGACATCCAGGATCCTCGGCTTCCTTCCCGATTGCCGGCATCACCCTCCAGTGGTTTGCGGCCGAGGACGAGGGCAGGACCGAGGAACCCTCCGAATACAAGCTCCGCAAGGCCCGCGAGGAGGGGCGCGTCGCCAAGAGCCAGGAACTGATCGGCGCCGTGGGTCTCCTCGTTCCGATGATCGTCCTCGTGATCCTGGCTCCCTGGTACGCGAAAACCTTCAAGGAGATGCTGCTCTACTATTTCAATACGGCGACGACGACGGACGTAACGACAGATGGAGGCATGGTTGCGGCAAGCTTCCTGTCCTATTTCGTCAAGCTGGCATTGCCTTTGGCGATAGCCGGAGTAGTTTCCGGCATCGCGACAAACATGGTTCAGGTAGGGTTTCTTTTCACAGTCAAACCAATTACTCCAGATTTTTCGAAAATCGTGCCGCGCTTCGGCCAGTGGCTGACGAAGAGCCTTTTTTCGGCCGAGGGCATGTGGAACCTTGCCAAGACGATCATCAAGGTCGTGATCATCGGTGTGGCATCCTGGATCACGATTTCAGGTGATCTCGGGAAGCTCCTGTCCTCGATAAGTGCCAATTTCTGGGACTCGGTCGCCCTCGTTGGCTCGCTGTCGGCGCGCCTCATCATCGAGGTTGCCGTCATCCTCCTGGTGCTTGCGATTCCGGACTACATGTTCCAGCGCAGGCAGTATATGGAATCCTTGAAGATGTCCAAGCAGGAAGTCAAGGAAGAGCGGAAGATGATGGAGGGAGATCCCCTGGTGAAGGGGCGTCTCCGCGAGCGGATGAGGGAACTGCTGGCCAGGAACATGGCAGCCAACGTGCCCAAGGCGGACGTGGTCATCACCAACCCGACCCACTTCGCGGTAGCCCTCGAGTGGGACCGGGAGAAGAGCTTCGCGCCCGTAGTGTCAGCCAAGGGCATCGACGAGATGGCGCTCAGGATCAGGAAGATCGCAACGGATGCTGGCGTGCCGGTCGTGGAGAACCGTCCCCTGGCGCGGGCCCTCTACTCAGACGTCGAAATCGGGGATCCAATCCCGGAAAAATACTACATGGCCATCGCAGCCGTCCTCCAGTCCGTGTACGAGGCCTCCGGCGAGGCGGATCGCATGCGGCAGTCGCTCGTCAAGGCGGCAGAGGCATGATGATGAAAAAGGAGTTCGCCAATGGCTGACACGCAGCGAGCGGTCCGTGAGAGCCTTTTCGCCGACCCGACCGACCTGGCGGTAGCGGCGGGAACCATCGCGGTGATCATGATGATAATGATCCCCATCCCGACCATCCTCCTGGATGCACTGCTTGCATTCAACCTCACCGTTGCGATCCTTATAATACTGATTGTCCTGTACACCAGGAAGGCGACGGACTTCTCGATCTTCCCGACAATGCTCCTGGTTACGACAGTGTTCGGGCTTGCGCTCAACATCTCCTCGACGAGGCTTATCCTTGCCCAGGGCTCCAAATTCGATGGACACCTCATCCGTGCCTTCGCAAGTTTCGTCGTCGGTGCCGGCGGTGCCGAGGGACTCGTCATAGGTCTCATCATCTTCATCGTCATCATCGCCGTTCAGGCGATCGTCATCACCAAGGGTGCGACGCGTATCGCCGAGGTCGCCGCCCGCTTCACCCTGGACGCCCTGCCCGGCAAGCAGATGGCCATCGAAGCCGAGTACAACTCCGGTGCCATCTCGGAGGAAGAAGCGCAGAAGCGCAAGCTCGAGGTCCAGAGGGAGGTTGATTTCTACGGCCAGATGGACGGCGCCTCGAAGTTCATCTCCGGGAACGTCAAGATCTCCATCTTCATATCCGTGGTCAATTTCGTCGGGGGTTTCATCATCGGGATGGTCCTCCACCACGAGGACTTCAATACGGCCATCACGACCTACACGGCGCTGACGATCGGCGAGGGACTGCTTGCGCAGATGCCGGCCCTGCTTGTATCGACAGCGACGGGCATCATCGTGACACGGGCCAACGCCCAGGGCACCTTCGGGCGCGAGGTTGCCTCCCAGTTCACGCAGAATTCCAGGATCTACCTCATCGCAGCCGCTGTGCTGGCGCTCATGGCCATCCTCCCCGGCTTCCCCTGGTACGTCCTGCTGCCCATGGCGGTCGCCTTCGGCTTCCTCGGCCTCAGGCTGGCGACAAAGGAGACTGCGGCTTCTGACAAGGCCAAGGAAGTGGCCGCTGGAGCCGGACGCAAGACCGAAGTCCCGCCGGAACTTTCGCCCGTGGTGCCCCTCGATCCCATCAGCCTCGAGCTCGGCTACGGCCTCATCCCCCTGGTCGACAAGGACAAGGGTGCCGACCTCCTGGAGCGCATAACGCGTATCAGGAAGGAGAGCGCCCTCGAGATGGGCCTCGTCGTCCCGCGCATCCGCATAATCGACAACATGCGGCTTGAGCCCTCCGAGTATTCCTTCAAGATAAAGGGAGCGCAGGTCGGAAGGGCGATCATCAGGGTTGGATATTACCTGGCGATCAATCCCGGAGGCGTTACCGAGGAGGTCCCGGGCGAGAAGACCCGCGACCCGACCTTCGGCCTTCCTGCCATCTGGATCTCCGAGGAACAGCGAGATCGTGCCGAGCGTGCGGGCTATACCATCGTCGATGCGCCTTCCATGGTGGCGACACACCTCACCGAGCTCATCAAGCGCCATGCTTCCGAGATCCTCGGGCGCCAGGAGGTGCAGGCCATACTGGACGCGCTCAAGAAGGACTACGCGGCCGTCATCGAGGAAACTACGAAAAGGCTCAGCCTCGGCGAGATCCAGAAGGTCCTCCAGGGCCTCCTCCGCGAACAGGTGTCCATACGCAACATGGTGACGATCCTTGAGACGCTCGCCGACTATGCGGGCATCACCAAGGATCCGGGCTTCCTCGTCGAGAAGGCTCGTCAGGCCCTCTCGCGGCAGATCTGCCTCCAGTACACGGACGCGGACCACAGCCTCCGCGTGCTCACCATCGATCCAGGCCTCGAGCAGAAGATCATCGATTCGCGCGTCGAGACGCCAGGAGGCGTGTTGTCAGCCCTCGAACCCGGCCTGCAGCGCCAGTGGATCAAGGCACTCAGCAAGGCGGTGCAGTCGGTGCAGCAGAAGGGCTGGTTTCCCGTCATCCTCTGTTCCGAGGCCGCACGTGCGCTGGTGAAATCGAGCACTGAACGCGAATTGCCAGACCTTGTCGTCCTGTCGGTCCCCGAGATCGTCGTCGACGCCCGGGTCGATGCGATCGGCGAGATAAAGCTGGAAGGTTAGGATCATGCAGTATTTCACCGAACAGGCAGCCTCCCACCGGGA
This sequence comes from Spirochaetota bacterium, assembly GCA_037130415.1. GTDB lineage: Bacteria > Spirochaetota > Spirochaetia > Treponematales > Rectinemataceae > CAIJMU01. The sequence goes on from JBAXTA010000137.1 coordinate 5,012, forward strand.
GGCCATGGATCTCGTGCGGCTCAAGTACGGCGAGCAGGCGCAGATCCTCACACATAGGACAATCCGCTCGGGCGGCATCCTCGGGCTCTTTGCCAGGGAAAGCGTCGAGGTGTCGGGCTACCTGAAACCCCGGAGCGAGGGTGCGCGACCGGCGGTAGGCAGCCTCGAGGAGGAGAAGCGCAAGATCCTCAATCTCGCCCGTCCGGCGGAGGCTGCCGCGAAGATCCAGGAACAGGCGCAGCAGCAGGAAGCCAGGCAGGCTGCAGACCAGAAAGCCGGAGAAAAAGCCCTCGAAACGGTGCTGGCCGAGATCCGCGACCTCAAGACAGCGATGCGCGAGGTCCCCGACGAGGTCCATCCGACGATAGCCAGGATAGACACCCTCCTCGCAGACAACGATTTTGCAGAGTCCTACCGCCGCGAGGTCTCAGGCAGGCTCAGGCGCGACTTCACGCTCGAGGCCCTTGAGGACTTCGACTATGTGCAGGACAGGGTGATCGAGTGGATCGGCGATGATATAGGCGTGTGGCGTGAGGATGGCTTCCAGAAACCACGGATACTGGCCCTTGTTGGCCCTACTGGCGTCGGCAAGACGACCACCATCGCCAAGCTCGCGGCCATCTACCGTGTCGGCATCGGGGGAGAGAAGCCACGTTCGGTGCGGATGATCACGATCGACAATTACCGCATCGGGGCCCGGCAGCAGATCGAGACCTACGGCAGCATCATGGACGTGCCGGTTTCCTGCGTAGAGACGGAGGACGAGCTCCGAAAGGCCCTCGTGGACAACTCCGACGCCGACTTGATCCTCGTTGATACGATCGGCAAGAGCCCGAAAGACGCCGTCAAGCTCGCCGAGGTAAAGCGCCTTGTCGCAGCCTGCGGGCCGAAAGCAGAGGTACACCTTGCGCTGGCAGCTACCACGAAATCCAGCGATATGGCCGAAATACTCCGGCAATTCGAACCCTTTGCCTACCGTGCAGTCGTGCTGACCAAGCTTGACGAAACCGACCGGATAGGCAACGCGATCTCTGCGCTTGCCGCCAAGGGCAAGTCTCTTTCCTATCTTACCAACGGGCAGAGGGTGCCGCAGGACATAGAGAGGGCGACTCCGCTGCGCCTCCTCGTCAGGCTCGAGGGATTCAGGCCAAACAGGACAGCCCTCGAAGAGCGTTATGCCGCTCCCGCCGATCCTGGCCGACGCGGAAGGGGTTCCGGCAGCGGACGCCCCGCCAACGAGAACAACGGGAGGGCATGATGGAAGACCAGGCACAGGCGCTCAGGGATATGATGAACAGCGCAAAGGCTGCACCGAAACAGGCGGAACGACTGCGGGAACAACCCCAGCAGGCTGCACGGAAGACCCGAATCATTGCCGTGACGAGCGGCAAGGGAGGGGTTGGCAAGACCAATGTTTCTGTCAACCTCGCCATCGCCTATGCGAAGCTCGGCAAGAAGGTCATCGTCATGGACGCCGACCTGGGATTGGCGAATGTGAACATAATGCTGAATGTCATTCCCAAGCATAACCTCTACCACGTGATGAAAAAGCAGAAATCCATGCGCGACATCATCTATGACACCGACTACGGCATCCAGATCGTCGCCGGCGCCTCGGGCTTCTCAAAGATTGCCAACCTCACGGAAGACGAGAGGCAGGGCTTCATCAGCGAGCTCTATGCCCTCTCGCAGGCTGATATCGTCATCATCGATACAGGGGCCGGCGTGGGCAACAATGTGCTGTCCTTCGTGGCTGCCGCCGATGAGGCCATCATCATCACCACACCTGAGCCGACGGCCATCACCGATGCCTATGGCATCATCAAGATCATTGCCACCGAAGTGGAGAACCTCAACATAGGGCTGAAGCTCGTCGTGAACCGCGTCAAGAATGTCGTCGAGGGCCGCAGGGTGGCCGATCGGATCATCGAGATTTCGGGAACCTTCCTGAACCTCAAGGTGGAGTACCTTGGCTGCATCTATGACGATCCGGTCGTCTCTCAGGCTGTCCTCAGGCAAAAACCCTTTCTCATCAGCGATCCGAGGTCCAAGGCATCGATATCGATCCAGCACCTTGTGAGCCGCATCGAGAAGACGGATTTTCCCGATGACGCGGGCATCGGGCGCTTCATCAAGAAGCTTTTTGGCAAGGACTGAGGCCGTCGTGGAACTGGAAAACCTCCGGACGAGGCTCAACTTGACGAGTGATTCTCTTTTAGCCTACTCTTGGGCGCATGGGCGGGGGCCTTCTCGGTGAACACTGACCTGCGTGCGACGTTGGTCATAGCTGCTTTTTCCTCGGTGCTATCTTTTCTCGTCGGGCTCGTGGCCCGCGTCGGCGTCGGGTCGGCGGCACTTCGAGCGCTTGTTTTTGGCGTGTTGTTCGGCGGACTCGCCTGGGGGGCCATTTTCCTGATGCGTTCATTCATCCCCGATCTTTTCGAATCCGGCGGCACCGCAAAGAGCGAGGCCGGGAATGTCGTGCCCTTCACCGTGGACGAGGATGGAGACGATGAGGGGATTGGCGGATCTCTGGATATCACCGTCGGCGAGGATGACAATGCAGGCCTCATGGAGTCCGCAATTTCAGGGGGAGGGTCTTCCGACCATGGAATCGAGGCGGGTAACAGTGATTTCCCCGGCGGGAGCAGTGATTTCCCTGGCGGGAGCAGTGATTCGCCCGGCAGGCGCGGGTCCACGACAGCTTCCAGCCGAATCGACGACGCGGAAGCGGAGGAAGACGGCACTATTTTTGTTGCTGATGATCTATCCTCGGGTGCATCGGCTACGGCTGCCGTTCCTCGCCATTCCGCCTCGGGGAGCGAGCAGCTGGATATCCTGCCCGACCTTGAATCGATAGTGGGTGCTTACGAGCAGCACTCTGCTGGCGGAGGGGGGGCGTCCTCCGCGGCATCTGGATCAAAAGAAGCCGGGTCGTCAGGCCAAGGCAAGGCCGCAGGATCGGGTCCGAACGGGTCGGATCCCGCCACCCTTGCCCTGGCGGTGCGAACACTTATGAACCGAGATAAGAAAGGGTAAGCGAATATGGTCGAAAACCCTCTTGCGCACCTGAGCGAAGAAGAACTCTGGGCTTCCTACAAGAAGGCCAAGGATCCAGCGATCAGGGATGCCTTCATCAAACAATATGCTCCCCTCGTCAAATACGTGGCGGGCAAGGTGGCAGCAAGCATGCCCAATTCCGTCGAGTTCGACGATCTCGTCGGTTTCGGCGTCTTCGGCCTCCTTGATGCCATCGAAAAATTCGATCCGGAAAAGCACGTCAAGTTCAAGACCTACGCTGTTACAAGGATCCGCGGGGCCATATTCGACGAGCTGCGCTCGATCGACTGGGTGCCCCGCTCCGTTCGCCAGAAGACCAAGGAGATCGAGGAGGCCATCGTCGGCCTGGAGGCTACGCTCGGCCGGCCCGCCACAGATGGGGAGATCGCCGAGTCCCTTGGCATCAGTGAGGAAGAGCTCCTCAAGACCATGCTCAAGATCTCGGGGACCTCGGTACTATCGCTCAACGACGTCTGGTATTCCGGGGACGACAGCGACAAAATCTCCATCGGGGAGAGCATCGAGTCGCCCTCGAGCTTCAATCCCGACTCCTCTGTCGAGCGGGAGGAGATCAAGCGTGTCATCGTACAGTCGATCAGCGAGCTCCCCGAGAAGGAGAAAAAGGTCCTCGTCCTCTATTATTATGAGGACCTTACCCTGAAGGAGATTGGCCAGGTCCTCGAGGTAACCGAGTCCCGCGTAAGCCAGCTCCATACCAAGGCCATCATCCGCCTCAGGGCGAAGCTCACGAACATGCGGAGAGGGATCTTCTAGTTCATGGCAGTCCGGCTCGGCTTGCCCGAAGTAGCGGACCTCATGCGCCGCTACCTTGAAGAGGACCAGGGGCGACGGTCGATCGCCGTTTCGGGGAAGTCTCTCGAAGAGGCCTTGAAGAACGCCTCGGTGCAGCTTGAGGTTCCTTTGGTGCGTGTCGAGTACGAGGTCGTAGAAAAGGGTGTGGCCGGATTGCTGGGCGCCGGCTCCAAGCCCTGGAAGGTCAAGGCCAGGGCAGGTGCCGAGCGGAAAAAGCTTGAATTGGCTACCGAGACTGAGGCCGAAGGCGAGGCCGATTCATTGTCCATGGTTGCCATCTCGCGCGATGTGGATGGACAGTGCTTTGTGCGATTCTCGCCGGATGGCGTCCTGCTCAAGGTCAGCCAGCCCGAAGGCAAGGGCAAACGCGCCACGGAGCGCCATGCAATCGAACGCCTCGAGCAGCGGGGCATCAAGGACTATGACGACGGCATGGTCAGGGAAGTTGTCAAGCACGCATCCGGGGATTACATCCGGGTCGGTTCCTACATCTCCAACCCGGCCAACGATGCGCTCTTCTCCGTGGAGATCATGGACCAGGACATGAAAGCCTTCATCAGGATCTCCCCTCCCGGGCCGGGAGGCTGCGACCTGTCGAGGGACACCCTCATTTCTGTCCTGCGGAACAACCGGATCAGCCAGGGTGTCCTGGAGGAGGTCCTCCAGGAACTGGAAGACTCCCCGCGTTACCGCGAAGCCATACTCGTCGCCGAGGGACTGAAACCGCAGAACGGCCGAGATGCCGGCACCATCTTCAACTTTGAAGTTGACAAATCCAAGGTCCACCTCCGAGAGGCCGCTGACGGCAAGGTCAACTTCAGGGAACTCGGCCTCATCCAGAATGTTGTCCAGGGTCAGCCCCTGGCCAGGCGCCTGCCCCCCGAAATCGGCAAGCCCGGGCGGACGGTCACCGGCAAGGCGATTCCCGCCCGCTCCGGCAAGGACATGCCGCCGCCCCTGGGACGCAATGTCCACCTCTCCGACGATGGGACCACGATCCTGGCCGATATCAATGGGCAGGTCACCTATATCGGCGGAAAGATCAATGTCGAGGAAATCTTCGAAGTGCCGGGCGACGTTTCGACGAAGACGGGGGACATCATGTTCCTCGGCAATGTCATCATCCAGGGCAATGTCGAGGACGGCTATTCGGTCAAGGCTTCGGGGAACATAGAGATCCGCGGCAATGTCGGCAAGGCCAATGTCGTTGCCGAGGGCGACATCGTCATACACCAGGGCATCAACGCCAAGTCCGGCGGAAGCATCTATGCAGGCAAGAACCTCTGGGCCAAGTTCATAGAGAACGCGACAGTCGAAGTCGGCGAAAACCTCATCGTCTCCGAGGGTCTCATCAACTGTACGGTGGTCGCGAACAAGAAGATCATCTGCCAGGGACGGCGTGCTGCCATCGTGGGCGGCCGCTACCGCGCCTGCGAGGAAATCAACGCCAAGACCCTTGGCTCTCCTGTCGGTGGGGCAGAGACCCTCCTTGAAGTGGGTTACGATCCGAAGAGCAAGGAGAAGTCCGACCAACTCCAGGCCAAGGCAGCCAAGCTCAAGAAGCAGCTCGACAATTTCGACAAGAACATAGCGACCCTGAATGCCTTGAAGCAGCGGAAGGAACTTTCAGAAGAAAAAGAAGCCATCCTCCAGGACATGATTCTCCAGCGCGAGGACCTCCTGGCCGAGGTCAAGTCCATTGCGAAGGATATCCAGGCGATCAATGTCTATCTCAACGGGCTGAAGGCGAAGGGTCGCATCAGCGCCTCTGGTCGCATCTATCCCGGAGTCAAGATCACGATCAAGGACACGAAGGAAGACATCCACAATGAGACGAAGGGTCTTACCTTCTACCTCGAGAACCTCTCCATACGGACGACGAGGTATGAGGAGCCGGAGGATGCCATCCTCAAGAAGGGTCCGCCAGATGCCTATAAGACCGATTGACCTTCAGACCATGTTCGTCCAACTCAGCCAGGTCGGGAAAGACCAGTCGGTCGAGAAGGAAGGAGCAGCCTTTACTGCGTCCATGAAGAACGCCGCCGACCTGAAGCGCCATGAGGAGAGGCTTGAGTCGGTACAGCGCACCGAGGATTCTGACTCAGGCGCCCGCGAGGTATCAGACCGCGACGGAAAAGGGCAGGAAGGGGCTTCCCCAGGCGAGAGGGACGAGAAGAAGGAACACGAGGGGAACGAGCTCCCGAAGCCCGAGGTGATCCGGGATCCCGGGCTTGGCAAGAAAATCGACCTGTCGGGTTAGCCTATGGGTGAGTACCTCATTCTCGTTGCCATCGATATTGCCGGACTCATGGCCATATGGTTTG
>JBAXTA010000138.1:0-11184 GCA_037130415.1 Spirochaetota bacterium
CATCCAGGCAATGTCCCGGGTTCGGGACCACAGGATGATGGCCAAAAAGGTCATAAGGCCGGCCACCGTGATGCGGGTCACGAGATAGACTGCTAGGCCTGTATCCATCGCCTGCTTCCTAGGGCCTGGATCCCCGTGCAACTGCAGCAGGGATCTCTGGAAACCTCATGACAGAAGCTGGTCAAGGTCGAGCTCGATGGCTGCTGCGGGAAGGTTGATGCCCCAGGCGGCGAGCACGCGGGGATGGACCTCGCCGTAGACGCCGATAGCTGTTCCCCTGTAGAGCATGATGGCCTGGCGGCCGGGGATAAAGCGGGGATCCTCCGCGCCAGAACCTGGCTCCTCGACCGAGAAATCTCGGTTGAGGTAGAAGAGCAGCGTGGCTACCTGGCTGGAAACCTCGTTGAAATCGGCCTCGGCATGAACCGAGAGGGCTCCGAGGTACTGCCTCGTTGAAACGCCGTAATTCTGCCCTTCATCGCGGAAGGCCACCTTGCCGACTTCGAAGATGCGGTGGGGATAGGCGGCCTTGCTGGAGATCGATTCGGTGCCCAGGAGCCCGGGCATGGGTGAATTCCGGACGTACTCATAGTTTTCCGTCATCGGGTTGGCGACCCTGATGACCTTCGTACCATCTATTCCCATCTTTTCGAGGTAGTCCTTGCCGGAGCCGAGGTAGTTGTAGATCATCTCCTGGTAGCCGAGGCCGACAAGGAGGCTCTTGGCCTTGCGCGACAGGAGTTCGATGGGGGTAAGGCGTCCTATGGTGAAGTCCCTCGGACGCTCTGGCGCGAACTGCTCCATGCCGACGCCGATCATGATGTCCTCGATGAGGTCGACCTGGTGGAGGAAGTCGTTGCGGTACTCCGCTGGCCAGGCTGAGACGTACTGGCCATGGATGTCGACGGCGGAGCCCATCAGCGAAAGGGCCAAGGCGACCTGCTGGACGTTCAGGCTCTTGCCCAGGAGCTTCGAAGCCCGGCTCGCCTCGATGCCGAGGGGCTTCTGGAAATACCAGGGAAAGACCGGGGAGCGTCCGAAGGGCGTGGTCCATGGATACTCGACCATGACCGGCTCTATGGTCCACCCGAGGTCGGCGAAGTCGCAGGCTACGATCGAGGAAGCCAGGGTGACAGAAGGCAGGTCTGTACCAGTTAGTTCTATGAAAAGCTCGGTGTCGCCGACCTGCACTGCGCCAAGGTCCGCGGAATTGATGATCGGGGGATAGGACAGGACGTCGCCGGCGGAGTCGAGAAGGAGGGGGTGGAGGGGCTCGTTCTCGAGGATGGAGGCATACTCGCGGCCCTTGGGGTGCTCGGCCAGGATCTGGAGGAGGTCCATCTCCCTGGTCTCCTGGAGTGGAACAAAGCGGACCGAATGCGGCTCGACGGCACGGTAGAGCACGGGCCACTGGATCTTGGCGCTGCGGTAGATGCCCATCGAGATGGACCTGCGCTTGCGGCCGAAGTTCCAGGCGAGTTTTTCCTGGGTCTGGATCATGTCCTTGAGGAAGGCCTCGTCGATTCCCTTTCCCGAGACGCAGAAGCCTGCAAGAAAAGGACGGACCTTCCCGACCGATTCCTCGACGATGACCTTGCGGGATGCGGACTGGACCTCTCCCTGCCGGGAAAAGAAGGGGTAATCGGGACGAATGCCGCCGGCCTTGAGCCTGAGCTGGCGGGCAATGCCCGCAGTAGACCAGAGGTCGGGCCTGTTCGTATCGTTGAGCTCTATCTTGATGATCCGGGCAGGGGCACCGGGGCCTGCGCCGCCACTTCCAGCTCCGCCTGGGCCGGTATCCCATTCGTCAAGCTCGGCCTTGGCTGACTGGAGGGCGAGGTCGAGCTCGGCACGCTCCATCCTGCGTCCAAGGAGGGAGAAGAAAAGGCCTTCGTTCACTTCAATCTTGGGCATTGCTCACTCCAATCGAAAGGGCGGCGCTCAGAGCTTCGCCCGGCGATAGCGGACGTTCTCGAGGTCGGGGCTGAAAAGCTCCCTGAGGTCGTTCAGGCCCAGAGCCATGAGGGCCATTCGGTCGATGCCGATGCCCCAGGCAAGGACGGGCGCCTTGACGCCGAGGGACTCGGTCACCTCGGGACGGAAAATGCCCGATCCACCCAATTCAAACCATCCGAGGACGGGGTGCTTGATGTGCACCTCGATGGAGGGCTCGGTGAAGGGGAAGTAGCCGGGAACGTATTTCACTTCCTTGGCGCCGGCCACCTCGACGGCGAACATCTCGAGGAAGCCCAGGAGGGTACGGAGGTTGACTTCCTCCCCGATGACGATGCCCTCGGTCTGGTAGAAGTCCGAGAGGTGGGTCGCATCGACCCGGTCGTAGCGGAAGCATCGAGCAATTCCGAAATACTTGCCGGGAACCTTGGCTGTCGGGAGCTGCCGAGCGGAGAGGACCGTACCCTGGCTGCGGAGGATGAGGCGCTTGGTGAATTCCTTGTCGAAGGAATAGTTCCAGCCACGGCTGCCAGACTCGCCTCCCGTCTCGTGGGCTGTGGCAACACGGGAGAGGAAGGGCTCTTCGATGGATTTTGCCTTGACCGGATCGGCGAGGTGGTAGACATCGTGGATGTCGCGGGCCGAGTGGAACTGGGGCATAAAAAGGGCGTCGGAGTTCCAGAACTCGGTCTCGACGAGACCGCCGTCGAATTCTTCGAAGCCAAGGGAAACGAGCTTGTCCTTGACCGACTCGAGGAATTCGACGTAGGGGTTGCGGCGGCCGGGCATGAGACGGGCTGTGGGACTCTTCACATTGTAGGGCCTGAAGGTCGCGCCTTCCCAGGAGCGGCGGGCGAGCATGTCCGCAGTGACGGGGCCAAGTTCATCACCGGTGAGGCCCTCCGCCTGGAGCGCTATCCTCACATCCATCGATGAATCCAGGAGTCGATAGGTAACGATCTCTCGGTCAGCGGTGCGGAATGCCGAGTCCCCTGCACCGCGCTTCTTGGCGATGCCGGCCATGGCCGACTTTCCCGCGGCATCGAGTTCGGCATCGTCGAGGATTCCGTCCACGCTGGCTGCAGCCTTGGCTATGAGCTCGTGCACGATAGCCAGACGGGGTATTTTCCCGCTGGCATGGGCTGAGCCGAACCAGGCAGGATCCAGGATCGCACGCTTTTCACCGTCGAGGGAAAGAGCACCTTCCTTGGAGAGCTGGCCGAAAGCCGAGCCGACATCCTTTTGCTCAAGCCCGAGGGCAAGGACGATTTCAGGCAGGCGGGCGGGTCCACTATCGGCCAGGTGCTTGAGTATGCGCTCCTCTGCGGTGCCCGAAACGGCTGCGAGGCGACCGAAGGGAGTGAGTTCGTACACGATGCGAGCGCTCCGGCCGGCCTCGGTTGCGAGAGCCTTCGCGCTGAGCCAGGAAAAAGCCTGGTTGGCCTGCCCCTCCTTGTAGCCCAGGTCGCGGATCAGCCGACCTGCGTCGAGATCCTCTCCAGGTCCATAGTGGAGAAGGACCTTCACTTCGAGGGGGTGGAGGCTCTTGGCAATGCTGCGTGCGTCCATTGGGTGCTCCGGATGCTGGTCAAGGCTCGGTACGTTGTACAAAAGGACGCGCCAGGAAAGTTCCCGGCGCGAACCCGGGCATAATGCCGAAAAAAAAGGCCGCAGTCAACGAAGGCGGGCAACATGCCGCGGTAGTCGCAAGGATTCAGGGCTGCTGATGCGCGACCTGGACCAGCTTGCCCTTTGTCATGAACCTGAGGGTTCCAGGCGTGCTGAACCTGAGCCAGTCGCCCGAACTCCCTGCCAGCACAAAACCAGGGGGCAGCCAGTTGTTGGGCAAACCTGTCGCGGCGAGGCCCGCGTAGAGGGGCCGCGCATAGAGCCAGCCAGCGCCTGAGGCGATGAGGTTTGAACCGAGGTGGGAACCGAGCGAGGGAACCGCCTTTCCGACAGTTACGCCCTTATGGGAAAGGTCAAGAAGAAGCGCGGCGTTGGCTATGTCCGGGAATACAAGGCTGCTGAAGGGAAGGCTTGAGCCCGCCAGGACATAGCCCCTTCCATCTGCAGCGATAGCCCGGTCGAGGGCGCGCAGGGCAGGATCCCCCCCTGGGTTTCGCGCAGCCAGGCTAGCGGCCGGAGCGCCTGGGCGAAGCACGACGACGTCCCTGATTGGTCCCATCGGGATGCTCCCGAAAAGCCTGCCCTCTGCCAGGATCTGAAGGTCTCCCTGGGATGGCGCCTCACCCTGGGTTTGCCGCTGGGCTGACGCTGTGGTTTCTTCCGCCAGAGAAAGGCTCCTTGCGATGCACAGCGGCCGGACTTGAAGGAGCTCGAGTCTGGGCTTGCAGCCTTGGGACAGGTCAAAGGCAAACTCGACGCTCGCCTGGTTGCCATAGGCGCGGGCCAGAATGCCGAGGAGGTGGTCGAGTGCATCGTAGGCTCCCGAATGGTGGAGGGCCGCCAGGACCTCCTCTCCCTCGACCTTGTTCGCAACGATCTCCGACAGAGGCAGGGAGTCGGAACCCTGCGGAGTACCGCTGGCGTCCAGGCGGAGCGCCTGATAGCTGCCCGGCCATGTGAGGCCGTCAAAAGAGGGGCTTCCGAGCGGCATGAAGATTCCCCTGCCCGCCCCGCTGACCAGGCTTCCAAACCCAGGGCCGAGGGCGAAGCCGGGAAGCCCTCCATCCAGCGCCGAAAAAGCGATGCCGGCTGCCGTTGGAGCGAAGAGCATGCCATCGCGATGTCCGGAGAGTTCCTGCACCACGATGGCCATCCTTTCCTCTTCGAGCTGGTATCCCGAGACTTCGATGTGGCTTCGGGACAGCGATGAGAAGAGGCTCGCCCACACCTTCTTGATGCCTTCAAGCAAGGCAGAAAGCCGCGCTTCGATGTCAGGTCCGTCGTTGGGGAGAAAGACCGTTTCGTAAGCGCCAGCCATCGGCACCATGACCATGTCCTCGAGGAGGCCCGAGGATCGGAGGGCCAAGGGCGCATGGCAGGCAGCGAGGAAGCGCCGTGCCGGTTCAAGGAAGCGAGCAGGGAACTCAGCCTGCGAGAAACGAAGGGCGATGCCGCCGACCTCTTCCCCATAATAGGCCTTAGACCACAGAGCGTTCCTTTCGAGGAACTCCTCGAATAGATCAATTCCTATGAAGGCGCTCCTGGGGATGCCAATCGACAGGCCGGGAAAATCCTCATCCAGTCGCTCGGTCTCGACGACCCTCGCAATGAACTCCAGGCCCCTCCCCTTCCCGCCCACCGACCCCGAGCCAATCCGCGAAAGGGAACCCGGAAGGGCGTAGATCTCCTCGTCGAACTCAGGCAGGAGCCCCTCGGCCTTTTCGAGTCGCACATGGTCCACCACCCGGACGAGGAAGCTCCTGACTTCCTCGGAGGAGGCGAAATCATCGACCCTCATGCCGCGCAGGATCGAGGCAAAGCGGTATTCGCCGCGGGCTCCGAGCCAGGTCGAAAAATCATTGCGCCTCGCGTGCTCAGTCACACAGTATGCGGGTACGGTCCTGAGGCAGTGCGACAGTTCCTCCATGGTCCTCGCTGTAGCGATGGTTGTTCCTTCCCCGTCCTGGAAGGAAAAGGGACCGAAGCCGAGGTGGCTCCGGATGAAATCTCCGAGTTCATGGGCCAGGGACTCGGAGCTTTTCTCGACAAAGGACGCGCCGATGGCGAGGGCGGTCGCACGGACGCCGGCCTCGCTCGACTGGACGAGGACTGGCAAATCGGCCTTTCGCGAGCGCGCGAAGCGGGCGAAGGCAAAGCCTGCCTCGGGATCGAAGCGACCCGCACGCATGAAGCGGAGGTCGGTGATCAGGGCGAGTATCGAACCCTCGTGCTTCGTGAAGGTCGCTTCGGCCTCCTCGAAGCTCGAGGCCAGGAGGATCTTCGGCCTGGTGCGTGCACGGAGGAGGCGGTAGGTCTCGACGCCGCTCTCCTCCTCGATGAGGTCCTGGGTCTGCTTGAGGAGTATGGAGTAGATCAGTGGTAGATAACGCGAGTAGTAGCGCACCGAGTCCTCGATGAGAAGGATGGCGCGCACAAGGCCCGAGCCAGTGTCCGCGTCGGCGTTGCGGCTGTCCTCGACATACTTGATCATGCCGACGAGGAGCTTCGAGTAGCCGTTCCACACGAAGGTCCTGTCGAAAAAGGCGAACTCGGGCCGCGTCGTGTCGAGTTCGGCGAGCGTTGAGTTGTTGAGGACCAGGAGGAGGAGGGGCACGGTGGGTGAACGCCCCCTGAGCTCCATGGCGAGCCGGAGCGGCCGCTCGACGTCGAGGCCGGCCATGATGATCACGAGGTCGAAGGAACCAGAGCCGAAGCGGTCGAGAGCCGATGCCTCGGTGTAGGCCGAGGTGAAGCGCGGCATCGAGGTCAGGTTGAGCCTCGAGTATTCTCCGTACATCTGCTCGGTGAGGAATCCGTCAGCCTCTACGACGAAGGAGTCGTAAAGGCTGCCGATGATGAGGATCTCGCGGACCCGCCAGCGCATGAGGTCATGGAAGAGGCCACGGTCGCGCCGATCGAGGGCCCAGGAGGAGACAAGCTCACCGTACTGCATCGGCCGATGATACGGCGCGCCCGCGACTCCCCGCAAGCGCTTCCGCCGCCGCTGCTCCGGCCGCTGTTTCCGCTCCGGCGGCTTACTCCCCTGAGTCCGAGCCCCAGCCAGGCCCGTCGGCGTCGTCGGTCGGAGCTGCCAGCTCCCGTCTTGCGCGGAAGATTACCGCCTTCGAAGCCTTGCCATCCATCACGATATCGAGCGGAGTCTCCAGGCGCGTCCACACGCAGTGTTCCGTCTCGGCACCCCGTGGCGCGGCGCGGAGCCAGTCCCAGTCAACCCCCCCCCGCTCGGATCCGCCACCGCTCCCGGCGCCGCCGCCCCTCCAGGGAATCGTCATATATCCGATGTTCATACTTGTGACATTGTGGAAGAAGTGCGATCCCAGCGAGGACTCCACACGGAAGTCCTCGAGGTCGGCCTCGACGATCACGCGCGCGTGGGCGATCTGTGAATAGGCAACCGGCACGCCGAGCCAGGGATCACGGGTCCCCCAGCGTCCGAAGCCTATGAGGAGGTGGCGCCGGCCCTCGGCTGCGACCCTCCGGTCCAGGCTCTCGATCTCGCGGGCGATTTCACGGGTACGGGCACGCTCGAAGCGCAGCGGATCGATCCAGATGACGTCGGAGACATCGCCGACGCGCCCGTTCCCCATGCTCCGCTCGGAGGCCAGGAGGTAGCCATCCTTGGGCAGGGCGTCGAGATCGACATCGGCGCCGCGGTCGTTGCGGATGAGCGGCTTGAGCTGGAGTATGTAGAAGGCGGGCCTTCCCGTCTCCTCGTCGAGGTTGAGTGCGTATTCGATCTCGACAGGCGAGCCCATGGAGCGTGAGCCGATATCGAGCACGATGTCGATAAGTCGCGCCAGGGGCAGGGCATCGTGCTTGAGGATGTTGGCCAGGTCGATGAAGCGGAGCCCGGGTGAGGAACAGCCAGGCACGATGCGATCGTTGGCCGAGTCCCAGGTCGAGGCGAGGAAGCGGAATTTCGGGTCGTTCTCTGCCTCCTCGATATCCAGCTCCTCGATCGCCGCGTCTTCGCCGGCGCGGAGGTCGGGCCTCGAGCGTTCGAGGTCGATGGCGCGGAAGGAGCGCTGCGAACTATCCCTCATGCGCTCGGGCTGCACGACATCGAGCTTCGGGTAGCGCGGGCAGAAACGGTGGCTCGCGCCTCCGTCCACCACCCAGGAGCCCAGGCCGAGGGCCGCGACGCAGAGCCCATCCTCGGGCTTCAGATAGGAAATAGGATAATAATTGTAGGATTGCGCCGTGCCCGAGACATGGGGGTAATACCAACGACCGCGGCGGCGTCCGACGACCTCCTGGAGGACGACTGCCATCCTCTCCTCCTCGCGCTGGTAGCGGGCCACCTCGAAGTAGGACTTGGCCTTCGACGAGAAGAGGCTGGCCCAGACAAGGCGGATGGCGTCGCAGAGCTGGCCGAGGCGGACCTCGGGATCGGAATCGGAGTTCGGTATCAGGAGGGTTTCGTAGATGCCGGAGAAGGGCACCATCAGCATGTCCTCGAAGAGTCCCGAGGAGCGAACCGCGATGGGGCGGTCGGTTGCGAGCACAAAACGCCTGAGCCGCTCGACGAATTCAAGGTCAAGGGGAGAGGCCAGGAAACGCTCGATGACCTCTTCGGGGCTGGCCTCGTAGAAGGCGAAGGAGAAGATCCCGTTCACGTCGAGGAAGCGCTCGAACTCGTCGATGCCAACCAGGGCCGTGCGGGGAATCTTCACGTCGATGCCCTCGATGACGCCGCTGAGGTCAAGATGGTTGATGACGCTCCGCGCAAAGATGAGTCCCCTGCCCTTCCCTCCCACCGAACCGGCAGCGAGGCGGGTAAAGGAATCGTCGTCGTGGAAGTGCGCCTCGTCAAAGGCGGGCACGGTCCCGCGGGAGCGTTCGCGCCTGATGTCCGAGAGGACTCGCACAATGAAAGACCTGAGCGCTTCCTCTTCGCCGAAATCGTCGAGGTGGTAGGGCCTGATGATGCGGGCGTAGCGCTGCTCGCCGCGCGCGGACAGCCAGATGGAGAAGTGGTTGTGTTCGGCATGGCGGATGATGATGTCCGGCGGCAGCTCGGCTATCCGCTCGATGAAGGCTTCCATGTTGCGGGCTTCGGCAACGACCGCCCCGTTCCGGTCCCGGAACAGGAAGGGACCGAAGCCGAGGCTGTCCCTGAGGAACTGCCCGAGTTCGTGCTCGACCGAGGGGGAGTCGCGCCAGAGGAAGGCAATTCCGAGAGCCTCGACCCGCTGGCGGTCGCTGCGGTCGGCTGATTGCACGACAAAGGGCAGTTCTGGCGCACCCACGCGGGCGAGGGACATGAAGCGGAGGCCAGCCTCGCGCTCGGTACCGCTCCCGCTTGCAAAATCGATATCGCTGATGACGGCGAGGAGCTGCGTGCGGTGCCGCTCGAGGATGGCGGCCGCATGCCCGAAATCGCTGGCTAAAAGGATCTTCGGACGGGAGCGGCTCCGGAGCAGCTTGTAGATGCCGTCGCCGTTCTCCTCCTCGATGAGGGCCTGGGTCTGCTGGAGGATCACGTGGTACAGGAGGGGGAGGAAGCGGGAGTACTGGCGGACCGACTCCTCGATGAGGAGGATGATGCGCACAAGCCCCGTATCCGCATCGGCTGGGGCATTGAGGAGGTCCTCGACGAACTTCAACATGCCTATGAAGAGCTTGGAATAGCCGTTCCAGACGAAGACCCGGTCGATGGAAGAGAGGTCAGGCCGGGCTGCCTCGATCGAGGCAAGGACCGCGTTGTTGACAACCAGGAGGAGGAGGGGCACGTGGGGGAGCTCGGTCCTGATACGGTCGGAAGTCTCGACAGCGGGAAGGAAATCCGTGCCCGCCATGACTATGACCGTGTCGAATTCGCGTTCGCCGGCGAGCCTCAGGGCCTCGGTGCTGTCCCCTGCAGAGGTGATGCGAGGAGCCGAGTCGAGATTGAGCCTGAAATACTCGCCGAAGGACTGCTCGACGAAGACCCCGTCGACTTCCATGACAAAACAGTCGTAGTCGCTGCCGACCACGAGGACCTCGCGCACGCGGCGGCGCATGAGGTCGTGGAAGGAGTTCCTCTCGTCCCGCCCCTTGTCCCACGACCGTACTAATTGGTCAAACATGCCGGCTGGGGCTGCGGCCAGGGTGGTGGATGGCATCTGCAGGGCTTCCTTTCAGGGTACTTCAGGGCAGCGGGAACCTTGCCGTAAGGCCAAGCACTTCCTTTTTCACGCGATCGATGGCGGCCGGGTCTCCCTTGGCCTTGAGTACGTCCATGATGAAGCCGGCAATCATGCTCATTTCCCTGTCGCGCATGCCGCGGGTGGTAATGGCAGGCGTGCCGACGCGGATGCCCGAGGTCACGAAGGGACCCTTCTGGTCGAAGGGAATGCCGTTCTTGTTGACGGTGATATGTGCCTCGTCCAGCCACTTTTCCGCTTCCTTGCCCGTGATGCCAAGGGGAGAAAGATCGACAAGCATGAGGTGGTTGTCCGTACCACCGGAAACTATGCGGGCACCCCCGTTCGAAAGTTCCCTGGCCAGGATCTTCGCATTCGCCACCACCTGCCCGATGTATTCCTTGAAGCCAGGCTCGAGGGCTTCCTTGAAGGCCACTGCCTTGGCCGCGATGATGTGCATGAGGGGTCCGCCCTGGATGCCCGGCATGATCGTCGAGTCGATCAGCTCTGACCAAAGCCTGGCCTTGTCCCCCTTGGGATTCATGATGCCGAGCGTGTTGTCTCCGTCACGTCCAACGATGATCATGCCGCCGCGGGGGCCGCGCAGGGTCTTGTGCGTCGTCGTCGTAGAAAAATCGGCGATCTTGACGGGACTCGGATGGAAGCCTGTCGCGACAAGCCCTGCGATGTGTGCCATGTCGACGAGCAGCAAGGCTCCCACCTCATCGGCGATGGCCCTGAACCTGGCGAAATCGAGGACACGGGCGTAGGCCGAAGCACCTGCAATCAAGAGCCTGGGCTTGCACTCGCGGGCGATCCGGGCCACCTCATCGTAGTCGATGGTCTCCGTGTCCTTGTTTACGCCATAGCGGACCACATTGTACATCTTGCCAGAAAAGGAGACTGGTGCCCCGTGGGTCAGGTGGCCGCCATGGGCAAGGTCCATGCCAAGGATCGTGTCTCCGGGCTTGAGCACAGAAAAAAGCACGCCCATGTTGGCCTGGGAGCCAGAGTGGGGTTGCACATTGGCATGGTCTGCCCCGAAAAGCTGCCTTGCCCGGTCGCGGGCCAGGTTCTCCGCCATGTCGACGAATTCGCAGCCTCCATAGTAACGCTTGGCCGGGTAGCCCTCGGCGTACTTGTTGGTCAGTACGGAGCCGGCGGCTTCCAGCACAGCGCGCGAGGTGTAGTTCTCGCTTGCGATCAGCTCAAGATTGTCGCGCTGCCGGCCGGTTTCGAGCTGCATGGCCTTCCAGAGCTCAGGATCGTAGTTCTCGATGAGGGAATGGGACATAGGGACTCCTTCCTTTGCCCGGTTCTGCCACCGGGGCTGGAAGTATAAACCCGGAATGGGGAGTTCGGGGAGAGCCTGCCGACGCAGCGGCCCCAGCCGGCGGCCCCAGCCGGCGGCCCTAGCCGGCGGCCCTAGCCGGCGGCCCTAGCCGGCGGCCCTAGC
>JBAXTA010000139.1:0-11172 GCA_037130415.1 Spirochaetota bacterium
ATTACTATTTATGTCAAGTCGGGCAGATTTGATAATCTGGGACAGGCTCTATATAGAGTCCCTGCCTTCGCTGAACTGTCTCGACAAAGTTTGCTGCCTCAAGGAGGTCACCAGGGTTGCCCGTATCCAGCCAGGCAAAGCCACGTCCGAACAACTCGACGTGAAGAGCCTGTCGGCGGAGATACTCATTATTGACGCTCGTAATCTCGATTTCACCACGCGCCGATGGCTTGACCGACCTCGCAATATCCACAACCTCTCTGTCATAAAAGTACAGCCCAGGAACCGCATAATTAGACTTAGGATTGGCGGGCTTTTCTTCGATCGAGAGCACCTTGCCCGCCGCATCGAACTCTACGACGCCATAGGCCCTGGCATCCTTGACTGGATATCCAAAGATTGTGGCTCCCGATACCTGCGAAGCTGCCCGCTCGAGCATGGCGGAAAATCCCTGCCCGTAGAAGATATTGTCACCAAGTACGAGGGCTACAGAATCATTGGCAATAAACGTTTCACCGACAAGAAAGGCGTCCGCCAGTCCCCGCGGCCTATCCTGCACTGCATACTCAAATCGCATGCCCAAGGCGCTGCCATCCCCGAGAAGCTCTCGGAACTGAGGTATATCCCGTGGAGTAGAGATTACCAGCACTTCCTTTATACCCGCCAACATGAGCGTCGACAAAGGATAGTAGATCATGGGCTTGTCATAGACAGGTAGTATCTGCTTGGAGATAGCCTGGGTAGCAGGGAAGAGCCGAGTTGCCGTTCCTCCGGCTAGAATTATGCCTTTCATGAACTTCTCCCTATTGCTGCATCCATTCGCGCTATCCTCTGTTTCTATCGGATAGTAGCCGTTTTTTTGCGTAATGAAGCACAACAAATGCAGCTACAGCAATAGCGAGCGCCACGATAAGCGCAATGACCGATGGACCTGGTAACAGCACCGTGCCGAGCATGCCTACGACGCCAAGCCCGATTGCAGCAGCATAGACAAGGGCAAGGATCTGCCGCGCATCAAGCCCTAAGTCCATAAGCTTATGATGGAGGTGCTCCCTATCGGGGGTCATCACACCCTGCCCTCGACGCCTTCTGCGAAGGATCGCGGCAAAGACATCCAGAACCGGAATAGCCACGATGGTTCCAGCTGCGAGGAATGAAAATTCCCCGGGATTGGCACCTGTACCCAGGAGTGGCAATACAGCCAGGCAGTAACCCAGGAAAAGACTCCCGGAATCGCCCATGAATATCCGGGCAGGGGGGAAATTGAAAAAAAGAAAGCCCACAATTGCCCCGGAGAGGGCAAAGGATACTATGGCTCCCCCTGCCTGTCCGAGGGCTAAAAACAAACCGCCAAAGCTTAGGGCCGCAATCAGGCTGATCCCGCCAGCCAGGCCATCCATGCCATCGATCATGTTGACCGCGTTGGAAAGCCCGACTATCCAGACAACTGTAACAATCCAGGAGAATACGCCAAGGGGGACAGCTGATCCAAAGCCGGGTAAGTACTCGAAGCGATAGCCTGCAGCCGAAACGGCAATTGCTACGACAAGCTGGACTCCAAACTTGAAGTAGGCCCTCAGATTCCGAAAGTCATCGGCCAAGCCCATTCCATGGATGGCAGCAGCTCCGCCCAGCAATACAATAAGAGAAGCCTCAAGCCGGAAAGCCCCAAACAGGGCGCTTACGAGCAAGGCGACTATAAAGGCCCAGAACATCGCTATCCCACCGAGTCGGGGAATGGAACCGGTATGAATCTTGCGCGGATCGTCCGGAACATCAAACCAGCCCCGACGGTGAGAAATGGCCAGAATCAAGGGAGTCCCGACGAGGGAAAAGGCCGCAGCAACAAGGGCAGGCAAAAGCGTAGGCAAGACCATCATGTTTTCCACTGCAGCACCTCAATACAGATACCCATCACTAAAGCTTATACACCTTGCCGTCCTCGATATGTACGCCCTTGACCGCATTCCTCGTATCGACGATCAGAGTCGCCTTGTCGACGATCCTGTCGATATCGAGGGAACTATGATTAGTTGTAAACACGACGCAATCCGCCTCGGTCAGGACCTGGTCGGTCAACTCGACGCCTTGCCACCGATGGCCATGTTCATCGATGACCTGGGGAATATAAGGATCGTGATAGCTCACGACTGCACCCTTTCGTGCAACCTGCTCCATGACAAGAAGGGCTGGACTTTCTCGCGCATCGTCTATGTCGGGCTTGTATGCAACCCCGATAAACAGGACCTTCGAGCCATTCAAGGGCTTTTTGTGACGGTTCAAGGCAAAGGCGATCTTGTTCATCATCCGGTAGGGCATGAGGTTGTTGATATTGCCGGCCGCGTTGATCATGGTCAGGTCAAAGTTAAAGCCCTTGGCGATGTATTCGAGGTAGAAGGGATCCAGTGGAATACAATGTCCACCGATTCCAGGGCCTGGATAGAAGGCCTGAAATCCGTAGGGCTTGGACTTGGCTGCCTCGATAACCTCCCAGATGTTGATGTCCATCTTGCCTGCCAACAAGGCGAGCTCGTTGATAAGGGAGATGTTGACGAGACGGTAGGTATTCTCGAGGATCTTGACCATCTCGGCTGCACGGGGAGAGCTGACCGGATAGAGCTTCTGGATAGCCTTGCCGTAGAGTGCCAAGGCAATGGCCTGGGCTTCCTTTCCGAGGCCCCCAACCACCTTGGGGGTATTGTCCGTCTTGTAGTCCTTGTTGCCCGGATCGACCCGCTCGGGGCTAAAGCAAAGCCAGAAGTCCACCCCTTCTTTCAAGCCCGATTCACGCTCAATTATGGGCTTCATGAAGTCTTCGGTAGTCGTAGGATAGGTCGTGCTCTCAAGGGCGATAAAGCTGCCCTTTTTCATGTACTTGCCGATGGCTTCGCAGGAGGCAGCAATGTAGCTCATGTCGGGCTTCTTGAACTTGTCGAGGGGAGTCGGCACGGCGATGATCAGCGCATCGCATTCTCCGATGCGGGAGAAGTCGGTGGTCGCCGACAAGCTACCTTTCCCGATGACCGCTCTAAAATCCTCATCCCTGATATCGCCAATGTAGTTCTTGCCCGCGTTGACTGCCCCAGCCTTCGTCTCACTCTTTTCAAAGCCAAGGACCTGGATGTTTTTCTTGGCAAAGGCCACCGCCAAGGGCAGGCCGACATATCCCAGGCCCATGATGCCAACCCGGACTGAATCATTGGCAATATTTTCCATGATAATGTCGAAATCGCTCATCGTACCGCTCCCACAATTTCAATAAACCCGCAATTTCAAAGGGTGCGCCAAGCCCGCAGGGGCAAGGCCCTTGCTTTTCGTGAAATGTCGTCGAGTCCGTCCTGTGCCGCCGAAACATGCTCCAAGACTAGGCTCGAGTCCTTTGGAAGTCGCCAAACCATAGCAGCGGAGATCAAGTTGTTCAATACTTGAACAAACTTGGCCCGCCGAAGCGATATCCTATCGCAAAGCTAGCAGAAAAGCCTGTCTTTCCATCGCGATAGTTCATCGCCGGTGTGACTTTGACGGCGACACCCTCCCATTCATAGGAGAAGAAGCACTCAAAACTTGCAAAGGAGACTGCATGGGAGGCTTCCGTAGCAGATATCCCGGTAAAGTAGGGGGTCGTGACAAGGTTGGCTGCTTCAGTTTTCAGGAGGAAGAGGAAATCCACACCGGCCTGGAATCCTTTGAGCCCTCGGTCAAGCGTTGCGACCAGGCGGACCCAGCGTGCTCCGGGCCCATAGGGACTGGTCAGCGGCAGAAGTATGGCGCCTGAATCGATTGGATAGCGGTAGATAGCCCGTGACAGCGTGTTCACGTAGGGAATAGAAGGGGTGCTGCCGTCAAAGTTGCCCCACAGGACATGGGTATAGCCAGTCTCACCATAAAGGGAAAAGCTGCTCTCCGGAGGCTTCCATTCTATCCCGCCAACAAAGGCTGAAATGGTCACCGCCTCGGAGTCGCGGACACCGATCAAGCCGGAATTTGCGTCGTCCAGTCCGATCTGGAAAGCGGCCGATAGCCCGCTCTGTGGGGTCCAGCGTCCATCGAGGATGATGGACATATTGGTTTCGAGGAGCTGGGTCTGATGCCAGGATGCTACCGGCAGGATATCAACAAACTCGATGCGGTTGTTCCTGCGCGAGTAGAGGGCATGGCCCGATCCCCCCAGGACGAATCCACCGAAGTCCCAGGAAAAGCGGTGGAAGGTCTCGAGAATGAGGCTGGGGCTGCCTGTCGCGGTTTCTTCCCAGCCATAATCAGGATAGCCGGGAGAACTGGTATTTCCGCCGGCGTTGGGGTCGACATCGAGACCGGCATAGGCCCTGCGAGCCCTGATGCTGGATACCATCCATTGCATGCCAAGTTGGCCGATCCTGGTCTCGAGGTGAAAGCCATCCCAATAGGGGATGCGCGGCGAGGGCAATATGCTTCCCAGGAGGCCTCCCGAATAATCAATGCCATCCCGGCCGAGGGTAAAGTCCAGATTCGGGCTACGCCAGGCGACTATTCCCCTCGAGATAACGCCGTTTTCGGCCATGATAGGGTTGCCCGTCGCTCCGAGTGGCGGGAGGTTATCGACAAGGTAGGCATCACCGACATACTGGGGCCTGACTTCGGCAACTGAGTGAAAGAAAAGGCCTTCCCTATCACCATAGAAAAGATCGAGGGTCGCAAAGGGCGGGTAGCTCAAATAGCCCCTCTGGACATCGATGCCGCTTTTCGCTTCTGTCGTCTCCACTGCAATCGGCGAGCCAAGGGTCCTTTCGTATTCTATTTCCAAACTAGCCCTGAGGGTGGGCTCCTCTGCGAGCACCGCAGCATTCAGGGCTAAACTGCTCATAAGTAGGACAAATATCCCCGGAACCTTCACGACCGGCCGCCCCCAAGGTCCAGCTTCCAGGAACCCCCGAGGGTCAGGCTGAATAGTGCCTTGTTTGTAGAAGAGGGCTTCCAGATCCAGATGGCATTGTAGGAGGCCAGATCGTTTTCAGGTGCGATCGGGTTATCCAGGAGTGGAGTAACCGGGCCGAGGACAAGGACATTCCAGGCGTATCCGATCGTAGCAGAAGCGTAGCAAGCCAGAGCCCCGAAGCGTCTGGATATTTTAAGCCCAGTTAGCAGCTTTTTTTCGAGGACGGCCTCTCCAAGAAGAACCGTACCCTGATTCCGGTGCCAGGAGTCCTCCTGCCAGGCATTGGTGGGGGACTTGGACCCAGAGAGTGTGAACTCAAGATAGGCCCAGGCGGGCCAGTCGCCGGGACTCCCTGACCAGTCCCCGCGCAGGGCAAGGTTGTTCTCACCCTTGCTGTAGCCGATCATCTGATCCGCTATGTCGATGGACTTGTAGTTGCCCGCAAAGGCTTTGGAATAATCAAAGAGACTGTCCGGGTAGTAGCTGTAGCCATACTCCCTCCCGGGCTTGCCATAGGTGGGCTCGAAAACGTATTTAGTTGCACCTGCCTGCCAGAGGCTGAACTTTCCAAGTTCAGTATCGATGGTCCATCCCAGGCTCCAGGCTGCCTTCCAGGGGTTGTTCGGAGTCTTGGGCAAGAGAAAGTGCATGTTGAAGTCATCGAAGAGAACCTGGAATTGGGCACTTTGCACTGCGCCCTTCCACTGTCCGAAGAATCCAAGGAGGTCATTTTCATCAGCCCCTGTGGCCCAGGGACGTCCGGCAGTGTCGCGGAAATACTGGACGGCGTATTGAGGCGCAGGATTGAGAAGGTACTCGAGGTCGAAGGAGCGCCCCACGTATACAGCCGCGTCCTGGATGCCGAAGCTGAATTCTCCATAGCGCAGGCCATAGGCCTTGATATTGGCTCCTCGGTCGGGAAAGCCGTCAGGAAAGGCTGGGGTCTTCATCCCGGACCGCGAATTGAGCTCTACCCAACGCGACCAGTAGAAAAAACCCTCACTGGTATAACTTAATTCCGTAAGCATGGCGGTATTCGCTTCGCCGTTCACAAAGAGGGAATAGGGCGAATCGACTACATCGCGATGCGGGAGTCTGCCAGCGCGTAGTTCAAAGCCTGCGCCTGAAAAAGCCACCCCTCCCGCAGGCAGGAGGAAATACAGGTTTCCGAGATTCCCCTCGGCCAGGTTCGCCTGGGCGGGGGCGTATTTCCCGTCATTCTTGAAGGCCAGGGAGGCTACGAGTACAAAGGAGGGGGAGTACAGTGAGATTACCCCGAGCTCCTGGGTGGAAAGCCTACCGTCCCAGGTAGCTGAAAGATCGAAGGTGGTATCGAGGGCAGGCTCGGCAGAAAAGGCGGGGAGCTCGGCGCCGCCCAGGCCCGTCTGGGCTGATAGGCTGGCCGCCATACAATGGGCCAACAGGAAGGCCAAGCCAATGCTGTACTTCATCCAAATTATCCTCACACTACTGCCCTGAGCGGAGAAGCACGGTCAGTATCGTCTTGAAAAAAACAGATACGTCGAGGCTCAGCGAGAGATTCTTGATGTAGTAGAGATCGAAGCGGAGTTTCTTGTAGGTATCCTCTATGGAGGGGGAATGATATTCCCCTGAAACCTGGTCCCAACCAGTCAGGCCGGGCTTGACGAGAAGTCGCTGCCGGTAGCAGGGGATTTCTCCCTCGAGACGAGCCGCAAGTTCGGGACGTTCAGGCCGTGGCCCGACGAAGCTCATATCTCCCCGGATCAGGTTATACATCTGCGGAAGCTCGTCCAGCCTCGTTGCGCGAAGAAAGCCACCAATACGGGTAATCCGGGAATCTCCCTTGGAAGTAGGAGCCAAGTCGTTGCTTTCGACGCGCATGGTACGGAATTTGTAGATCGTAAAGAGCTTGGAGCCCCTCCCCAGTCGCGTCTGACTGAATATTATGGGACCCCTGCTTTCAATGGCAATTCCGAGGGCTATAAAGGGAAGGAATGGGATGCTGAGAAGGGAGATCGCAAGACCCATAAAGATGTCGATGGCCCGCTTGGCTGCAAGGTAGCCAGATCTTTCTTCAAGATTGAAATTCTCGAGGATCCAGGTCTCGTCGATCTCTCCAATGGGCAGGCGGCGGAAGATCAGTTCGTAGAAATCCACAAGGCGCATGTAGCGTGGGTGGCTTTCAAGGAGCTTGAACAGAAGCCTGCGCGTCTCGTCAGGGACCCCCGATTCATTGGCGAAGACTACGACATGAACATCGTTGCTTGCGACCGCCCTGGAAAGCTCGTCCCGCTCGGAGCTCACTGAGACTCCAGCTATTGATGCGGGCGATGACTTGCTTTCATCGAGGACAAGCCTCGCAGCATAGCCCAAGCCCGCGAGGGCCCTCGCATCGTTCAGCAATTCGATGACTGCCAGATTGCTGCCGACAAAGGCAACACCCATCCTGAGCATCCGGCTGCCTGTCAGTCTTGCATAGGCTAGCCGCCAGCAAGCGGACAGGATTCCAGTGAAGACCGCAAAGAGGAAAAGTACAACCTTGGGGCTGACCGAAGAAACCTGGAGTACATAGAACATCGCCGCAGTTGCGAGGGTGGCAAATACAACCGATATGCCGAGGCGGCTGAAGATCTTGTCCGTTTCGAAAATTATTTCGAGGGAGTAGAGGCCCGCAGTGTAGTAGACAGCCAACCAGCCGATAATGGCGTAACTAAATGGAATCATGTGACTGAGCAATACCTCAATCGTCGGAAATTCAAGATTCCTGACCGCGAGGGCTCCAAAAAGGCAAAGATAGAAGATGATCACATCTCCCAGAAGGAGAATGACTTGTTTACGCTTTCTGGATGCTTTGCTTATCATGGCGCTTCCTGGGTTGCTAGCGAAACAAGGGCTGCGCCATAGGCTGGAAGCGCTAGGCTAAGTACTGGAGACGATTCTCCGCCCGTGAGCGTGAAGGTCCGAGATCGGTCGCTATTCGAGACAAGGAGAATCCAGTTCTTGCCCTCTCCATCCCCAAGCCTGCGAACAATGGCACCCTCCCCGCCTTTGGAATAGCCACTATTCTGATAGTAGACAATTCCGCGAGGAAAGGCCGAGCGCAATTCCCTGAACGCCGGCAGGAGGGCTGACTCGATCCAGCTTCGGTTGCTCCTGTACAGTGCCCAAAACAGGATCGTGCTGGGACGGGCAGCGAGGCATGCAAGCAGCATGGTCCGGGTTTCCGCCACACTCGGCAGCCTGCGCCAGAACTGCGCTTTCCCACCGGAGTCCTGGCCAAAGCCCTGGAGGACTATCCCAAGGTTTTTGCCAAGCCTCTGGGACTGGGATTGCAGGACCTCGAAGGAGGAAAGATAGCCCTCCCGGAACGCAGCGAATTCGGGACTCCCTTCGGCAAAGGGATAGCAGTCTACCCAGAAGGAATCCATGGACCGGGCAAAGGCGCCTGCAAAAAAGGGAAACATGAATACCAACGTTGCAGGATGATTCGGGTCGAGGGCCTTGATCCGCGCATAGGCTGGCCGAAGGCCCGCTAGCCAGGTTTCAGGCTTCCATTCAGGCTCATCGTACAGATACCAACTATCAAGAGCGGGAGATTCCCTTATGGCGCTGACATAGGCGTCGAGTCCGCTTCCAGCCTCGATGGCCAGCGAACGTGGTATCTCCACCACTACATCGATGCCTGCCTCGGCAGCCCCAGCAAGATAACGTAGAACCTCTTCGGACCTTGCCTCTCCAACATAGGGAAGCACGAGATCAAAGCCCCAGTCGGCTAGCTGGCGTGGGGACTCGCTGAAGCCGATTCCATCGTACCAGCCGATGCGCAGGCGCTCGACGCGGAATTCTTCGGCAGGGCTGGCCGCCTTGATCGGGCCAGCGCCCATGCAAGCGGCAACAAGAGCCAGGGCCAGCAATATCGAGGCAAGCGCTTTTTTCATGGGGCGAGAATTGTCTCGTAGGCCAGGCTCAGCTTGCTCCAATCATGGTAAGTGATAACATATTCCCGGCCAGAGGCGCCAAGCGAAGCTAGTTCCTCCCTCGGACGCGAAGAAAGATTGAATATGGCCTGCGCGAGGGCATCGGGATTTTCAGGCTCTATGGTCAGGCCGCAAGCCGCCGCAGTAACGGGATCGTTGCCAGCCTTGATTCCCATGATCACCGGTTTGCCAGCCAGAAGGTAATCAAACAGCTTGGTGGGCGATACACCGAAGCGAAAAAGGTTTTCAGCCCTGAGTCCCAGGTAGCAGATATCAAAGGCCGCAAGTACACCGGAGATTTCCGCCTTGGATACTGGCGGAAGGAAGACAAGGTTACTAAGCTCGCGCAGCCTGGCCTCGGCCTTGAGCTCCTCGAGTTCACTCCCACCACCGACAATGGCAAAGCCTAGTTCCCTTCGATCACGCAGCAGGCCCGCCGCTTCGATGAGGGTCCGGATGCCATAGGCAATCCCGATTTTGCCAGCGTAGCCAATTACACAGGTGCATCCTGGCAAGGCCGCCTTGATCCGCGGGTCAGGAGCCTTGTCGTACAAAGGGCCTACTTCGACACCATTGGGAATACAGACAAACTTGCCCTCGCCCATGCCATGGCTGGCCATGTGGCTTTCGGCCAGAGGCAATACCGAAACCACACGATCAGCACGCTGGTAAGCAAAGTCCTCTACCCACTGGGTCAGACGGACAAAGGGATTCCGTAGGGATATTCCTCCGAGCTCGACAAGGGACAGGGGCCAGAGATCCCTGACCTCAAAGACCAATTTCGCCTTGAAGCGTTTGGCAAGCATGGCCGCCACCAGGATCGGATAGGGCGGAGGCGAGGAAACGACAATCGATCCTGGTTGCGGAAGATGCAGGCTTGATAGTCTCATGAGCCCAAAGAGGAACACAGCCCAGGCCAAGATCCTTCCTAATGAGCGTGATTCACCGTACGCCGGTGTCCGAACCCAAACATAGCGAATGCCGTCCACGTCCTCGATGGTATAAAAGCCACTCGTTCTCGGTGGAGAAAAATATTCGTGCGAAGTAGAGGCAGAGATCACCGTGACATCGCGCCCCAGCCCTACAAGCCCATGGGCGAGATGATAGGGTCGATAATTCATTCCATGCCGGGGAGAGCCAGCATGCTGACAGATGATCCAGACTGCAGAGCCGGACATCCTAGCGGGAGTCCAGGATCGTTTCCAGAATCCGAGTACCCGCATCGCCGCTTCCGTAGTGGGGAGCGCGCTCGCCGCCTGGCAGGGGCCTTGCCAAGGCCTGCACAATTTCATCTGGATCAACACCAACTAATTGGTTCCAACCAGATTCGACGGTTTCGACCCATTCAGTCGTATCGCGCAGGGTAAGGCAGGGCTTCCCGAAAAAATAGGCTTCCTTCTGGACGCCCCCCGAATCGGTGATAACGCGCTCACAGCCTGCCTCGAGATCCAGCATATCGAGGTAGCCCACAGGATCGAGCATACGGATGTGCTTTCCGACTTCGATGTTCGAAGCCTCGAGCATCTTCCTTGTACGGGGATGGACCGGGAAGACTAGCGGGAGGTCATTGGCTTCGTTGAGGGCCTTGAAGATCGCAAGCAAGCGGTCTGAGTCGTCAGTGTTCTCAGCGCGATGCAGCGTCAGTAGGCGAAAACTCCCCTGTAGTCCAAGCTTCGCTACGAGTCGTTCCGCTATAGGCCTTGAAGCTGCGATGCTTCTATAAAAAAGGGAAGCATCGAGCATCACGTCGCCCACCTTGGCGACCCTGGGATGGTCACTGGAGGGAGCACGACCACCGCAATCGGCAATCCCCTCATGCTTCAGGTTCGCAAGGGCCGCTTCTGTCGGGCACAGCAGCCAGGTCGACAAATGATCTGCAACAAGTCGATTCTGCTCTTCGGGCATGCCCTTGTCCCGGCTTCTGAGACCCGCTTCAATATGAGCCACGGGCAGGTGGAGCTTCGAAGCAGCCAGGGCGCCAGCAAGGGTTGAATTTGTGTCGCCGTAGATCATGACGATATCGGGCCTGTATGACTGGAGTTCCACTTCGAGGCGCGCGAGCATCTCTCCCGTCATGGCGCCGTGTCCTCCCCCACCTATGCCAAGATTGACATCGGCCTTCGGGATGCGCATTTCAGAAAAAAAGATCTCCGACATGTTGGCATCGTAGTGCTGGCCAGTGTGGACAAGGCGTTCAGTCGCCAGGCCCTTCCAGGCATCCGATCGCAGCAGTCGCGAAATGACTGCGGCCTTGATGAACTGTGGTCGGGCTCCAACCACGGTGAGGATCTTCTTCAT
>JBAXTA010000014.1:0-29323 GCA_037130415.1 Spirochaetota bacterium
GTTAGGACTTCGGCTACAGCCCATTCTTTGAACAGGGAGGCCTTGGCGGGTTCCATGAGCTTTTTGGAGGAGCGGCGGCCGACCTTGCTACGGAGATCAACGCGGCGATGTCTGCGCTCGTAACCCGCTACGAAGAGGCTCTCCGGGAGAAACGTTTGCCTCCCCTCCTTGCAGTGGCCTTTTTCAATCTCGATTTTCTTTGCATACACCCCTTCAGGGACGGCGACGGCAGAGTGTCGAGGCTCCTTCTCCTCATCGGCGCTTATGGCTCAGGTTTCGAGGTAGGACGCTATATCAGCCTCGAACGCCTGATTGAAGAAGAGAAGGAGGGCTACTACCGCGCTCTTGAACTCTCCTCGGCGGGCTGGCATAGCGGCGGACACGACCCCTGGCCCTATGTCACCTACTTATTCGGGATTCTCAAGCGGGCCTATGGCGAAATGGAAACCCGTGCGGCGATGTACCGGGAAGCCAAGGGTGAGCGATCGACAGATATACGCGCCGTAATCGCGCGGTACGGCCGGGAGTTCTCGGTCGATGAGGTCAAGGATGCCTGTCCTGCCGCAGGCGTGGAACTCATCAGGAAGGTTCTCAAGAAGCTGAGAGCGGAGGGCAGGATGCGCTGCGTGAAGCGCGGCAGGGATGCCCGCTGGGCCACCGTGGTCGGTGAATTGGGTAAGGATAATTAATTGGGTACTGAATTAGGTACGATGAAAGGCCGGGAAGTCTGGCCGGGAAGGATGGCTCAATGACCGAATCGGGCAGCGCCCTTGTAGCGAAGGTCTGGGGCTTCTGCAATGTCCTTCGCGACGACGGCATAGGCTACGGGGAATACGTCGAGCAGCTCACCTACCTGCTCTTCCTCAAGATGGCGGACGAGTACTCGAAACCGCCGCACAACCGGAAGCTCGCCGTGCCGACGGCGCTTGCCTGGCCCAGTCTCCGGTCGAAAAAAGGCTCAGAGCTCGAGGCCCACTACATCGAGGTGCTCCGGGGCTTTTCCACCGCTCCCGGCATGCTGGGGCAGATATTCATGAAGAGCCAAAACAAGATCCAGGATCCGGCCAAGCTATCGCGCCTCATCGACCTGATCGACAAGGAGAACTGGAGCGCCAACCGGGTGGACGTGGCGGGCGAGATCTACGAGGGTCTCCTCGAGCGCAACGCCTAGGACACGAAGTCGGGGGCGGGCCAGTACTTCACGCCGCGCGCCGACTACGTGCTCACCAATCCGCCCTTCGGCAAGAAGAGTTCGATGACGATCACAAACGATGCGGGGGAGCGAAGCCTAGCGTCAGCGTTTGGAGGAGCGGGAAGAGCTCGTCTACAACCGCCAGGACTTCTGGGCGACGACGAGCAACAAGCAGCTCAACTTCGTCCAGCACATCCGCACCCTCCTCAAATCCGACGGCAAGGCTGCGGTCGTCGTACCGGACAATGTCCTCTTCTTCGACAACCATCCCGCCGCCAAGGAGCCTTGGACCCGAGAGGTCTGGATCTACGACTATCGTACCAATGTCCACCATACCCTCAAGAAGACCCCGCTCACTTATGAGCACCTCGCCGACTTCATCGCCTGCTATAAGCCGACCGACAGGCACAAGCGAAAGGCTACGTGGAATCTTGAGAAGAACCTCGAGGGAAGGTGGCGAAAGTTCACGCTCGAAGAGATCCTCTCCCGAGATCGCACCAGCCTCGACATCACCTGGATCAAGGACACGAGCCTCTCCGATTCCGACTCTCTCCCCGATCCCGCCGACATAGCCCGCGACCTCGTCGAGGACCTTGAGGCGGGGCTGGAGAGCTTTCGGCTGGTGAAGGACCTGCTGAACGCGGAATGAGCCCTGTTCAGTGCCGGTTGAGTCCTGGGATGGTGGTCTCGTTATCCAAGAAACTGTCTGCACCCCCGACTCGGAAAATTCCGGAAATTCCAGAGGACCTGGGAAGGTCTCTTTGGTGAGCCAGGCGACCGCGGGCACTATGCGCACTGGCAATGGCTGGGTTCCAGGAGGGATGGGGTTCGGGGAGGCTCGCAATTCAAAGCACTGATCGAGGGCGAGGAGAAGACCATTCACCTTCACCTCGTAACCCTGAGGGAATGGCATGCGAGGGAGGTCTATCGACGACCGCCTATTTCTTCTTGGCCGTTTCCGCCTTCTTCAGGTCGATGGGCAGGATGATTGGGTCGCCTGGTACTGGCTTGTTGCCGACCCTGAGAATGGAGACGCTTTGCTCGTATCTGTTTGTCGCCTTCTCGCTGTTGAGCGGGTCGGTGATCATCTGGCCCCGGACGACGAAGTTATAGAGCTGGATTCCGGGAGGCAGCTCGAGCTGGAGCTCGTAGCGGCCGGGGCCTGTCTCTTCCATCCTGTGGACAAAGGGATCCCAGTTGTTGAAGCTGCCGGCGACCGAGACGGTTTCGCCTGGCCCTCCCTTGTACAGGAAGCGTGCGGTTTTTCCGTCCTTCGAAAGCAGCTCATAGACTCCTGGCCTCTCGTCAGAAAGCCGGGGGACATCGACGAGTGATACGGTCAGGCCTGCTCCTTCGATCGTAGCGCGACGCGGATTGCCGGGGTCGGCGACCCAGGCTCCATCGATGACGAGGCGGTAGGCAAGGGGCGACAGGGAGTTGGTCGGAATCTTCCAGGCCAGGATGAAGATGCCCTTGTCGTTCCGCTCGAAGGGATGGATCCGCACGAAGTTTTCATGGGCGAAGGATGCCCCGACAAAGCGGTGGACGCCACCGAGGGTGAGGATCAGGTAGCCGTCCTGGACACTGGCTTGTTCCGCGTGGTCCAGGTTCTTGAGGTGGATGTGGAGGGGCAGCGAGTCGATGGTCACCGCTCCTGCAAAGGGCGCGACCAGGAGGAGGGCAAGCGTGAAGGAAAGGGCCTGTACTTTCATCATGTCTCCTTCCCTTATCGGCAAAGGGTGCAGGCGCGAATAGTGGTTTCCCTCAACTCAAGCTGCCATATGCCGTTAATATAGGCGGACAACCTATGCCAAGCATCCAGGACCTCGATCGATTCAGGCGCGAACTCACCGCACTCGCCCGCGAACCGGAGGTTCTTACCCAATGGGGTGAGATTTCCGATCCCTACCCTGACCTTTCAGCCAGCCCAGCAGCCCCAGCCATCCCAACCAAGGCAGCCCCCCCTGTCCAGGGTGGGCCGAAGGAATTCGACACCGATCTCAGCGACCTCCTCGGCGATTTTTCACCTTCCGCGATACCTGATGCCCCCGGGGGCGACAGCCAGGGCGTTGATGACGACCTGGCGGCTCTCCTTGGGTCATTTGGAGCTGACGAGGAGCCTGTGGCTCCCGACGTCTCCCCTGGCTCAACTGCAGGCGATGATGACTTCGACGGTCTGGATGAATTCCCTCTTGATGAAGTCGAGGAGCCGGCAGCTTCAGCAGAGACAGACGAGGCTGCAGCCGAGGCAGACGGCGGAGGCTTTGACCTTTCTTCCTTTGCCGAATCGCTTGACGAGCTGGAGGAGACAGAGCCGGCAGTCCCCACAGATGAGGTCCCCGGCTTGGCTGCGGACAGCGCAGAGGAACTTCCTGATGATTTTGATTTCTCTGGTAACTTTGATGAACCCGAGGCTGGAGGGGCCCCGGCTGATGCGGCGGGAGCTGCGGCTTCCGACCTGTCCTTTGACCTTGGCAGCCTCGATGATCTCGGTTCTGATTCGCCCCTTGAAGAAGCTGGAGCCGAAGAAACCGAGGAAGCTGATCCAGATTTCGGCGCTGCTGCTGATGACTCGGCGGTCGAGGGGCTCGGCGAGCTCGATGAACTGGGCGAATTAGGCGAATTAGGCGAACTCGGTGAAATAGACGAGCTGGGCGAACTGGAGGAGCCTGGGGCTTCCCCTACGGGAGCCGATGCCCTGGACGACTTTGCGATCCCCGACTTCGATGGACCTGCACCAGCTGCAAAGTCCCCTCCTGGAAAGGCGCCAGCCAAGGCTGCTTCCGGCAGCGCTCCCCCCTCTTCGGCTCCTGACTTGCCTGGGATGGACGGATTCGACTTTTCCTCGCAGGCGGGCGATGGCTCCTCCGACGGCTTTGACTCCTTCAGCTTCGGTGAGCCCGGCGAGACAACCCTCGCCGGCGATGCCATCGACCGCGAACTCGCCAACCTTGGCGAGGGAAGCGCCGATACGGCTACCTTCAACCTGGAAGGGAGCTGGGGCGGCTTTGGCGGGGCTGACCAGGAAGACGGGTCACGGCCTCCTGCAGCCATCTCCAGGGTGCGTGCCAAGACCGAAGAAAAGCCGGCCAAACCCCTCTCGCTGACCGAAGCCCAGGTTGACCGCCTGCAGGACTGCCTCCTTGAGTTGCCCCTCAACCTGAGGCTTGCAGTCGAGGATATCGTTGTCAACGAGAAGGGCAGTGAGGTCCAGCGCAACGACCTCATCCTCCTCCTGGTCGAGAACGCCGCCCCCAAGGACATAGCGACCGCAGCCGGCAAGATCCTCAAGCGCCGCATCTCCATTCCCGACGATTACACCCATCGCACCGGTGCCGGTTTCCTCCAGGAAAAAGGCAGCATCGGCTATCTCTTCATCCATACGATACTGCCGCTCTTGCGGACGGCTATCCTCGTGTTCATCGTGGCGGGGACCCTTGGCTACCTCGGTTACCGTTTTGTCTGGCGCCCCCTTGCAGCTACCTCCCTGTATCGAAGCGGCTATGAGGCCATCGCCCAGGGTCGCTACCCCGAAGCGGAGGCAGACTTCGCGCGCGCCACCGAGATCCGGGAATTCATACCCTGGTATTATCGCTACGCCCAGGCCTATGTCGCAAAGCGCCACTTCCTGGACGCGGAGAACAAGTACTCCGACCTCATCCGCCGCCATCCCGCCGAGAAGCAGGGCGCCATGGAGTGGGCCACCCTCGAGCGCGACCAGCTCAAGTACAAGGAAGCCATCACAATACTGAATAAATACATCCTGGACCGGGAGGCCCTCGACAAGGACGCCCTCCTCCTCGAGGGCGACATATTCCTCGAGTGGGCCGACGAGGTCCCGGCCCGCTTTGAGGACGCAAGGAAGCGTTTTGCCACGCTGGTCACGAACTACGGGGCAACGGACCTCTATCTCGAGCGCATGCTCCTGTACTTCATGCGCGTGGACCAGAGCCCTGAGGTGATGCCCCTCAAGACCCGCTTCCTGGCCATGCCGAAGACCCCCCTCTCCGCCGCGACCCTTGCCGAACTCGGAGGCTACCTCATTGGCAAGGACAAGATCGAGGATGTCCACAAGACCCTGAATCTGGCCCTCGAACGGGACATCAGGCTTCCCGAGACCCATTGGCAGCTGCATCGCTACTACCGGACCGTGGGCGAGGCTGGCGAGGAGACGAAGGCACTTGGCAATGCCATTACTGGCTTCGAAGCCCTTCCCGCCCTCGGGAAGCGCCGCCTTGCCATGTATCTCGAAGCCCTCATCCGACGCGGCGACCTTCTCATCGGCAACAAGGAATACCTCGTGGCCGATGAGGATTTCGGGAAGGCCGTCGTGGAGTACGAGAAGGCCCTCAATCTCGGGCGCCTCCAGCCAAGCCCGGCCTTTGGCCGCGCCTATGCCGGCCTCGGCGATGTATCCTACCTGGCCAAGGACAACCTGACGGCTGCGGGCGAGTACTATGCCCGGGCCGAAAAAGCAGGCTGGGACAATCCGGAAATCCGCTATCGTCGAGGCTTTATCGCCTATCGCGCATCCGATTACGGTGAGGCACTTTCGCAGTTCTGGCAGTCCTGGCAGGGCGGGAACGAAAGCCCCTGGCTTTCCTGGGCCCTGGCAAACACGTTTTTCAGGCGCCAGGACTATGCCTCGGCGGAGAACTACTACCGACGCATCGCGGACGATTTCGGCGACAGGTACGCCGCACTGGATATCCCGGTACCTGGGGAAAAGGGCTACGACCGTACTATCTCGAAGGTCCTCCTGGAGTCGAAGAACAACCACGGCGTCGCCCTGTTCAAGCTCGGCAACCGGAATGGCGCCTCGAAGCTCAAGGCCGAGGCAGTTGCCGACTTTGCCGAATCAGCCCGCCTCTACGACGCATTTGTCATGGACTCAAGGAGCCTTACCGAGGCCAACCAGGCTAACCTCGGCTATGCCAACCTCGACTATGCCCTGCATCCGGGGCGCGGCATCGATCTTTCAACCTACGACTCGATAGCCAAGGACGGCGAGTGGGCCTTCCCGAGGCTCTACGCCCAGGGGGCTGGCATCCTGGCGCGACCCAAGGCGGAACCGGCCAAACCGGCTGAAACAAAGAAAAAGGAATAATTCCCCCGGGAGGGGGATGGATGAGGGCAGAAACTCAGTTGTCCGGGGCGCCAGCAGTGATCCGGTCACTGATAGCCTGGATCTGCCCAGTGGAGAGCTTTGATCCACCCCTGGGCATCTGTCCCGAGCTGACACAGGCGTATTTGAGGCTGCTGCCAGGGCTTGTGGCGACGACATAGCCCTGGCTTCGTGGCGGCCTCCGAGCCTCAAAGGTACCTGAAGAACCCCGCGAAATCGTTGCTGACACCCATCCTGTCCAAGGCGCCGGAAATCTCCCCACGGTGATGGGTGAAGTGGTTCAGGACGTGGAAGATCGTCTGCCAGACGCTACGCTCCTGATCCTCCCCACGGAAGTTCTTGAACTTGATGGCTTTCTGTAGGTCTTCAGGCTGCACTTCCTCGATGAAGGAGACATAGAGGGAGTCGATCTCCTTCATAAGGGTCGCAAGTCTGGCAAAGTCCTCCCCGACCTTCGCTTTCAAGGCGTCGACCTCCTCATCGAGAACGGCGGCACGAAGTGAGGAATAGTCACCCAGGATGCGATACCGCTTCAGCCAGGAGACCTCATACCAGAAGCAGTGCTGGAGGGTTCCGAGGACGGTCTTGTAGTAGGTTCCCGTTTCCTTATGGGCTACTTCAGCTCCCGCCTTCTCAAGGCTCTCGATAAGGTTCAGGTTTGCGCCCCGGTTGTATTTCGCGAGCGCCAGGATTACTTCTTTCATGCTCATAGCTCCTTTTCTGGTGTTCCTGGAAGCCCCGGCAATGACAAATGGCCGGGAACAACCTGTGATTTCTACCCATTCGCCTCAAATTCCACAACGACCCTCGTCCCCCCCCCCGCCCGCTCGATGCGTACTGTGCCGCGCAGTTGTCCGGTCAGCCCATGAATGAGCTGAAGCCCAAAGCCCGTGGAGTTCTTGAATGAAACGGATTCAGGGATGCAGTTGCCATCATACTGGAGAGCCATGCTGTGGAGCCTGGCATTCGCATCCTCCAAAGCCTTTATTGCCGAGGAGTTC
The DNA here is from genome assembly GCA_037130415.1 of Spirochaetota bacterium. Classification (GTDB taxonomy): domain Bacteria; phylum Spirochaetota; class Spirochaetia; order Treponematales; family Rectinemataceae; genus CAIJMU01. The sequence continues at coordinate 7,319 of JBAXTA010000014.1, forward strand.
TTTAAGGCAAGCAGTTTTTTTCGTTCATTGCGAGGCGGAACTCGTCTTCAACGAGAAGGATGGTCTTCTTCGTCAAAGGACTCTCGACTCCAATCCCGCCATCCGAAGCAGCGCGCGAAGAGGCAATCCCCAAGAAAGCTGGCCTGGAAGCTGATCAGGTCAGGGCAAATAATTACATTTTACGAATGGGCGATACTGGGATTGAACCAGTGACTTCTACCGTGTGAAGGTAGCACTCTCCCGCTGAGTTAATCGCCCGACACTGGCTATGAATCTATCAATGGCTTTTTTCGCTGTCAAGGCCGCTGCATGTCTCACCGGTTCGGAATGAGCGTAATATAAACCATACAGTCACTGGGAAAATATTATCGGCGCGATCATTAATTGTATAATAGAAATAGATTTAATAAATGAGCGCGCTGCCCTGGGCTATTGGCATGATTTCTGCTATACCTACTGGTATCAGCGATCCGTCTTCGGAATAGGTCCGAGGATGGTGGTGCGATTTACTATGGAGAATAGAAACGTGGAACGTGAACTTCGACTTTCGGGGTCTGGGCCAAGGTTGCTTTTGATCGGACAAGAGATACGGGTCGAACTCGTCAGGAAAACCATCCACCTCCTTGTTGGTCTTGTACCCCTCTTCGCGTCTTTCAACCTGAATCTAACTTATTTCATGCTTGCAGCCGGAACCCTCGTATATGCGTCCAGCGAAACGCTTCGCATGGGCGGTGTTGAAGTGCCCATTATTTCCCGTGTCACGGCCCTGGCCGCCCGCCAGCGCGATTCTGGGCATTTTGTGCTCGGACCGGTGACCCTTGGTATCGGTGCGATGCTCTCACTTCTTCTGTATCCCGAACCTGCCGCCTCTATAGCCATCTACTCTCTCGCCTTCGGGGATGGCCTGTCCAGCCTTGTCGGCAAGCTATTTGGCTCGATTCGCCTTCCCTTTACTGGTGGCAAGTCGCTCGAAGGGAGCCTGACCTGTTTCTTTGCCGTCTTCATTGCGGCCTACTCGCTGACACAGCGCGCGCCGGAATCGCTTGGCATTGCCCTCGTTGCGATGCTTGTTGAGGCAGCCCCGCTCAAGGACTTTGACAATATCGTCCTCCCCATGGCTGCCGGTCTCGCCTCGCTCCTGCTCCTGTAATCCCAGCTACTGCCAGAGGTACCAGGCGTGTAGCCGCGAGATCGCGACCTGCGCGCCGATGGCCATCAATCCGAGGGCCAGAGCGAGGGCTTCGGGCCTCCAGGATGTAACCAGTATTTCCTGGCCGACAAGTAGGAGCAACGAGGCAATGGCGATAGAGACAAAGCTTTTCTCCCCTGTATTCCTGGCTCCGATCAGATAGCTGGCAGCCGTGATGGCTGCCAGCGCCAGGACGACCGGCAGCTGGGTGTCGGCGTAGCCGAAACGAGACAGGAGAGTATCAGAAAAGGCACTGGTATCCATGGGTATAAAACTTGACAAGGACATTCCGACAGCAGAAACAATGCCGAGAGCCAGAGCCGGACGCTCGCTCCTGAATCCGCCCGAACAGAGTCCGGCGAGGAGGAAGGCACCGTATCCGGCAAAGCGCGCGGCGATGACCGTGCGCGTGACCATAGCCGCCCAGGGGATGGGGACCCCCTCGGCTGCGATCCGTACGACAACTATCCTTCCCACCTCGAAGGCGCAGGTAAAAGCCCAGAACGAAAGAAAGAAGATCTCGTCGGAGCCGGTTTTCCGGAAGGAGATGAGGATCGCGAGGAGCATCGCTGCCGCGAACAGGGCCGAAAGGAGGCCCCCGGCCATGGCCGCGTTGATGGAACCGATCCCGAGACCTAAGAATTCCCAGCGGTGATGCTCGAAGTGAGCTTCGAGGGCCAGGGTCAGGAAGCCCCTCCCTAGTGCCGGGAGGGCAAAGACCAGGCCTGACACAAGAAGGCCAAGCGAGAGGGCAAAGAGAAGCCAGTAGACTCGCCGTCGGGTAGAGACCGTCACGGGCGACAGGATATGCCGTAGGGTCCGGAATGAAAAGCGCGGCCTGCCTGTCGTGCCCTCCTAAAATCTGCTTTCAAGCCGGACTCTCAGCATTCCGATATTGAAGGGAGGAGTTCGACATGAAACATCGACACGCACTCGCGGTACTCACCGCCCTGCTCACCCTCGCCCCCCTTGCAGCGGGCGATCTTGCCGCCTTTGTGGACCTCGGATTCTCTGCCGATTCCAGCTGTTTCATGTACGGGCAATACGGGATCGACGCTTCGACCTCCGGCCCCTGGGCTGAGCTCGGCATCGTGGATACCCGGAAGAACCAGTTCCTTCCGAAGGGCCACCTCGAGAAAGCCTGGCCCCGACCGATCGAGGCTGGCATTTCCCCTATTGGCGCGCTGTTCTCCCTGTATGCCGAAGCCGCTCCCCTGGCAGCCTCAAAGCGCCTCGATCCCCTCGAAAGTGGCCGCTTGATCTACGCGCTCGTCGATGGAGTTGAATCTCCCGCCAGGCTCGAGTTCCAGGACTTCGGCACCGACGACGTCTGGACGATCACGATGAACAAGAGCGTGGCGGAGCCCAAGGAGGGGAGCCCCCGCTCTTCCTTCGGCCTGCAGCTCGAACGGACGCAGAAGGATGGGAGCGTCCAGCGGGTGAGCGCGGGCAACCTCTCTATCGTGCGCGAAGGAGTCCGCGACTACGTGATCCGCAGTGTGATCCTCGCCCCGGATGGGCGGACTGTGGTAATTGTCGTCGAAAAGGCCATGGTCAAGGGGACCCAGCGCTCCGTCCGCTCCATGGTCGAGACCTGCCGCATGCCCTGATGCCCGACCCCGCTGAAGCGAGGCCCGACCCCGCTTAAGCGCGGCATGAATCGCAGCTCGACGCCGAAGCCAGGCGGGCCTTGATAGGCTAGCCTTCCCTTGATCTGCTCCGCACCAGCGTGAGGCCCATGCTCAGGCAGCTGTTCGGGTCCACCGATGCCGGCAGCCCCCTGCCCTGGTGCGGCTTGACCCATCCTTGCACGATAATGATAATCATTATCGAAATGGAAACGCCTGCACCTGCGACGGCGGAGTTTGAGCTGCTCGAAGCCTTTCTCCGGAAAAATGGCCTCAAGCTGACGAGGGCGAGGGCGGTGGTGCTGCAAGCCTTCCTTTCCATCGAGCAGCATGTATCGGCGGAAGAGCTTTTCGAGGCTGCCCGTGTAATCGATGGGCGTATCGGGCAGGCCACCGTGTTCAGGACCATCAAGCTCCTCGCCGAATCGGGCGTGGCCCGCGAGGCTCGCAGTGACAAGGGTGGCCGTCAGTACGAGCGTGCGTTCCGGCGGGGGCATCATGACCACCTCGTCTGCCTACGATGCGGAACAGTTGTCGAATTTGCCGACAGCTCCATCGAGGCAGCCCAGGCTGCCGTCTACGCTGCCCATGGATTTTCGGCCATCGGCCACCAGCTCGAACTCGTGGGAATCTGCCCCCGCTGTACGGGCTCAGGCGGGCAGAGCGGCCGCCCCGTGAAGGAAGCCTGACATGCTGCTTTCTGAACTCGCCCCGGGTGCCCACTTCAGGGTACAGGGAGTGACCATCGGCCGCGAGGTCGGGAAGCGACTTGCAGACATGGGATTCAACAATGGGGCGGAGGGCGAGGTTGTCCGGAGGGGCTTCCTCTCAGGGCCGATGCAGGTTCGAATCCTTGGCTACAACCTTCTTCTCCGGAAGAGTGAGGCCGCAGCCATCGAGGTCCAGGTGTCAACAGGGCTGCCTTCCCCATGAGCGCGGGGATGCCGCGGGGAATCCTGCGTATCGCCTTGGCGGGTAATCCCAACGCTGGCAAGACGAGCCTCTTCAATGCCCTCACCGGGGCACGGCACAAGGTAGGAAATTACCCGGGAGTCACGGTCGAGAAGCGCGAGGGGAGTCGGACCAGGAAGGGCCGCGAGTATCGCTTCATCGACCTGCCGGGGATCTACAGCCTCACCGCCTACTCCATCGACGAGGTGGTGACGCGGGACTGTCTCCTGGACGAGCGCCCCGACCTCATCATCGATGTCCTGGATTCCACCAACCTCGAACGTCACCTCTATCTCTGTCTCCAGTTCCAGGAACTCGGGATTCCCGTCGTCGGGGCGCTCAACATGAGCGACGAGGCGAAGGCACAGGGCATTTCCATCGACTCGGGGGAACTTGGAAAGATCCTGGGAATACCCATGACCGCGACGGTGGCGAGAACCGGCGAGGGAATCGAGGAGCTCCTCGACCTTGCCGACATCGCGGCTGCAGGTGGATCCGACGACCTCCATCGCATAAGCTATGGACCCGAGATCGAGCCGAGGCTGGAGGCCCTCGAGGGCGCCATCGGGGCGGATCCGGATTTCGCCCGCCGCTTTCCTGCGCGCTGGCTCGCGGTCAAGCTCCTCGAAAAGGACGGGGACGCCCTGGAGCGCCTCGGAACCCACCGCGACGCGGCCGCCATCGCCGCCCTGGCGCGCGAGTCGGCGGCGTGGATCGGCACGCACTTCGGCAAGGACGCCGAGATCGTCATCTCGGGCCAGCGCTACGGCTACATCCACGGCGCCACCCACGAGACCCTCCGCCTGCCTGGAAGGCGCGCAGCCTCACTCACCGACGCCATCGACACTGTCGTGATGCATCCCTTCCTGGCCCTGCCCATCTTCGCACTCACCCTCTGGGGTGTCTTCAGCCTGACCTTCTCGCTCGGCGCCTATCCGACAGCCTGGCTCGATGCCTTCTTCCGCTGGCTGGCTGCCTCGCTCGGCCCTGCCCTGCCCACAGGCGCCCTCCGTTCCCTCGTGGTGGACGGCGTGATCGCCGGCGTGGGAGGGGTCCTGTCCTTCGTACCCCTCATATTGCTGCTTTTCTTCCTGATCTCGGTCCTCGAGGACACAGGCTACATGTCGAGGGCGGCCTTCGCCACCGACCGCGCTCTCCATTCCTTCGGCCTCCACGGCCAGTCGGTCTTCCCCATGATGCTCGGCTTCGGCTGCTCCGTTCCCGCCATCATGGCGGCCAGGACCCTGAAGAGCCCGCGCGACCGAATATTGACAATTATGATAATCCCCTTCATGAGCTGCGGGGCGAAGCTGCCGGTCCACGTCCTCTTGGCGGCGGCCTTCTTCCCGCGCCACGCGGCGGCCGTGGTGATGGCCATCTACGCCGTTGGCGTGGCCCTTGCCCTGGGCTCGGCCTGGGTCCTCAGGCGCACGGCCCTCCGGGGCGAGCCGACGCCCTTTGTCATGGAGCTGCCCCCCTGGCGCAGGCCCACGCTCCGGGGCCTCCTCTGGCACGTCTGGGAAAACACGGCGATGTACGCCCGCAAGGCGGGGACGGTGATACTGGCGGCTTCGATCCTCGTGTGGGCGGTTACGAGCTATCCCAGGTATGAAGCCGCCCCGGGCGAGCGCGAGGAGATGGCGGCAGCCTGGACCCAGGCCCATCCTGGGGCGGACTCCGGGGCGCTCGAGGCGGGCCTGTCGCGCGACCTTGCTGCCCGGTCGATGACCAATAGCCTCGCGGGGCGCTTCGGCAAGGCCATCGAACCAGGAGTGGCACCCCTGGGTTTTGACTGGAGGATCGGAGTCGCGACGGTGACCGGCTTCGCCGCGAAGGAAGTTGTGGTTTCAACGCTCGGCATTCTCTATGGCGTGGGGGCTGGAAAATCCGAACGGGCGGGGCTCAGGGGCGAACTGGCGGCAGATCCCGCGTGGACGCCCCTGGTCGCCTTCTGCCTGATGCTGTTCATCCTCCTGATCCCGCCCTGTTTCGCGGCCCTGGCGACCATGAGGTCAGAGCTCGGCTGGGGCTGGCTCGGCTTCGCGCTGGCCTTCCAGCTCTCCATCGGCTGGCTCGTGGCCTTCGCGGTCTTCAGCATTGGTACAATGATCGGGGTCGCTGCCTGAGCGGATCACTTGCACGCATCAGGGGCCCGCGCGGGCCTCGAGGAGCCTGAAGATGGCCTGGCGGTTCCAGTGGTACACGATGGTCCTCGGCACGGCCCAGTGGTCGAGGGCCGGATCCGTCGGATCGATGAAGCGGATCTTCTCGTTCGCGAGGAAGGCCCAGGCGTAGCCCGCTGCACGGACAGCGTCCCTGGCCCCGGGGGCGGCTACGCCATAGGGGTAGGCAAATATCGACGGCGCCTTCCCGGTGATCCTTGCGAGGGCGGTCATGGGCATGCTGGCTTCGCGGAGGACCTGCTTCCGGTTCCGGAGCCAGGCACGCGGTGTCATCAACTGGTGCGTGTAGCCATGCGCCCCGATACCGCAGCCCTCCGACTGGAGCGTTACCAGCTGTTCTGGCGTGAGTACGGTCTTTGCCCGCCCTATCGCCGCAGGGTAGATGAAGAGCTCGACAGGGATGCCCCGGGGACGGAGGGCTTCCTCCACGGCAGCCATGACCGAATGGTTGCCGTCATCTATCGTAATTGCGATGTTCTTGTCCCCCACGAGTCCGCCGGCCATGGCTTTTTCGAGAGGAACGAAGGTATAGCCAAGGGCCTTGATCCGGTCGAGCTGGGCCGCAAAGTCGGAGACCCTGTAGTCGAGGGTAGATTTAACGCCGAGGAAGCTGTGGTAGTCGAGGATCAGCACCGTACCTGCGGCGAGCGAGGGAAATACGGCGAGCAGTGCGAGAACGATGGCGAGAAAAGTTCGAATGGTTTTCACGGCGCGACTCTACCTTCGCATGCAGCACCTATGCAAGCGCGAAGCGGTCGATCAGCAAGCGGGCGATGCTTCCCTGCGGAGGGATTTCAGGGAGCCCGGTACGGCCACACCAGCGCAGTTCCGCAATCTCAATGCCATCGGGGCGGGCCTCCCCGGAAAGCCAGCGCGCGGTAAAGGCGAGCATCAGCGAATCGGGAAAGGGCCAGGGCTGCGACGCTACGTAGGAGAGCTCCCCGATCTCGATGCCAGCTTCCTCGCGCACCTCACGGATGGCAGCCTCCTCAAGGGTTTCCCCCGCTTCGACAAAACCTGCCAGGAGGCCAAAGCGCCCTCCCGGAGGCTGCTTCGCGTTGCGCGCCAGGAGGATCTCCTCGCCCCGCGTTACCAGCACGATGACAGCGGGTGAAATGCGCGGGAAGGTCGGGCGTCCGCAGGCGGGGCAGCTTCGGGCACCCCCCTCCAGGTCTGCTGCCGGATCGACGAGGGCCGTGCCGCAGGCCCCGCAGAACTTCGCCGTCTCCATCCAGTTGATGAGCCCGAGGCCCTTCAGCACAGGCCGGAGGGTGGCTTCGGGCCAGCGGGAAAGTGCTTGCCTGATGGGCATCCGGATGAGGCCGGCTGCCTCCAACGCTGCCCCTGCCTCCTTCGCGAGCGAGAGCGCGATGAAGGCCTGGCCCAGGCAGGCGAAATTTCGCCGGGTCGCCACATCAGGCCCCGCGGGAGATGGGTGAGAAAGCCAGGGTTCCCCCTCGGGGGAATCCATGAGAATGTCGCTGCCAAGAAAGGCTATCATTCGTGGAACCATGGTGGCGGATGATACCCTGCGAACCTCCTTTGTGGTATATCTCGGGATGATCGGAGTCCACATGAGTCCTGTATCGATACTGGTCCTGTTTCTCGTCTTCGCTTTTATCGACCTGGCATGGAGCCTTGTCCTCACCCTCCTCAACCGGAGGAGCGTCATCGCTGCTGACGGCAGGGTGCCCGAGGAGCTGGCTTCTTCGATCACGGTCGAGGCGGCCGCGAAATCGCGTGACTACACGCTTGCACGCCTGGATTTTTCACTCATCGAGGGTCCCATCACGACGATCCTGACACTGGCGGTCGCAGCCCTTGGCTTCTTTGGCCTTTTGGACGCCTCTATTGGAGGCCTTGTTCCGGGGGCCTATCTGCAGGCGATGCTTTTCTTTGTCGCGGTATTCCTGGCTTCCTCCATCCTGTCCCTGCCCTTTTCCCTGTGGTCTACCTTTGGCATTGAAAAGCGCTTCGGTTTCAATACGACCACGCTGGGCACCTGGTTTCTCGATGGCGCAAAGGAGACCCTGGTCTCGGCCCTCATCGGCCTGCCCCTCCTGTGGATCCTCCTCGCCTTCATGGACGCGACCGGCAGCTTCTGGTGGCTCTGGGCTGCGGGCATCTTCTCCCTCGTAAGCCTTGCCCTCTCCATCATCTTCCCCTTGTTCATCGCGCCGCTGTTCAACAAGTTCACTCCCCTGGCCGAGGGCAGCCTCCGGGATCGCATCAAGGAGCTGGCCGGTCGCCTGGACTTCAGGATGACCGGGATCTTCGTGATGGATGGCTCGAAGCGCTCCAAGCATTCCAACGCCTATTTCACCGGTCTTGGCGCCGCCAAGCGCATCGTCCTCTTCGACACCCTCGTCTCCACGATGCCGGAGGACGAGGTCCTCGCCGTCCTCGCCCACGAGATAGGGCACGAGAAGAAGCGCCATGTCATGAAGATGACAATTGTCTCGATCGTCCTGTCCTTCGCGGGCTTCTATATCCTGTCCCTCCTCATCGGCTGGCGCGGGCTCTACGCGGCCTTCGGCTTCACTGCCATGACGAAGGAGGCAATACTCATGATCTTCGCCCTCGTTTCGGGACCTGCCACCTTCTTCCTCGCCCCGTTCTTTTCAGCCTGGTCCCGCCGCCATGAGTACGAGGCCGACCGCTTTGCCAGGGAGGCTGCGGGCAAGGACGCGATGGGTTCGGCCCTTCTCCGCCTCAACAGCGAGAACGCCTCGAACCTCTGGCCCCACCCCCTCTACTCCTTCTGGCACTATTCGCATCCCACCCTCAGGGAAAGGCTGGCAGCGATAGCCAAGGAGACGTAATTGCGCTGAATGGGGCATTTGCCCTACCATGCCCCACCATGGAAGCATCAAAGGCCTGCGAAGGGGTCCGCTGTGAGGACCGACAGTTCTATGTTGTCAGGGGTGGCGATGCTACCTGCCTCGGCACGAGCATCGAGGGTACAGGCTACGATCTGGCTACCCGGATGGATTCGGGCGTCGGCCTTGGCATCGATGCCGGGGGAACCTACACCGATGCCGTCCTCTTCGACTTCGCCTCTCGGAGCGTGCTGGCTTCGGTCAAGGCCCTCACTACCCACGGAAACCCGGCCATCGGCATAGGACGGGCCCTCGATGCCCTGCCCCTGTCGGAGCATCCCAGCCCAAGAAGGGTTTCCCTGGCCACGACCTTTGCCACCAACGCCATCGTCGAGGGCAAGGGCCGCAAGGTGGGGCTCCTCCTCGCAGGCTACGATTCCTACGACCTGGCGCGCTTGACCCACAAGCCACTCCGGGTGGTCGCAGGCTACCACGACATCATGGGCAAGCTCATCGTAGAGCTCGACGAGGCCGGGGTAAAGACGGCCCTCCGCGAACTTGTGGAGGCTGAGGGCATCGAAGCGCTCGCTATCACCGCTGCGGGAGCCTGCCGCAATCCAGAGCACGAGCTCCGGATCAAGGCCATCGCCAGGGAAGGCCTGGGCCTCCCCATCGTGATGGGCCACGAGCTCTCGGGCGAGCTGGACCGCATGCTGCGGGCCACCACGACAGCCCTGAACGCCCGGATATCGCCCCTCATCGCCGAGCTGGCAGGCGCCCTCGAAGTGGAGCTTCTCCGCCGCGGCATCCTCACAGCCCTATCGATCGTGAGGGCCGACGGTTCCCTCATGAGCCTTGCGGAGGCCTGTGAAAAGCCCATCGAGATGATCCTCTCCGGGCCTGCCGCGAGCGTCCAAGGCGCCCTCATGCTGTCGGGCCTCGAGGAGGCCATCGTCGTGGACATGGGCGGCACGACGAGCGACGTGGCCATTACCGCGCGTGGAAGGCCCGTCATGAGCGGGAGGGGAGCCGTCATCGGCGACTACCGCACCACGGTCAGGACCCTGAAGTCGAGCTCGATCGGCCTCGGGGGCGACAGCGAGATCCGCGTCAGCCACGGCAAGCCCCAGGTCGGACCCCGGCGGATCCTACCAATGAGCTACGCTTGCTCCGTCGATCCCCGGGTGCCCGTCCTCCAGGCCGAACTGGCCGCCTCGCGCCTGGCGGAGATCGACATGATGCATCCCGCCCAGGTCTACCTCCTGGCCTCCGAGCCAGCCACCGAGTCCTGGCTCGATGAGGCTGAGCGCTCGATCCTGCGTATCCTCCGCGAGGGACCTGCCAACATCCTTGGGCTCTCCCGCGCCCTGGGCAATCCCTATCTGTCCTGCATACCGCTGCGGCGGCTCGAGGAATTCGGCTACGTGATCCGGTCTGGCCTTACTCCCACCGACATCCTCCACGCCGAGGGGGACTTCCTCCGCTGGGACGCAGGGGCCGCCACGCTGGCCCTCGCCACGTTCTCAAAGAGGCTCGCCATGGATCCAGGGAACTGCGCCAGGCTCATCCGCGTCACGATGGGTGAAAAGCTCGCCCATGCCGTCCTGGTCGAGGGCATTGCCGATCCAGGCCGTCCGCGGAAGGAAGGCGAGCTGGCCCTGAAGGGCTTCGGTGGACGCTTCTGGGAGTCCTCAGTCTCAGGGAAACGGGACGGGGCCTTTTCCTATTCGATGCGCCTCGAGCTGCCCCTGATAGGCGTCGGTGCTCCCGTTGCCGCCTTCCTCCCGGAGCTCGCAAGACTTCTCGGTACCAGCCAGGTCTGCCCGCCCCACGCCGATACCGCAGGCGCTGTCGGCGCTGTCATCAGCTCGGTCACCGAGGAGCTGACCCTCCTCATCCGGCCCCAGAGCAACGGTGGCTACAGCCTTTTCGGACCCGATTTCAAGCGCATGTACTCAGACCTCGACCTTGCGCACAAGGAGGCGCGCGAGCTGGCCCTGAGCGGGATACGTGCGAGGGCCCGGATTGGCGAGCTTGGCGATTGCCTGGTCGAGATTACCCTCGAGGATGAGAACGTGATCCTGGCCCACGGCACACATTATATAGAGACAAGGGTGCGAGCTTCGGCCCTCGCCCTCGTCTGACCGGAGGCGGCTGCCACGGCCGCCACGGCCGCGAATCCCTGATTTCTCCCCCCCTTGAAAAAAGCCCTGCCAGGCGCTCCCCCTTTTTGAAACAGGCCAAGCCCGCTATTATTCTCCGACAGTTTCTACAGGAGTTTCCATGGCCAAGTATCCCTTTTCCGATATCGAGTCCAAGTGGCAGCGCCGTTGGGAAGGAGAAAGGACCTTCAAGGTTCTCGAGGACCCCGCATTCCCCAAGGAGAAGCGCCGCTATGTCCTGGACATGTTTCCCTACCCCTCGGGCGCCGGTCTCCATGTAGGCCATCCAGAAGGCTATACTGCCACTGACATCTATTGCCGCTTCCTCCGCATGCGCGGTTACAACGTGCTGCATCCGATGGGTTTCGACTCCTTCGGCCTGCCTGCGGAAAATTATGCGATACAGACGGGCACCCACCCCGCGGTCACGACGCGTGCCAACATCGAGCGCTTCCGCCAGCAGATAAAGGCCCTCGGCTTTTCCTACGACTGGGACCGCGAGGTCTCTACCTGCAACGAGGATTACTACAAGTGGACGCAGTGGATCTTCCTCAAGCTCTTCGACAAGGGCCTCGCCTACGAGGCGGATATGCCCATCAACTGGTGTCCCTCCTGCAAGACAGGCCTCGCGAACGAGGAGGTGAAGGACGGGGAATGTGACCGCTGCCATACCAAGGTTACGCGAAAGCGGATACGGCAGTGGGTACTCAGGATCACGGCCTACGCCGACCGGCTCCTTGAGGACCTCGAGGAGGTCGACTGGCCGGAGCCCATCAAGATCCAGCAGCGCAACTGGATAGGGAGGAGCGAAGGCGCAACCCTGAGCTTTGCCGTGGCCAAGCCTGACGGAAAACCTTCGCGCAGCGATGCCATCGAGGTCTTCACGACCCAGCCCGACACGCTCTTCGGAGCCACCTATATGGTGCTTTCGCCCGAGCATCCACTGGTACTGAAGATCACATCGAAGGGGCAGCGGCCCTCCGTCGAAGCCTATGTCGAGTCAGCGGCCAGGAAGAGCGACCTCGAACGGACCGACCTGGCCAAGGACAAGACGGGAGTCTTCACGGGAGCCTATGCAATCAACCCGGTCAACGACAAGACGATACCGGTCTGGATCTCCGACTACGTGCTCATCTCCTACGGAACAGGTGCAATCATGGCTGTGCCTGCCCACGACGAACGTGACTGGGACTTCGCGAAGAAGTTCAAGCTCCCGATCATCCAGGTCGTTGCAGCCGAGGGGAGCGAGGAGGCGAAGCACGGTGCGCCTGAGGGAGTGCCTGCCGAATGCACGGCCGCCGACGGGGTTGCGGTCAACTCCGGCGCATGGAACGGGATGCCCTCGGAACGCTTCAAGGATGAGATGACCGGCTGGCTCGAGGAAAAGGGACTCGGCAAGAAAGCCATCAATTATAAACTCAGGGACTGGCTCTTCTCGCGGCAGCGCTACTGGGGCGAGCCCATTCCCCTGGTGCGCTGCCCGACCTGCGGCATCGTGGCCATTCCCGAGTCCGAGCTGCCACTGGTCCTGCCCGAGGTCTCGAGCTACACTCCGAGCGGCACCGGCGAGTCTCCCCTGGCCAACGTCGGTGCCTGGCTCGATACAGCCTGCCCGAAGTGCGGAGAGCCGGCCCGGCGCGAGACGAACACCATGCCCCAGTGGGCGGGTTCCTGCTGGTACTACCTCCGCTACCTAGATCCAAGCAATACTGAAGAGTTTGTGGACAGGGCGAGGATGGAGTACTGGATGCCCGTCGACCTCTATGTCGGCGGAGCGGAGCATGCGGTGCTCCACCTCCTGTACTCCCGTTTCTGGCACAAGGTGTTGTACGACATCGGCGCCGTCAACACCAGGGAGCCCTTCCTCAGGCTCGTGAACCAGGGGATGATCCTGGGCGAGGACAACCAGAAGATGTCCAAGTCGCGGGGCAACGTCATCAACCCCGACGATATCATCGGGGAGTTCGGGGCCGATTCCATGCGGGTCTATGAGATGTTCATGGGTCCGCTCGAGGTTTCCAAGCCCTGGGCGACTGCCGGCCTCGTAGGCGTGTCGCGCTTCCTCGAACGCTACTGGGGCATGGCCGAAAAGCTTGCTTCGGGCGAGACCAGACTTGTGGACGCTGCGCCAGGTGGTGACCTCCTCAAGCTCCTCCACAAGACCGTGAAGAAGGTTACGCACGACACCGATACCCTCAACTTCAACACCGGGATCTCCGCCATGATGATCCTGTCCAACGAGGCAGCGAGGCTTCCGGAATTGCCCCGCTCCCTCTGGGAGTCCATGGTGCTCATGCTTGCGCCCTACGCGCCCCACCTGGCCGAGGAGCTCTGGCAAAGGCTCGGCCATGCGGAGAGCCTCGCGAGGCAGGCTTGGCCTTCCTATGACGAGGCCCTCTGTGCCGATGAGGAAAAAGAGATAGTTGTGCAGGTCAACGGGAAGATCCGCGAGCGCTTCTCCGTTCCTGCGGGAACGCCCGAGGCCGAGCTCGAGGCACGGGCGAAGGCCATGCCGAAGGTCATCGAATGGACTTCGGGAAAGGCCCTGGTGAAGGTGGTATGTGTGAAGGACAAGCTGGTCAACATCGTCGTCAAGGCCTGATCGTGATGCGAGGGGAAGAACGATGAAGCGCCCTGCACGGACGACGCGGCAGGGAATCCGGATGGGCATCAGGGAACGCGTGGCCGGTATGGCCATCGGCGCGGTGGCTGCAATCGTAATAATTGGCTCAATTGCCCTGCTTTCCCTGTCGGCGATCCTCGGGGCCCTCGACCAGGAAAGCGTGGATATCAGTGTGGCAGTCCTGACGCTCGAGGCCAAGACCGGCGTCTCGGAGGGCATGTTCGGTCTGTACCGCGCAAAGTCTGCGGTCGCGGAGGGGCAGTCGGCTCTAGCCGGCACGCTCGGGGGCATCGAGGCCAGCCGCGCGCAGGGACAGCGTGCCCTCGATGCCCTGTCGAAACTGAAGGGCCTTTCGCAGGAAATGGCCGCCACGATAAAGGACACAGTCCAGGCAGTCGCTACCTACAATGCCGCTCTTGAAAAAGTGCTCTCTGCTTATCGGGGAGGCGGCAACGCGGGAATGCTATTTTACGTGGCTTTCGCCAAGTACTCGGCCGCGACCTCCGAGTTCGGCAAGCTCATCGAACTCACGAAGTCCTCAAACGACGCTTCCGTCAAAAGCGCCAAGGCCATCCGCGACAGGGGCCTTGCCCTCGTCATCTCCCTCGGCCTTTCCCTCGCCTTGGGCGGTGTAATCCTTTCGATATTCTCGATCAGGTGGATCAACGGCCTCATGGCCTCGCTGGTGACGGCGGTGTCGAAGATCGGCGCAGGCGACCTTACGGTCAGTACCGGGATAGCAGGGCCCAGCGAGATAGGCCGCGTCGGTGCATCGGTGGATGGCCTCGTGGCAGACCTCGGAAAGCTCATCGGGACCGTGAAGCAGCGCATCGACGGGCTTTCATCCGAAGGCGAGAGCCTTGCGGGCATCATGGCCAACGCAGGAAAGGCAGCCGATTCGATCGCACATAATGCGGGCGAATCGAAGACGCGCCTCGAGGAAGAGTCGGTCCTTGTCGGGGAGTCGATCGAGGCTATGGCAGAGATTGCCCATGGTGCGGAGGGTCTGGCTGCCACGCTCTCCCGGCAGCACGATGCGGTGGTTGAATCCGCCGATGCGGTCGAGGCCATGATGAATGGCATCGAGGAGGCAACCCGCAGGGCCGAGGGGGCGAGCGAGGCAGGCAGCCGCCTCCAGTCCGAGGGCAATGTGGGCAAGGACAGGATGGATGAAGCCACCCACGCGGTAGGCGACATCGCATCCCATTCGGAAAACCTCGCCGAGGCCACGGCGCTCATCTCCGAGATTGCTGAACGGACCAACCTCCTGGCCATGAACGCTGCCATCGAGGCGGCACACGCAGGAGAGGCGGGCAGGGGTTTTGCCGTCGTAGCCGACGAGATCCGGCGCCTGGCAGAGCAGGCCAACGAGAAGGCCCGCGAGATCGGCACGGTCCTCGGCGAGGTCTCCAAATCAATAGATCTGGTACGGAATTCCAACGAGGCTGCGGGGCAGTCCTTCGGCGCCATCCTCGAGCGGGCGCTGGAGCTTGGAGACGGGGTGGGGGTCATCGCGTCCACCATGCTCGGCCAGCGGGCGCAGGCCCAGAAGGCCCTTGACGGCATCAAGCGCCTGCGGGACTCGGTCAGGGAGATACGCAGCACTGCCGGGGACCTCGATCGGGGCAACGGCCGCCTTCTTGAGCGCGCTGCAAGCCTGCGTTCGGCCAATGAGCTCGCCAGGGCTGATTCCATCGCGGTGGCAGACTCGGCCCAGCAGATCCGCGACATCGTCATCGAAGCGACCGCATCGGCCGGGATCACGACGGAACTGATTTCCGAGGTACGCGCTGCTACGGACAGGTTCACGACATCAGCCCTTCCATGAGTGTTCCCTATCCCAGGCTTTTTGAGCCCCTCGACCTTGGATTCACGACCCTCAGAAACCGTGTCCTCATGGGTTCGATGCACACGGGCCTCGAAGAGGCACACGATGGAGGGGCAGCGCTGGCGGCCTTTTTTGCCGCCAGGGCGCGCGGAGGGGCGGGGCTCATTGTTACGGGAGGTGTGGCTCCCAACCTGCCAGGGAGGGTGAGTCCATTTTCCGCGCAACTAAGCCTTCCCTGGCAGCTTGCCCGCCATAGGCGCGTCACTGAGGCCGTCCATCGCGAGGGAGGGAAGATAGCCCTCCAGATCCTCCACGCAGGGCGCTATGCCTTTCATCCCCTGTCCGTGGCACCCTCGCCCCTTCGCTCTCCCATCACGCCCTTCACGCCGCGCGCGCTCGGAAAAGGTGGTGTCGTGCGCACGATCGCGGCCTATGCCCGCTGCGCGCGCCTGGCAAAAAGGGCGGGCTATGACGGCGTCGAGGTGATGGGCTCCGAGGGTTACCTCATCAATGAGTTCATCGCCGCGCGGACCAACAGGCGCGCCGACGGCTGGGGAGGCGCCTACGAGGCGCGCATGCGCCTGCCCGTCGAGATCGTGGGCCGCATCCGCGAAGAGCTAGGGCCCGACTTCATCATCGTCTTCAGGCTGTCCATGCTGGACCTGGTGGAAGATGGAAGCAACTGGGAGGAGATCGTCGCCCTCGGCAAGGCAGTCGAGGCCGCAGGGGCCACCATCGTCAACACCGGCATCGGCTGGCACGAGGCCCGCGTTCCCACCATCGCTGCCATGGTTCCCAGGGCAGCCTTTGTGGAAGTTACCCGTCGCATGAAGGCGGAGCTCCGGATTCCCGTGGTCGCGACGAATCGCATCAATACGCCCGAGGTAGCGGAGGCTGTCATTGCAGGCGGTGCGGCCGACATGGTCTCCATGGCCAGGCCCTTCCTTGCTGATCCAGATTTTGTCGCCAAGGCCGCCGCCGGACGCGCGGACGAGATCAATACCTGCATCGCCTGCAACCAGGCCTGCCTCGACCACATTTTCAGCGGCAAGCCCTGCTCCTGCCTCGTCAATCCCCGGGCCTGCCGCGAGAATGAACTAGTTGTCACTAAAACAACGAAGGCCCTGCGGATCGCAGTCGTCGGTGCAGGTCCCGCCGGAATGGCTTTTGCCGTCAACGCGGCCCGGCGCGGCCACAGGGTCACCCTCTACGAGGCCGAGGCGGAGATCGGCGGCCAGTTTTCCCTGGCGCGCCGTGTTCCCGGCAAGGAAGAGTTTGCCGAGACACTTCGCTATTTTGGCCGTCAACTCCAATTGCTCGAGGTCGGGCTCCGGCTTGGCCATCGGGCCAGCGTCGGGGAGCTCGCAGGCGCTGGCCATGACGCTGTAGTTCTGGCTACTGGTGTGCTACCCCGCAGACTTTCCATCCCAGGCGCAGACCATCCGAAGGTCTGTTCCTACGTGGACATATTGAAGGGAAGGGTTGTCGCCGGCGCCTCGGTGGCCATCATCGGAGCTGGTGGCATCGGCTTCGATATTGCTGAGTACCTTTGCGAAAAAGACCCGGAGGCTGCACCTGGGCCCGGCGCATTCGCCCGCTACTGGGGCATCGACCTGTCCGTATCGGTGCGTGGAGGCCTCGAAGGCGGCAAGCGCGGGATACCTGCATCCGCCCGGCGGATCTGGCTCTTGCAGCGGAGCGAGGGCAAGCCCGGATCCCGCCTTGGCAAGACCACCGGCTGGATTCACCGCAGCTCGCTGAAAGACCGCAAGGTCTCGATGTGGGGTTCTGTCAGTTATGAGAAGATTGATGACGAGGGACTTCACCTTGTTCACAAGGGCGAAGCCAGGGTGCTCGCGGTCGATACGGTGGTTGTCTGTGCAGGACAGGAACCGCAGCGCGAACTCCTGTCCGGCCTACAGGCCGCGGGCCTCGATGTCCACGTCGTCGGAGGCGCTGATGTCGCAGCCGAACTAGACGCCAAGCGGGCCATCAGGCAGGCTACGGAACTCGCGCTTTCCTTGTAGCTATTTCCTGTAGGGCGTCCCTTCAAGCGGCAGTCTCGTCCTCCAGATCCCGTCCCTCGCGGTGTAGGCAGCGGCGACTGCCGCTGCCGTCGGTATCGAGGATATCTCCCCGATGCCCTTGGCGCCGAAGCCTGAGGCGCTCGTGCCACCGTCGATGGCGCTGCCGCTGCCACCCCTGCGCACCATCACCGTTTCGATGGGCGGTACGTCGGTGGCACGCAGAAGTCCTAATTGGGAGAATCGAGCAGGGGGCGCACAATCCTTCAAGGGCAGGCTTTCGGTGAGGGCGTAGCCAAGTCCCATCGTCACGCCGCCCTCCACCTGTCCGGTGAAGGCCAGGGGGTTCACGATAAGGCCTGAATCGTGGGCAGCCACTACGCGCTCGAGCCTGCCGTCTTCGCCCAGGATGACGACATGGCAGGCATAGCTGTAGGCGACATGTCGCTTCGGGTTCTTCTTGTCGCTGGGGAAGTGGTCGGTCCGGGCCTCGAACTCGGCGCAGAACTCCCTTCCGGAAAGTGCGGCGTAGGGGAATGCGTCCAGGGAAACAGGGTGATGATCCCTGGTACTTGTTCCATCGCCCAACGCGACCCGTGCCAGGTCGCAGGCCCTCCTGCAGGCTTCCCCCGTGATGAGGGTCTGCCTCGAGGCTGTCGAGGTGCCCGCGTCCGGGGTGACCGAGGTGTCGGGCATGTGGACCGCAATCCATTCTGGCCCGACTCCCAGCACCTGTGCCGCTATCTGGGTGAGCGCCGTGGCAAGGCCCTGACCCATGCAGGCCGCCCCCGTGCGCAGCTCGATCCCGTCCGAAAGGATGGCCACGATGCAGCGTCCCGTATCCGGATGGCCCATGCCGATTCCCGTGTTCTTGAAGCCGCAGGCGATGCCCGCGCGTCCTGGAGCCGAATCGTATGCTTCCTTCACTGCAAGGAGGCATTCCTCGAGGGCTACATCCGGGCCGGCGATCTGCCCGTTCGAGAGGATGTCTCCCGGTCGGGCGGCGTTGAGCATGCGGATGTCCCAGCCGGATATGCCCACAATTGAGGCCAATTCGTTCAAGGCGCTCTCGAAGGCGAAGTTTGTCTGGGGCACACCAAAGCCGCGGAAGGCGCCTGCCGGCGGATTGTTGGTGTAGACGGCCGCTCCCTCGATGTAGACATCGGGAACGACATAGGGACCCGCGAGGTGGGTGACCGCGCGGTGGAGGACGGGGCTTCCGAGCGAGGCGTAGGCTCCGGTGTCGGCCACGACTTTGGCCCGGACTCCAAGGAGCTTGCCCTGGCTGTCGCAGCCGACCTCGAGGTCTATCTTCATCGGATGCCGCTTGACGTGGACGCGGGTCGATTCGGCCCTTTCGAGGGTAAGCTTGACCGGGCGGCCGGAAAGGCAGGCGGCGAGGGCAGCATGGTGCTGGACCGACTGGTCTTCTTTTCCTCCAAAGCCACCCCCGACATAGGCAGACACAACACGTACTTTCTCTTCGGGGAGGCCGAGGGTACGGGAGATGTAGCGGCGGCCATCGTAGACATTCTGCTCGCCGGTACGCACCAGGACGATGCCGCCTGAGTCGGGCGGGAAGGCGAGGGCGCTCTCGGTCTCCAGGAATGCATGGTCTGTGAAGCCTGTCTCGTAGCTGCGCCTGACTACGTGCGCAGAAGCCGCCAGGGCCGCTCCAGCGTTCCCGAGATCCAGTACGATGTCTGACAGGATGTTGCCCTTCGGATGGAGTCGGGGGGCACCGGCGGCCAGCGCGGCCTCAGGGCTTGAAAGCGGCTCCAGGACCTCATACCCTGCTTCGATGAGACCCAGCGCGGTTCGTGCAATTGTGCTGGTCTCTGCGGCGACCAGGGCAATGGCGTCGCCGACATAGCGCGTTTCCTCTCCGACCGCGATGAAGGTCGGCCAGTCGTCGATGATGTGGCCGATAAGGCGCTCGCCGGGGATGTCGCCGGCTGCGGCCACGGAGATGACACCGGGGAGGGCCTGCGCGGCTGAAAGGTCGAGGGATACAAGGCGCGCGCGGGGGTGGGCCGCCCTGAGCACTGCCGCGTGGAGCATGCCAGGCACCGACAGGTCATCGACGAATTCGGCCTGGCCCCGTGTCTTGATGGCTGCATCAACGCGACGGAGGCTCGAGCCCAGGGCAGCGGATTGCCCCTGGGCCGCCGTGCCCGCTGGGCTGCCCGCAGCGGCGCCCCTCCGCAGCGCGGCCGCGCGGCCGACAGCCTCGACGATCTTGGCGTAGCCCGTGCAGCGGCAGAGGTTGCGCCTGAGAGCCGTGCGGATCTCCTTTTCGAGGGGCTGGGGGTTCCTGTCCAGGAGGGCCTTGGCGGAGAGCACCATGCCGGGCGTGCAGTAGCCGCACTGGACGGCTCCGGCCTCGGAGAAGGCACGCTCGTAGATGGCCATTTCGGAGGCCCCGATCCCCTCGACAGTCAGCACCGACTTTCCGGCGACCTTTTCAATTGGTACAATACAGGCGGAGAAGGGCATGCCGTCCACGAGTACCGTGCAGGCACCGCAGATGCCCTCGCCGCAGGCGTTCTTGGCGCTCGTGATCCGGGCGCCAAGGCGCAGCCACTCGAGGAGCTTGCCTCCCTCAGGCGCCTCGGCGGTCCTGCCGTTGAGGGTGAAGGTGATCATGGGCAGGCTTTCCCGGTCGAAGCGCCATCCTTTCGCATCTGTTCGAGGGTAACGCCTGCCATCATGAAACCGAGTTCTTCCACGGTGGAACTGCCGCGGTCGACGATGCCGATGATGCCGCCCTCATACATGACTGCGATCCGGTCGGAGAGGCCGCGGAGCTCGTCGAGGTCCTCCGAGATCAGGAGGATGGCCATGCCCTTCTCGCGCTGCGCCAGGAGGCTGTCGTGGATATATTCCGAGGCTCCGATGTCCACACCCCGCGTGGGCTGGGCAGCCACCAGGAAGAATGGATCGCGCGACAGTTCGCGGGCCATGATGAGCTTCTGGATGTTGCCACCCGAGAGGTTCTTGATCGGTACCTCGAGGCTCGGCGTCTTGACGGAAAACAGTTCGACCAAGGACAGGGCATGCTCGCGCATCCGGTCGAAGGCGAGGAAGATCCAGCGGCGGAAGCGTTTGGACATGTGGTCGTGGAGGAAGACATTTTCCCCGACGGTGAATTCACGGATGGCTCCGTCGCGCATGCGCTCCTCGGGAATGAAGGCCATGCCCTTGTCGAAGCGCTCGTTCACGGTGGCGTTCGTCATGTCCTGGCCCTCGACGAGAAGCCTGCCCGCCGTGAGCCTGCGCATGCCGGCGAGGCATTCGGCGAGTTCCTTCTGCCCGTTGCCGGAGACGCCGGCGAGGCCGAGGATTTCCCCCGACCTGATGCCGAGGTCGATGCCGCGGAGGGCTTCGAGACCCCTGTCTCCCATTGCCTTGAGCCCCTGCATCTTCACAAGCTCGGGTCCGGGCGTGTGCGGCCTCGGATCGGGATCCTTGACCTCGCGCCCGACCATCATGTGCACAAGGTCCTGCTGCGAAAGGTCACAGGTCCTGCCCGAACCAACGACCTGTCCGTCGCGCAGCACGGTTACACGGTCGCTGATGGCCTTCACCTCGTAGAGCTTGTGGGAGATGAAAATGAGGGAGTGACCCTCGGTCAGCATCGTCCGGAAGGTGGCGAAGAGATCCTCGACCTCCTGCGGCGTGAGGACCGCCGTCGGCTCGTCGAGGATGATGAGCCCCGCACCCCGATAGAGGGCCTTGATGATCTCGACGCGCTGCTGCTCTCCGACCGAGAGCTGCCAGACGAAGGCGTCGGGATCGACCTTGAGCCCGTATTCATTGCCCAGTCGCGTGACTTCCTTCGAGACGCCCCTGGTGTCCGTGAAGGGTCCCCGTCCGGAGGGCAGGCCGAGGGCGACGTTCTGCGCCACCGTCATGGTCGGCACCAGCATGAAATGCTGGTGGATCATGCCGATGCCGGCGGCGATCGCGTCGGCGGGCGAGCGGAAGTTCCTGACCGTACCATCTACGATGATCTGTCCCGAATCGGGCCGGTACATGCCGTAGAGCTGGCGCATGAGGGTGCTCTTGCCGGCGCCATTCTCGCCCAAGAGGGCGTGGACCTCTCCCGGAACGACGTCGAAGCTGACTCCGGAATTCGCCAGGACACCGGGAAAGCGCTTCACGATGTCCACCATCTCCACGCGCCCGGTCTTCGGCCTCGTTGCTTCCCTTGTCGCGGTCATTGGCTTCTCCTGGATTCAGGGAAATATGAAGATTTCAACCATGGGGACGCGGACGCGCGGGGTGGATGCCTGGAAAGGCCGGAAGCGGGGATGGGCCGGATGGCGATCCTGGAAACAAGATACCAATTGCTCTTGTCCTCCAGGACCACCCGGTGCGGCTTCCCTTCTCCGCTTGCCCGCGTCTTTGCGTTCCCGTGTCCCCCGTACCTTAGGGCTGGACCTTGATCGTGCCCTTGGTAATGCCGGTGATGGCCGTGTCTGCGGCCTTCTTCACGTTGGCGGGAAGGGCGTAGCCTGAGTTGAAGGCGATCTTGAGGCCGCCTCCGGCGAGTTCGAGGATGTAGGTCTTTCCACCGAAGGTGCCCTTCTGGTGCT
>JBAXTA010000140.1:0-11161 GCA_037130415.1 Spirochaetota bacterium
ATGTGGAAGGTGTCATCAATCTCCGGGGCACCGTGCTCCCGGTCCTCGACCTGCGCCTCAGGATGGGAATGGCCCAGGTGGCGCGGAACGACCGGCAGCGCATCATGGTATTCAGGATTTCCAATGTCCGTACCGGCTTCATCGTGGATCAGGTTGCCGAGGTGCTCAAGATTCCACAGGCCTGCATCGGTGCCGCTCCCCAGCTCTCGAACGAGCAGGGACGGCTTCTTTCCCGCGTGGCCAATCTCGAAGCGCAGAAGCGTATTGTGCAATTGCTCGATTCTTCCCACCTCGTGGCGGGCAAGGAGCTGGCCGAGATTGCTGCAGTAACATCCGGGGAAGCCGATGATCAGGCTGCTGATCGTTGATGACTCGGCGCTGATGCGGCGTCATCTCAAGAACCAGTTCGAAGCCGAAGGCGACTTCGAGATCTGTTTTGCCCGAAATGGACTTGAAGCCGTGGCTGAAAACCGCGACTTCAAGCCTGACGCCGTCACCCTCGACATCAACATGCCCGAGATGGACGGTCTTACAGCCCTTTCGCTCATCATGGCCGAACGGCCAGTGCCAGTTGTCATGGTGTCCTCGCTGACGGAAAAGGGTGCGCTGGCTACTTTTGAAGCCCTCAATCTCGGGGCTGTCGACTACGTCGCCAAGCCTGACGGAACTATTTCACTTTCGATAGATACCATACGCCACGAGCTGGTCTCAAAGGTCCGTACGGCTGCGAAGGCGAAGCTCAAGCTAAAGGGAGGCTCAGCGACCAGCCTCTCCGCTCGCTTGAGGGCGGACCGAGAAAGCATCGCTTCCCAGCGTCGACCCCTCATTCGACGCGGCGGGGTCAGCGGCCTGGGCTTTGTAGTCATCGGCGTTTCCACCGGAGGCCCCCGCACCCTCGAGGAAATCCTGCCCAGCCTGCCCGCGGATTTTCCCTGGCCTATATTCATAGCCCAGCACATGCCAGCCGCCTTCACGAAATCATTCGCGGAGCGTCTGGATCATATTTGCGAACTCAGGGTAAGCGAAGTCTCACAGCCGAGAGTGGTGGAGCCAGGGAACATCTACCTCGGGAGGGGCGGAACCGACATGGTCCTTGCCAACCGCGTCGGCAGGCTCCACGTGCTGCCGAAGCCGGAATGCCCGCAGATGCTCTATCACCCCTCGGTGGAATTGCTGGGCCGTTCCGTCCTGGAGAGCTGCGACCCGGCCCGTGTGATCGGTGTAATGCTGACAGGCATGGGCAATGATGGAGCCGAGGCCTTTGCCGCGATCAAGAACCATGGAGGCCGGACCATCGCCGAGTCCGAGGAGACAGCAGTTGTCTTCGGCATGCCCAAGGAACTCATCGATGCTGATGGGGCAAGCCTTGTGCTTCCGATGAACAAGATCGTTGCCCAGCTCAGAACCTGGGCCAGGGAATAGGAGGCTGAATCATGGCCTTCGTCAAGCGAAGCATTGTCGAACCACTCACGGAAGACGAGCGCAAGGGCAGTCGCGGTTGTGCGGACCTCATCGCCAGCCTCGAAGACCCCAATCCCACCGCTCGTCGCTGGGCTGCCAGGGACCTGCTTTCCTGTCCCGAGGCTCTGCCTGCCCTCGTCGCCCGGCTCAGGAACGAAGTCGACATTTCAGTCCGCGAAGTGATACTCACGAGCATCATCAGCCTTGGCGATCCGGCATCGATGGCAGGACTCGTCGAATGCCTCCGAAGCGAGGATCCCTGCCTGCGCAACGAGGCAATCGAGGCGATGAAGCAGCTTCCGGACGAAGTAGCGCCGATCATGGGGAGCCTGCTTTCGGATCCCGATCCCGACCTTCGCATCTTCTCCATCAACATCCTTGAGTCCCTGCGCCACAGCCAGGTTGAAACCTGGCTGGTCGAAGTGATCGAAAAGGACCCTGTTGTGAACGTCTGCGGCACTGCTGTGGATCTCCTTGCGGAGGTCGGGAGTTCCTTTTCCATAGGCGCACTCGAGCGCTTGCGCGATCGTTTTCCGGAAGAACCCTACATCCAGTTCGCAGCCAACCTCGCACTCAAGCGCATCCACGATGGACGATGATACCTACGCATCCAGCAGCGACAGCCTTGCAGGGCACCTCATCTCCGAGGAAGAGTTCCTCAAATTCCGTGAATTCTTCTATCGAAAGACTGGAATAAACTTCGAGGAATCCAAGCGCTATTTCGTCGACAAGCGCATCATCGAGCGCATATTCGCGACGGGCAATACCAGTTTCCGCGGCTACTTTACCTTCCTGCGCTTCCAGGCTTCCGGTGAGGAACTCCAGGCAATCACGAATCTCATGACGGTGAATGAGACCTATTTTCTCCGTGAGGGCTATCAGTTCGACTGCCTTGTCGAGTCAATGCTGCCGGAAATCCTCAAACGGAAAAAGGACGGATCTCCGATCAGGATCTGGTGCATCCCATCCTCCTCCGGCGAGGAACCATATTCGATCGCGATGTACCTCCTGGAACGCTGGCCGGCGATGCGGGATACCGATATCGAGCTCATCGCTTCGGACATCGATACGGAGATCCTCCAGAAGGCCCGCGCGGGGCGCTACTCCGCACGATCGATCCAGCATGTCCCGGTGGCCTGGCTGAGGAAATATTTCACCGGCGTTGGCCAGGACTTCCAGATTTCCGATGAGCTTCGCCAGGCAGTGGATTTTACCCGCGTGAACATCACGGAGCCGGGAGCCACGCGGTCATACCGGAATTTCGACGTGGTCTTCTGTCGCAACCTTCTCATCTACTTTGATGATGTCTCGCGCAAGCTCGCCGCTGAGGCAATTTTCGATGCGATGAATCCCGGAGGTTTCGTATGTCTGGGGCATTCGGAATCCATGAGCCGCATTTCCCCCCTCTTTGGAGTCCGCAAGTTCCCCGAGGCCATCATCTACCAGAGACCGGAGGAAAAACGATGAAGCGAATCCTCGTTGTCGATGACGCGGCGACTGTCCGCATGTACCACCGCGGGATCCTCGAGTCTGCCGGCTTCGTGGTTGAAGAGGCGTTCAATGGCCTGGAAGCCCTGGAAAAGGTCGCGGCCTCTCCTTTTGACCTTTACATCGTGGACATCAACATGCCCAAGCTCGATGGCTTCGGCTTTCTTCGGGCCCTCCGTGAGAAGCAGATGGTCCAGGCTCCGGCAATCATCGTATCGACCGAGGGGGGGCTCAACGACGAAAACGAGGCACTGAGGGCGGGTGCCAACGACTACCTCATCAAGCCGATAAAAGCCGACCAATTTCTTCTTCATACCAGGCTTCTGATCGGCGAGGTCCTTCCATGACACCCCTTCTCGAACAGTTCATTTCCGAGTCCCGCGACTCGCTGCAGGGCATCGGCGAAAAACTGATGCAATTGGAATATTCTCCGGATGACTCCGGAATCATGAACGAGCTGTTCCGGCTTGTCCACACGCTCAAGGGCAACTCGGGCCTCTTCGACTTCCCGGAGATGACCAAGGTCCTCCATGCGGCCGAGGACCTGATGTCCGCGGTCCGGGCCGTGGCGATACGCTATTCGCGCGATCTCGCGGATCACCTGATGGACGCGATGGATTTCGTCGGCATCCTGTGCGACGAGATCGAAGCGACAGAAGGCATCGTAGCCTCCCGCGGAGAGGATGCCCATATGCTGGCGGCAGTGCTCCGCGCCCGCCTTCCTGTGTCCGGGAAGCCAGCCGAAAATGCCGCCATAAACGCTTCGGCGGCAGTTTCCGGGTCCGCAAATTCCGAGAGCCTGTCCCAAGAGGCATTTAAATACACCCTCATTCCCGAGGATGCAAGGCGAGATGCCCTCAGGCTCATCGGAACGGGGGGGGCTGTCTTCTGGGTCGAATACAGGCCTGTCGATGACTGTTTCTTCCATGGACAGGATCCGCTTTTCACGGTGCTGCAGGTCCCTGGCAAGCTCTGGGGCCGGATACTGCCCCCTGATTCCTGGCCGCCCCTGGCGGAACTCGATGCATACCGGAGTGTTCTTGCATTCCAGCTTCTCAGTTCGGCGACGCGGGAAGCCGTCATCGAGCATTTTCGCTACGTGATCGATCAGGTCCGGATCCTGGAGCTAAAGGCTTCCGATCTCGGGATTCCCGGCGTGGAGGCGCAGCGAAGCGCGCCGATGCCAGTGCGGGAGCCAGTACGGCTTGCAGAAGGCGAGGATGCGTGCCTGGCATTGACGACCATACTGGAACTCCAGCGGAGGATCTTGCTCCTCAACGACGACCCTGCCTGGGGGCCAGGCCGGCGGGAATCGGTCGCAATTGCCTTGACCAACTGCCTTGAGGCCGTGGGCGAGACCGAAACGCGTGCAGGCATGGGAAAGGCCTCTATCAGTTCCCTTAAAACAGCTTCCAGCCAGGCTCTCCTTGAAATGATCGATGGCTATCTAGGCTGCCAGAGCCCGGAGGGCAAGAAAAGCAAGGATTCGAAAGCGGACTCCGGTCTGCTCTCCCGGGCTTCCACCTTGCAAGGCGAATCACGATCCGCGGGGATGGCCTCGCCCAATGCTTCTGCTTCGGTGCTGGCAGGCGGAGCTGGGCAGCAGGGGCCGGTGAACCAGCCATTGCCAGCCTCGGCCGCCGTTTCCGAAGCGCCAAAACCTGACGAGGCTGCTCCCCCCCTCGCGCAGGCGGCCCCCGACGACAGCAGGAAATTCGGAAGACGGGCTGATGACTCGAGTGCTCCCTCAAAGAGTCTCAAGGTAGACCAGGTCAAGGTAGACAGGCTGATGAACCTGATCGGCGAGATGATCGTATCCAAGAATGCTTTGCCATATCTCGCATTGCGCGCCGAGAACCAGTATGGTGCCCGTGAACTCTCCCGTGAGATCAAGTCCCAATACGCAGTCATCAATCGCATTGCGGAGGAGATGCAGGATGCGATCATGCAGGTACGGATGATGCCTGCATCCTTTGTATTCCAGCGCTTTCCGCGCATGGTCAGGGAAATCTCGCACAAGCTCGAAAAGGATATTCAGCTCGTGCTCGAGGGCGAGGATACGGAAGTCGACAAGAACATCATCGAATCGCTTGCCGATCCCCTGGTCCATATCGTGCGCAACAGCCTCGACCACGGCATTGAGTTGCCAGCGACGCGCCTGGCGGCTGGCAAGCCTGCGCAGGGGAAGCTGATACTCCGTGCCTCCCAGGAAGCCGACCGCGTGGTCATCGAGGTCGTCGACGATGGCAAAGGCATCGATCCGGAAGTCATGAAGCGCAAGGCCTACGAAAAAGGCTTTATCGACGAAGTTGCCCTCGAGCGCATGAGCGACCGCGAAGCCATCAATCTTGTGTTCGCCGCCGGCCTGTCGACCGTTTCTGTCATCTCCGATCTTTCCGGCCGGGGAGTGGGTATGGATGTGGTTCGCAACGCGGTCGAGAAGTGCAACGGCAACATCGACCTGCGGAGCGAGGTGGGCAAGGGAACCAGCATCCGCATTTCCCTGCCTTTGTCCATGGCGGTTACCCGTGTCATGATCATCGAGTCGGAAGGACAGCTCTTTGGCATTCCGATGGATCACGTGGTTGAAACAGTGCGCATACCGAAGGCATCGATCCGAAGTATCAAACGAAACCGCACGACGATCCTTCGTGATCGCGTCGTGCCGCTCAAGGCCCTCAACGCGCTGCTCGGCATTCAGGCCGAGCCTCGGACCAACGCCGAAGGCGAATATGCCGTCCTGGTCGCCAAGCTGGGCAATGAGGTGCTGGGCCTTCTTGTTGATGACTTCCGGGAGACCATTGACGTGATCCAGAAGCCCCTGGATGGCATACTATCGAAGATCGCAGCGTACTCTGGTTCGGCCATCATAGGGGATGGCTCGGTTCTCATGGTGCTGAACATCAAGGAGATCGTCTGATGGCCATCGAATACCTGAAGCGCCTGGCGAAATTCCGCGATGTCGTGGGCGTTGACGAGGCTGAAGCCCTCCTCGGATGGCTTCAGGCAAGGCCCTCGGCAATCGTAGACCTGGCAGAATGCGCTCATCTGCATCCTGCCAACCTACAGGTGCTGTTGGCCTCGAAGGTCCGGATACGGGCCATGCCGACGGACCCGGAGCTCGCCGCCTGGCTGCAGACGATACTGGTATCCGACTAACTGGGAGGAATGGGATGGGAAAGAAGATACTGGTGGTGGACGATTCCCCCACAATGGTGATGAGCCTGAAATCCACCCTTGAGATGAGTGGTTTCACTGTCGAGTCGGCTGGCGACGGGCTCGAAGCCCTCAGCAAACTCAAGGCCGGGAGCAAGCCCGACCTCATCATCACTGATGTGAACATGCCCAACATGGGTGGCCTTGAATTCATCAAGAACGCCCGCGCTCTTCCGGGCTTTTCCTTTACGCCGATCCTTACACTCACCACCGAGAGTGAGGCAGCCAAGCGCGATGAGGCCAAGAAACTCGGTGCGACTGGCTGGCTTGTCAAGCCGATCGCGGGAATTGATCTCATCAAAGTGATCAAACAGGTTCTGCCTGGTGCGTGAGGTTCTGGACTCAGGGGCATGCGGCCGACGCGCCCAGGGGAGCTGTCCATGCTCCAAGGGCTGAGGGATGCCGCCGCTTGCTGGCAGGGGGAAGGACGCTTGTCGGAAGATGAACGGGCTATCCTGGACGAACTGCTGGCAGACGCGGCGGATTCCAATCTGCTGGAGCCAATCCCGAGGGACGCGCCCGGAGAGATTGAGTTCATTGTCATGCGGCTGCTCCTCCGGGAGGCCAGCCTGCGGAAAACCGAACATCGACAGGTTCAGGAAAGCCTCGGCAGGGTCAGCTCACTCATTGCTTCGACACCGCGCATGGCAAGACTCCTCCTCTTCCAGCTCTCGGATACAAACTCGACGACCGAAACGGCTGCCCTGGCCATCATGAAGCGTCTTACCGACGTGAACTCCCAGGCTGCAAGCCTTATTGAAAACCTTAAAAAGACCCGCGATCGAGCGACCGTCCTGCAAGGAAATGCCCTCAAGAAGATCGACGAGTCGAAGTCCCTGATTGATGGGATGGCTACCCATCAGCAAGAGTTCGATAGCCAGATCCTGGCCACAAACGAGGCCGTCAATCGGCAGGTCGGCGAACTAAAGGCACTGACGGGCATGATTCATGGAATCACGCGGACGACCAACATGCTATCGCTCAACGCTTCCATCGAGGCCTCCCGCGCGGGGCAATCAGGGCGTGCTTTTGCCGTAGTAGCCAGCGAGATGCGCAAGCTTTCCAGGGAAGTCGCACAGACAGCTGTCCAGATCGATGAGAAATTCACGGAAGTCTCAGGTACTGTGGATGCCAAATTGAGCACAATTTCCGGGATGATCCAGGATGAGGCGAAGTGGTTTCAAAGCCTTACCATCGCCCTGCCCCAGCTTTCAGAAGCCTTCCATTCTGTTGTCGGCGAGTTGAATGCCCTGGCCAACGAAACCCATGGGATGGTTGGCTCGATCCGGGACGCCGTTTCTGACGCCCTTGGCCAGGCGCAGTTCCAGGATATCACAAGGCAGCAGGTAGAGCAGGTGCAGAAGGGGCTCGCGATGCTGGGCCGGGCCATGCGCGACGCAAGTCGGATCCTCTCCGGAAGCGCGCCATTGAATATGGATGCCTATAACGGTCCCGACATCGCGGAAAGCCTGAGGGCAAGCTACACGATGATCGGTCAAAGAGAAATCCATGAGGCGATCCTGGGAGACTCCGACCAGGCCAGGAAAGTTGTGGAAAAGCGCCCGGCTATTGAGTTGTTCTAGGAGCAGATCAAGATCGTCTGTTGTTGTCCGTGCCAAGGCCATGGTAATTTTAGTTACGTGAATTAAACCTTTCGCAAGGAGACCGGAAAATGGAAATGATGACAGCCCCCCTCCCCGAAAGACGCTTGGACAACAACGAAAAAAACCGGATTGTCGCGAAACTCAAATCAGAATCCGAAGTACTGAAACTCTTCAACGAGCTTACCATTCAGTTTGAAGAGCAGAAAAAACGTGCAGCTACCCTGATTGCTGACAATAAGGATCTGGCTCTTCAAATAGAAAAGGAGGCTAAACAGGCCAATCTTTTGGTTATTGCCAGTAAATCCAGACGTGCCGCTGAACTCCTCATTGCCAATAAAGAGATTGCGCTTCAGAACAAGGAGAAAGCAAAACGCGCTGCTGAGCTTCTTGTCTCCATGAAAGAGCTTGCCTTCCAGAATGAGGAGAAGGCAAAACGTGCTGATGAGCTTCTCATTGCCAACAAAGAGCTTGCATTCCAGAACGAGGAGAAGGCAAAACGCGCAGATGAGCTTCTTATTGCCCTGAAAGAACTCGCCTTCCAGAACGAGGAGAAAACGAAACGCGCTGATGAGCTTCTCATTGCCAACAAGAGGCTCGGCCAGCTAGCCGAAGAGTTGCGGGAGAGCGAATATAGATTCCGCACAGTTGCAGATTTTGCATATGACTGGGAATACTGGATAGGGGCCGATGACCGGATTATCTACATTTCTCCTTCATGTGAAAGAATTACCGGGTACCGTTGCGATGAATATAATGCAGATCAATTACTCTTGAAAAAAATCATCCATCCCGAAGATGCCAGGTTCTGTTATGATCATTATCATCGCACACAGTCCATGGAACACAGGCATGAAGTTGATGAATATGCATTCAGGATCCTGAAGAAGGATGGCTCTGTGGCTCATCTCGAGCATTTGAGCAGGCCTGTTACTGATGAAAAAGGCAATTACAGGGGCCGTCGTGTCAGTAACAGGGAGATCACAGTCAGAATCAAGATGGAAGCTGAACATGAACTGGCCAATACCAAGCTGACCTGCCCCGAACTCGTGGAGGGTAGATGATAAGCGATGACAGCAGACAACTTCTGCGCCAAGAAGTTGAAAGGCTGATGGATTCGAATTCATTAGCCGAAATATTGCAGGTCATTCAAGGGCTTGTCGTGCTGTATGACGTAAAATCAAAACGTGCAGACGAACTGTTCACTGAGCTTTCCTTTCAAAACGCAGAGAAAGCAAAACGCGCAGATGAGCTGACAGTTGCCAACAAGGAACTAGCCTTCCAGAATGAAGAAAAAGCAAAACGCGCTGATGAGCTTCTCATTGCAAATGAAGAGCTTGTCTCCCAGAACCACGAAAAAGCTAGACGCGCAAGTGAACTAGTCATCGCGAATATAGAACTTGCGTTTCAAATTGAAGAGAAAGCAAAGCGCGCCAACGAGCTGGCTGTTGCAAATAATGAGCTTGCCTTTCAAAACGCCGAGAAAGCAAAACGTGCTGATGAGCTGACCATCGCCAATAAGGAACTAGCAGACGTTTCTGTGCTAAGTCAGGCCACTGAAACATTGAAACAAAGCGAATACAAATTTCGAACGATTGCAGATTTTGCTTATGATTGGGAATATTTGACGGATGCTACCGGCCAGCTTATCTACATTTCACCCTCTTGTGAAAGGATTAGCGGATACAAACAGGAAGAGTTTATCTATGATAATTCGCTTTTGGAGAAAATAATCCATCCAGATGATGCTAAACTTTTCGAGGATCATTCTGAACGCATGCTCTCCCTGGAGCATAGGCATGAAATAGATGAGTACGACTTCAGGATACTAAAAAAAAATGGCTCCATCGCTCATATTGGACATTTGAGCGGGCCGGTTTCTGATGATTCAGGAAAATACAATGGGCGCCGCGCAAGCAACAGGGACATCACTGCAAGCATGGCGACAAAAGAAAACCTTCAGCGAATATCTGCTCGATTGGCATTGGCAACACGTGCTGGAGGCATAGGCATATGGGACTACGACATCGGAGGGAATATTCTGATGTGGGATAGCCAGATGTTCTCTCTTTATGGAATTAGCATGAATGATTATAATGGCGCAGATGAAGTTCGGCTTAATGCGATTCATCCCGATGATAGGGAGCATGCCAATAGGGAATTCCAGATGGCCATTCGCGGTGAAATTGAATATGATACTGAGTACAGAATTGTTCTGACTGACGGCGATATTCGCTACATCAGATCGCTCGCGATCGTTCAACGCGACAACGTCTCGGGCAAACCGGTACAAATGGTTGGCACGGATTGGGACATTACAACGCTTAGAAGAGCTGAAATAGAGAAGCTGGATGAGTCCAACAAAAGATATCGGTCAATTTTTCAAGGAAGTCCTGATGGAATCATCATTATTGATGCAGATACACAAAATATTATATCGGCGAATCCTAAGCAATGCGAGATGCTGGGATATACTGAAGATGAACTTATGAGTATGAATATTTCTGGAATTCATCCTAAAAATTCTTTTCAGGAGACACTTTTTCGTCTCAAAAGGGCAATACATAGGAAGAATAGCTTTTCTGGCACAGTTCAATGTCTTACAAAGAATGGTGATATTATATACTCAGATATTGTATCGAACTTAATAATGGTTAATGGCCAGAAATGCGTTGTAGGCTTTTTCAGGGACATCACCAATCGCCTGAAAGCTGCGGAAGCCCTGCGCGAAAGCAATGCCTACCAGGAAATACTGATCAACTATGCCAATGTGCCTATTATCGTTTGGGATCCACGCTTTTCCATAACGCGTTTCAATCGCGCTTTTGAGAAAATTACTGGGCGAAATGAGGCAGCTGTCATCGGGCAAGCTATCGATATACTCTTCCCGCCAGAGCAAGTTTCCCACTCTTTGGCATTGATCAGAACTACCCTTTCCGGTGAGCGGTGGGTATCGATCGAGATCGATATCCAGCATATTGATGGCTCGGTACGAGCCATACTCTGGAATTCGGCCACACTATTTGCGGCCGATGGTTCTACTCCTGTCGCCACCATAGCCCAAGGGCACGACATCACCGATCGCAAAAAAGCCGAGTTTTCGCTACAAGAGGCCCTCGCAAGGGCTGAAGCTGGCAATCGCCTCAAGGCTGATTTCATCAGGACAATATCCCATGAGATCCGAACTCCGCTCAATGGGATAATAGGCTTTGGCAGCCTGCTTAGGGAGCCAGACATCACACCGGAAGAGCGGCAGGAGTATGGCCTGTTCATGGAAGCCTCAGGCAGCCGACTAATCAATACTATCTCCGACTACCTTGTCGTTTCGGAAATATCTTCTGGAACTACTGAAATATTCCATACAAGGGTCAGCGCAAGAAGCATATTAGAGGAAC
>JBAXTA010000141.1:0-11137 GCA_037130415.1 Spirochaetota bacterium
AAGCCGGTTTTTTCGAGATCGGGCAGTTGGCTATTGTTTTGTGCCGTTGTGATGGGTTTCATGGGCGCTGGAGAAATGACGGGCGTCACCTCGCTCTGCCGTTTCTGGTTGCTTAATGAAGCTGGTTACCACCGCCTGCTCCATTTTTTTTAGATCGAAAGCTTATTGTTATGAGGCCTTGTTAAGCGCTTGGCAACACTTTGTCGTTAACCAGGACAAAGCCGTTGAAGTGGCCGGGCGACGGGTGCTGTTGGGCGATCATACCTGCGCTGTCAAAGATGGGCGTAAGATGCCTCGGTCGTGTCGATGCACGAGGCATCAGAGACGCAAAGTAAGCCGTCCTATTTTCGCGGCCAATGTTGGGGTGGCCTTGGGATCTTGACAGGGACTTTAGCAGCCTGTTTTTGCTGTCCGTTACAGTTGCAAATTTATCAGGGATTCGCGCATTTAGGCTTGACTGACGAGTCTGAAAGCCAACCGCAACTTAAATCAACCGAACGCATGGTGGCGATGGCGGTTGCTTTTGCAACGTCTAATCAGTGCCTGTGCTACCTGGTGCTTGATGCATTTTTTTCAACCAGCAGTGTGATTCGGGCACGCAACTATTATTCAATTGAGCATAAGAAACCGTGGGTTGAAATCTTAACCAAAGCCAAAAAAACACCGTGGGCTATTTTCCTGCCCTGCCAAAACCCGCAGGCCGCCCCGGTCGTCAAGCCCTTTATGGTGAAAAAGTCCAGCTTCAGGAATGTTTTGATTATCACGACTTGTTTGAGACTTCCTTATGGCTACTGACTTTTTGTGCCTGCGTCAAACTGACCGCATGCTGCTTAAGTCGTTCAATGCTAAACAACTCAAAACGAATAGGCGCTTCCTCACCACTTGGATGAGCTACCCTAACAAATCGCCTTTTTTCTCCTCGTTTCGCCATGGCTTGATTCTCCCGGCTCCGATAAAAATAAATAAAATAAGTCGCTACTTTTGATTTATTTTTCATCACCCAGCCCTCCCAATCAACTCAACAACGGCGAAAACCCCAATGCCGTTAAGTTAAGCGTCTCTTGGCACGATATACCGTTGGCTGAGCGGAGCCGATGCCAGCATAATCGCTTCGACTCCGCTCAGCGAACGGCTTAACTTAATGACATTGGCGAAAACCCTTATTGCCAAAGCGCGTCTTAAATAATGCCCATAAATATCAGGAAAAAATGATGATTACAGCAGTAGCCAATGTCATGACTTTATAAGCGCCAAGGTAAACCGGACGCATAAAATACACAGCCACGAAATGATTTAAGCCCCTAAATACTAACAAATATTGTCAGCTTTATTGCCCGGAGTGGTCAGGGCTCCATCACACTATTCAAGAAGTCATGACCTAAATTATAAAGAGCATAACAGCAAGAATCCTGTCAGTCTGTGCGGTACCGCACATAAGCGCGATTTAATGACTCAGAATCACGCGTTAGGTGGCTGTTATGATCAACCAATTATTGGACATCTTGCCTAAATGGCTCAATTCTATTGGCCATTGACACTAGTCTTTAAAAAAAACACATTAATTGCTGAAAACACAGTTGATTTAACCTAAAAAATGTGGAAGAATTAGTAATCATTTAAATGTTATGTTTTTACAACATATAGTCAGCAACAGCAACAATTTAGGTTTGGATTATAATCACATAATTAAAGCTAAGTCAGCCCATCTACTGTGTTCGGAAGTAATGAGGCAGAGAAGCCTGTCGTACTTATAGATTAATTAAAAACAATGAATTATAAATTAGCGGAAGACAAATTTCGTTAAGGCTAATGTCAGAAATATGTAACCAGCATAAAATCTGGTAGTCACTACAAACTGATTCAAGTGAGGCCTATTAAGCAACATGCGTTCTTCCAATCCATTGATTTATAACTATCTGAAAACCATACATGTAAAATATAAATTGTCGCAACTTATCGATTTTATAAACCTACACTTTTTGTGGGGACTACCTAAAATCCCGTAACCATTAAAAATAAAATCATTTTTATTCATATGGGTTATAAGTCCGAAAGTGTCCTAGCAACTGAATTAATTCACTTTGTCAAACAATACCTAAGGAAAACAAACCATGAGGAACGAGAACAGTAACAAAAAAATGATAATGGGCCTCCGCGTACTTTCAGCAGGGGCACTTTTGGGAACTGCAGCTCTCGCGTCGGGCACTCCTCCCCCAACTCCCGTCCCCGATTCGCCAGGATATACCCCCTTCAATCCAGCTAGTGCCTCGTTGATCGAGACCAGGTCGGCCAACCAGCGCTTGATTGACAAGCGGTTAAAAAAAGCCCAGCACGCTGATTCTGATTCATGGTTCCAGAACCCGTCGACTTTTGGTGAATACTGGTTCAACGACACCCGCGATAAACGTCAGGGTGGCTTTGGCTCATCTTTAAATAGCGGCGTCATCGGCCTGAATTTCATGACCAAGGGCGACGTAGGTATCGGCCTGCAGCTTAACTATGGATCTAGCGGCGGAAATGCAAACATTGCAGGCTCCTCCTTCAATAACGATGCCAACAACGTTGGGCTGACGCTTTCGGCCATGAAGAGCTTTGGCTGGTTCTTCATGGGTTTATCAGGCGGTTATGATTACAACAATTCCTGGTTGACTACTCCTGTTGGCGCACGATTGACGACCCGCGTCGATGGTTACAACCTGGCCCCCTTTATCGGTGCCATGTATGCAAAGGGCAACTTCTCTGCGTCCGTGGCACCGACCATTGTGATGCGCTGGCAGGCATTCGAGAACAATACCCCGCCCAATGACAGAGCCTCTGACAGGACGTTTGTGCTAATGAATCAAGCGGCCTATAACGTGACACAGAAACTGGCATTGGCCATGACCGCTAACTGGACCCGCGTAATTGATAATTATCCTACGCGGCAGCCGCAATTATATGCAAGTAACAACTGGTTCACCATCGGACCCAAGATAAACTACAACTTCACCGAAAAATTCTACGCATATACTGCATACACCATAGATCTTGGCAGTCATACCTATGACAACCAACAGGTTACAGCAGGGGCGGCTTTTAACTTCTGAATCATGGGACGGAACATCCGTCTTCAGTTAACCTGCCCGGAGACTAGCTCTCCGCGCAGGTTTTTTTTGTGGCCGAAGCGGCTTCGTCATGGGGCAGTTGTAGTTTTGTTGGCTGTCGCTGCACAACTTACCGAGACAGTCGCATCAGAGCAGCACAAGGTTAGTCCGGGGCAGGTGCAGGCAGCGGATTATTTTTTTGCTGACGCCATCAGTTCGGATTATGGATGGGGAAGGTCTTTGCGTGGCTGGGAGGCTACCAGCCTGGCTATTCAGGCGACGCTGGCAGAATGGCAATCGCCGCTACAGATGAAACCAGCACTGACGGTGCGTGATCCATCACCAGTCGAACTAAAGCAATTTCTGGCACAACTGCCCGGAGCCGATGCCGGTAATATCCAGGTAATCTATCTCGCAGCCCAGCACACAAGGCGTGGTGACTGGCAATTCACCGGAAACGGAAACACCGAGGTTGCCTGGAACGATCTTTTGCAATCGACCCCCCCTTTGCATCCCTTCCGCGTAGTTATCCTTGACATCTGTCATGCTGCCGTTGTTGCTACGTTGCCCGTATGGACTGAAAAAATGGCGGCGGCGACAACCCTGCTCGCCAGCGGGCCTGACGAATATACTTGGGAACTTGATTTCTCAAACCGTCAACCGGTGGATCTGCCCGCCCAATTTCCGGTGGCCACTGCCTGGCTGAAACGCCACCTCCCGGCAACGTGGGATGGTCGATTGAGTTATCTGGGACTAATATGGGTACAGGCCTTTCTCCAGACACCACATCCACCGCAAACAACCAACGACTGGCAAGCATTTTTCGGGCGCTGCATATTGGAATCCCGGAGCTTCCAGGAAGAGGCATCCCGCCAACGCGCCTCAACTGTGAGTCAATTTCCGGCAGTTCCTTGAGACGACACCACTGAAGTTGACAGGAGAGCCGCAGTCATAGATACTTTGTATAATGTGGTTGCATTTGCTGTCCTTTAAATTGGGCTGGGCATTGACAGGAATACCGCAGTCATAGCTACTTGATGCTGTGCGGTTGGATTTCTATCCTTTCGGACTGCCTTCTAGGAAGTGTATCAAAGTTGAAGTTGGCAATAATCGGAGGAAATCATTCTGAAATGAAGCTTGATAAATTTTACGACCAATCGTTTTACGATTCGCAAAAGTACGGGAGTTTTCGATCTGCTGAGCTGTGTCTTGGCCATTTATGGACATTCTTCACCCCCGCTTCGATTGTAGATATGGGCTGCGGTGCTGGTGGGTGGCTGAAAGCGGCGGGGGACTTGGGGGCAAACCAGCTTGTCGGATTTGATGGCTATTGGAACAGTCAAGCAAATATGATGGATCAAAAAATCAAGTTCACTGCTATTGATCTTAACGAAAGCCTTGGTGCGAGCGAGAGGTTTGATTTGGCTATCTCTCTCGAAGTGGCCGAGCATCTTAAACCTGAATCATCAGAAGGTTTTGTCAAGTCACTGACTTTGCTGTCTGACGTTGTGCTGTTTAGCGCTGCTTATATCGGCCAAGGCGGCACCAATCACATCAACGAGAGATTGCATAGTGATTGGGCTACCTTTTTCGACAAATTCGATTACGCGGTGTTCGACTTGTTCCGTCCGGTTTTTTGGGGAAATCCTGAAGTGGACACTTGTTATGCCCAAAATGCTTTCCTGTATGTTAAAAGAGACCACGCTCTTTATGCCAAGCTGA
Source organism: Spirochaetota bacterium (assembly GCA_037130415.1). Lineage (GTDB taxonomy): Bacteria > Spirochaetota > Spirochaetia > Treponematales > Rectinemataceae > CAIJMU01. Next base: position 4,806 of record JBAXTA010000141.1, read on the forward strand.
CCGGCAACGGGGTAATGGAATTATCAAATTTGGCGTTTCTAAACTGTGTTCATCCTGTGCTTTATAATGCGGCCAGAAAGAAGGCCAGGACTTTTAAGGAGAAGATTTCAAGACCTTGGCCTGAGTTACTGAGTTCAGTTAAAAAAGAATTCAGGCGGGCTTTGTCTCGTTTTGGCGGCAAATCCAGTTGAATTTGCGCACTATTATTGGGGTTAAATCCAGCGGAAATGCCATTTTTCTCGAAATGCGACTCAGCCAGTTGCGTCAGATTAACCGCTTTAGCGGTTAACCCAATACATCGGACGGTGTAATTCAACCCCCAGTTAATGATTGCAAGGAGAATTTGGTAAAGGAGGCTTCGTTATGGTGGGACTGGGGTTACTCTTTGGAAGATTCCGGCTCCCTTGCCGAATTGCCTCATTAAATTCCTGGCTTCTTCTGGCTGATCTATCTTCCTGATCGTAGTAATAGTAACAGCCAGTCACAGACAAAACCGCGCACATGACCACAAACACCAGGCTTAAGCGAACCACACTACACCACACCTTTTCATAAACAGATTGAAGCTCACCGGCATCTCTATAGACAGCTAATGAGCAGCATTTAAATTGGCGTTTTCGATTAAATAACCTGGGGTTAACCAGCGTGGTTAATGGCTTGTCGGCTTTTTTTATCAGAAACGGGTCAGGGTATTGCCGATACTGAGCATTCTGTAGGCAAATAACAACGTTGTCTTCGTTAATCATATCAATTCCTTCGTAGCATATTAGTTATAGAAAAAATCAACCATCCTAACCAGTGTTGCCGGGCTTGTTTTCAAACCTGGTCAGGCTTGCAAGCCTGACCAGAACATTTGAGCACGCAAACATAATAAAAAACATAAATGTCGGGTTAACGATAAAGCTGTTAACCCGACCAAGCTCGACCGCCAGTCAATTTATGTGGCCAATACACTTCGGTGTTTGTGGGATGGGAGGTTGTTGAGGAATAATCGGCGGTTTCGTCAACGGCGTCGCTATGGTTCTCGCAGTTTGGTTAAGTATGTTGGATGTCTGGCTGCTAGAGATACTTTTTGTACACCCCCCTCCATAGCTGGATGGTGGAGTTGGCGCGGGTGGCGAAGTTAGGTCGGAACCTGAGCCGGAGTTGTCCTTGGTGTCATCCCCGGTTGTGTCGGGTGGCGGAATTGGGTTGGTCTCGGGCACCAACCTCCCGTTTTTGTAGGTTTTGACATCGGTGACCTTCCCGTTGATATCTGTGGTGGTGTAAGTGGTTTTGATGACGTTGCCGTTCTTGTCTGTGGTCTCTGTGAGGCTGATCTTTTCCTTGCCATTGGTGTCACCCACATAGCCCTTGAACTCTGTTTTTTCACCACTGTCGCTTTTTCCGGTTGCGTCGGCATCCTTGGAAGGAGCGGGTTTGTTTTCGGGCGGTGGAGTTGGGTTGGTTTCGGGCGTGTCCTTGGTGTCATCTTTGGTGACAGTGTCATCTTTGGTGACAGTGTCATCCTTGGGCCTGTAGTCACTCGTAGTCACCTTGGCAGCAGCATCCATGAAAGCAGCGCCCAGACTATCCAGAGTTTTCGACTCCGTTCCGAGCTCTTCCCTGATGGGACTGAGTTGCTTAATCAGATCGTTACAGTTCTTGTAAATAGCGTCATAATTCTTTTTTACATTGGCATTTTGTATAAGCACCTTTGTGGCGTCATAATTACCCATTGTATCGCTAATTGCACCTTTTATATCACTAAGCACCTGGACGGAAGTCTGGGCTCCAGCCGCAATGCCGAGCATGTCAGCCATGAACTTTTTTTCTAGGTTTGTTATTAACGTATTAACGGCCTTGGAGCTTTTTATATTAGCTGCTGCAGCGAGAGCAGCAATTCCATCGTACTCTTTCCTGACATTTTCTCGCATACTGGCGTTGTTAGCCTTGGCAGCCAAGATGATCTTTTCACCTTCCCCTTGCAATCCGTATTTTTTCAGGTTTTCAGCCTGACGTTTTACTGCGGCCACATCATTGTTTTTAATCCCATCCTTTAGCCCCTGTATGCTGGTCTGGTAGGTATCTGGCGGCATGGTCGGCACTTCAGCCAGCACGTTCGTCACGAGGATTAACAGGATTATCGATAACGGATAAAAAATGGTTTTCATAGTGGTACTCCAATGGTTGTTGTGAGAATGGCTTGGTCACATGAGTAAGGGTAATTATTCATGGCTCTATGTGAATAGTAGCGGGTAAATCACTTTCATCGGAGCATTGTAAGAGTAAACCCGTTTGCCATGATGTCGGTGACGAGGTGCGTGTTTTAACAAACAATGGCAAACATAAGCTCTGGCAATCAAGAAAATCAAAAACATGCCTTGTTACCTTGGGCTAATAGTTTTTTTTTGCAAGGCCTGCTTCCGGTTATGATTTAGCCGCATTTTGGAATTCCTGAGACTGTATGAAGGCCAGGAGCTGTTTTTGCATGTCGTTAATAACCTCATCAAAGGCTTCATACATGGGGCTATAGCCCATGGGAATGGCAAAGCCCTTTTGTACGGCAATAACTTTTTGGACAAGTATTTTTCCGTCCATTGGATTAATGAGCGTTGCCTTTATCTCTGCTGCTATCTTATAGCCTATATAGCCATCACACCAAAAATTGAGTTCATCAATATCCAGGCGGAAAGATTTTCCTGTAACCTGACTGGTAGAATAGCCGCTATGTTCCAAGGATGTCTTGGCGACTTCCTTTAATACAACATCTATACCTCTTCCTGATTCAGTGTTTAAAGCGAAGGGATTTCCATAGCCTCCACGGACTTTCCCTAAAAACTCGAAATTCTTGCCACCCTCATCACCCCGATTGTTGCTGACTGTGCCAACGACGACCGATCCTTTGTTCATATCGCCCTTCGTCAGTGGTTCCTGCTTCATACGTATTGAAGGTACGCAGGCACCTAACGATAAACAGAGCGAAAATGCCAAGAACAGCAAGCTGATTTTTCTCTCAATCTTCATTAGTAATCTCCTTTTTCCTTAAAATCTCTTCAGAACGCGCAGCAATAAAAGCATCAATCAAATAAGCACGTATCCGCTTGGGGCGAATAAATTCGCCCCTACAGATGCTCAACTGTGTCATGAACGTTCCGCTCCATCGCTGGTTATTTCAAAGCCTGCGGGGGAGGGTGGCAATCCTGACCGAAATGTTGGACACCCCCAGCACCTTAAAAAACGTAAATGTCGGGTTAACGATAAAGCTGTTAACCCGACCAGGCCTTAACCGCCAGTTAATTTATGTGGCCAGCACAAGGAGACCTTGGAATTTGTGGGATGGGAGCTTGGGGAATAATCGGCGGCTTCGTCAACGGCCTTGCCATGTTTTTCGCGGCTTGATTAAGCCTGTCATTGAAAGCCCGGTTGCTTTGGTAAGCAGCTCGGTCAGCATCGTCGGCAGCCTTTGCATCCCGTGCATCTTGCGCAGCCTGTGCGGCCTTGGCTTGCCCCGCATAGTCAGGCAGATTCGGAGTATCGTTCGCCACACCTTGATAAGTAGGGTCTTTAGTGGTTACAGTCTCAATTAGGGCGTTACCAACTGCGTTACCTGCACCCGTGACAGCCTTATTGACATAAGGCCCTGCCGCTTCAACGGCCTTGCCCACAATATAGCGTGTACCAAGTCCAGCCACAGCAGCAACAGCACCCACCGCCACCACCGGCGCACCATAAGCCACTGCGGTTGTGGTCACGGCCGTGGTTACTATCGATGTGACATAGCCGGATGCGACATGCTTGCAACCTTCGATAGCCGTTGTCTCGACAGCAGCCGGCACACCGCCCTTATTGTAGGAGTCCACGATATTTGCACCGGCGATTACAGCCTTAAAAGTATTGGCTGCTGCCCCCGCAATGGGAGCAACAGTGTCCGAAGTCCCTCCAAGTGCTGTTGCACCACCCTTGACAAAGTCGCCCGCTGCTTGGGCCGCCTTTTTGGGTAGATCCAACTTATTAGCTACGTCCTTCGGGCTGCCGTTCTCGGGCGAGGAGTTTCCTGAAGATTTTTTATCGGCGTCCTCTGGCACGGAGGTGGATGTATTACCGGATTGTATTTCAGGTGCCCTCGCACATCCTGCAAGTTGGAAGAGTAACGCACAGGCGAGACAAAGTAATAATGAACGGAACAGTTTCATGGGAGCACCTTTTGGGTAGGGGGTAACTGTCTCAGCAGCGGATTCGCCAGATCGTAAAAACCAAACGAACGAATATGCCAGCCGCGCTGATCACCGGCCACATCCAATATGCCCAGAAACTGTGGCAGCCATGGAACACCCAGAAAGATAAGCCAAGTGGTGTCGGTCATCGCAACGTACACGGGTACGAGTTCCTTCCGAACCGCTTGTGGCAGTTCCAGCAGTTTATCGAGCGGAAGCGGATTACTGGCGGGATAGCCCTCAGCCAGCTTCGCCCGATCACCGGCTGCCAGATAGGCGCGAAAAGATCGGATCACGTCATTCACGTTGCGATACTTTTCCTCTTGCAACAGGGCGAGGAGTTCGTCATTATACGCGCCCTGAGCGGCCATAACGGCCAGATGCGCGGCACCCGCAGGCATGGTATCTAACGCTGCCACAGACGTGCCGGCGGGCGGGTAGAGCACTTCAAAATCGGTAATGAACTGCTGTAACGCTTGGGCAAGCGCGACTGGCGGCGTGCGTTTGCTGTCTATCCAGGCTGCCGATACGGCATCTTTCGCAGGCACTGTTGTACCACGCAGATCAGAGCCTTTGGCGAAAGCTGCCGCTGTGATGATGCCGCCGGTCTTGGGGTCAGGCGTCAACTGCCACTGTGTCAGCAGTACGCCGTCGAAAAGCGGGTTGTAGAATGCGAAGACCGGACTGGCCGAATTGGCGTTGCCACCGATGACGAAGGCACCGCTAAAAAAGGTTTTCCATATTTGCGGCGTTTTTCGCCAAGCGTCTGTTTTTAGCACACAGGCGAGCGGTTTTGTACCTTGGTACTTGTCGGCCGCTTTTTCCATGTTCACAGCGGCCAACATGCGAAAGGCTATAGCGCTTTCGTACAAAATGGCGGTCGAGGACGGAGTTTCTGTGGTCGGTTTGTCAGTCGCCCAGACAGGCATGGTACACAAAATAATGCCAAGGGTAATAATAAGCCAGCGACCAAGCCAGGTTAGTGAATAGTGCGTCGTCATTTGTGACTCCTTCTGCAAATAATAATTGGTTTTTGGGACGTTTAGCGGGGGCAAGGAGAATTGCTTTTAGGTTAGCTTTAAGGTAAATTTACTATGAGTTTGAGCGGTAATGATGTTTGGTTAATTAACCCTGCCCGCAACCTGTTTAATTAAGCAAATTTTACCTTTTATTCCTAATAAATAAAATTGTCAATCTTTATATTTATAGAGCCATTTGCGTTGTAAAATAACACCTTGATTAATAAGATAATTTATTTTTCACAATTTACCCTATCATTCTAACATGTTGTAATTATTAGATTTAATTCTGGGGTGGAAATTTGTAAAAAACGCATTTCATCAAAATCTACCCCCCTCAAACCCTGATTCTACCGTTGAAAATTGAGGTGAACGAATTTTACGGGGCGCTACAGACTAGAAATATCAAGGCTTACAGAGCAGCGCAAATGGCTCTTATATGAGCCATTTGCGCTGTAAAATAACATATTGATTAATAAGATAATTTATTTTTAACTAATTACCCTATCATTCTAACATGTTGTAATTATTCGCTTTAATTATGGAGTGGAAATTTGTAAAAAACGAATTTCATAAAAATATACCCCCCCCCCTAAAACCCTGATTCTACCGTTGAACATTGGAGTGAACGAATTTTGCGGGGCGCTACAGACTAGAAATATCAAGGCTTACAGAGCAGCGCAAAAGGCTCTTATATGGTTTGTTATAGTTAAAATGGCATAAATATTTTTTTGCGTGTATTGATATTGCGAATAATAGGATTTGATTGATAGCCAGCCCAAAAATAACACATAAAAAACTCTTGATAGTAAGCTACCAAAAAGCCTGTGTCATTCCTAAGCAAGCCATATTAGTCAGCTATATCAAAGCCTTTTAAAGAAGAGCGGAAATCCTCAAAACAGACCTTTTTGCAATTCTCACAAAAAGCCCTAATCGTTGACGGTATTCCGGCTATGAAGAAGCATGACACTTACATTCTAAAATGAGGTCATTGGCAAGCTCATGTATTTCCAGTCAGATAAGATGAAGTTATGTCCTGTCTTATGTTTTCCTGCTGACATTATATCCGACATTCCGCACCCCCGCTATCCGGAACCAGCATATAAGTGAACATACC
>JBAXTA010000142.1:0-11124 GCA_037130415.1 Spirochaetota bacterium
GAGTGTGAACGATCGGCAGGCCGGCGATGCGGAAGGCGTCGATCGGGTCCACACCGCCAGCGAGGAGGAGGCGGAGGGCATGGTCCATGTGCCCCTCGTCGACGAGGTCGTTGGGGTGGCGGTCGTCGGAGCAGATGAGGAAGCGGTCGGCTGTGGAGCGCGTGATGGCAGGTATGAGGTTGCACAGGTCCTTTGCGGTGGAACCCTCCCGCAGCATTATGTACATGCCCTTCGCGAGCTTTTCCCGCGCCTCCGCCGGCGAGCTGCACTCGTGGTCGGAGCCGATGCCCGCGGCGACATAGGCGGAGAGGTCCTTTCCCCTGAGCCCGGGTGCGTGGCCGTCGATGGGCTTGCCGGCTTCGCGGAAGATCGCGATCTTGTCGAGGAGCTTCTGGTCCTTCGACAGCACCCCCGGATAGTTCATCACTTCTCCGAGTCCGAGCACACGTTCTTCGCGAAGGAAGGGGTACATGTCAGAAGCGAAGAGGGCCGCGCCGGCCGTGTCGAAGTCGGTGGCGGGCACGCAGGAGGGGACCATGAAGTAGATGTCCAGGGGGAGGCCCTCGCTGGCGGCGAGCATATAGCGCATGCCGTCGTAGCCCTGGACGTTCGCGATCTCGTGGGGGTCGGCTATGACTGTGGTGGTCCCCCTCGGGACGACGACCCTGGCGTATTCGGCGGGTGTGAGGAAGGAGGATTCTATGTGGACATGCGAGTCCACAAGGCCTGGCGCAAGGTAGAGTCCCTTCAGGTCGACGGTCTTCGCCGCGCGGAGCCCGTCGTCCACGCCCACCACGACACCTTTCCGGATCGAGACTGTCACGCCCTTGCGGATCTCTCCGGCCAGGAGGTCGATGAGCTGGCAATTCGCAAGGTTGAGGTCGCAGGGCAGGGCACCGCGCGCCGCGTCGATGAGGTCCTTGTCGAGCATCGAATGTCCTCCGGCCTCACTGTAGGCACAGGCCTTGTTCAGCGCAAGGGCAGCAGCGCCGGCCCAAGGGCAGCAGCGCCGGCCCAAGGGCGGCGTGAGACGCGGCTCGGGCGCCCGCTCTGGATAAATTCCAGTTGACAAGCCCTGAACTGATGCTATAGTCACGTTAGCGCTAACGTTATTTCCCCGCATTCCCCAGGAGGTTCTCGTGAAGGCAAGTTCCCTATTCGGAAAGATCGCGCTTCTGTCGCTCGTGTCGCTCTTCGCCATTTCTACCCTCGCTGCCCAAGTCAGTGTCGCCAAGCCGGTGAAGCTGAGCATCATCGATGCCGCAGGCAACCTGCAGCTTTCCAAGCCCGTCATCGAGGCTTTCAAGGCCGCCAACCCCAACCTGGTATCCGACATCGAATACCTCAAGCTCACCGCTCCCGAGGTAGTCGCAAAGGTACGGGCCCAGCAGATGGCCGGTTCGCTCGAAAACACCATGATGATCGTCGGCATCGACGCCATCGGCTCCTCCATCGACGACGGCGTGTGGGAACCCATCATGCCCAAGTACCAGTCCTTCTTTCCCAACCTGGAGAAGAACTACCTGAGCGGAGCCAAGAACGCCTATAACCTCATGAAGGGCTACGGCATCGTGTCGGTGTTCTGTCCCGGTGGTCCCCTCCTCACCTACAATCCCGACAAGGTGGCCAAGCCCATCCTTACCCCTGCCGACCTCCTGGCCTGGGCCAAGGCCAACCCGGGGAAATTCCTGTATGCGCGGCCTGCCAATTCCGGCCCCGGCAGGTCCTTCCTCCAGGGTCTTCCCTACATCCTCGGCGACAAGGATCCCAAGGATCCCAAGACCTGGGACAAGACCTGGGCCTATCTCAAGGAACTGGACAAGTACATCGATTATTATCCCACGGGAACGGCGGTGACCTTCAAGGAACTGGCCGAGGGAACCAGGTGGATGATCGCGAGCCATATCGGCTGGGACATGAACCAGCGGATACTCCAGGTGATTCCCTCCAGCTACAAGGCATTTACTTTCACTGGCCAGCACTGGATCAACGACGCCCACTACCTCGTGGTTCCAGCCGGGCTCGACAACGACCGGAGAAACGTGACCCTCGCCCTGATAGCCTGGATGCTCAAGCCCGAGAACCAGGCGGCAACCTACGCCACTGGCTACTTCTACCCTGGTCCCGCCATCCAGAATGTGCCCCTCACGATGGCTTCCAAGGACATCCAGGACCAGATCAAGCCGGCGATGCGGGACAACCTGGACAAGGCCATCAAGGACCTGCCCAACGAAATCCAGCTTGACTACAAGGCCATGGCCCTTGCCTTCGACATGTGGGACCAGCTCGTCGGTGCCAAGATCAAGAAATAGCCGCATCGGCCCTGTCATTCGAGGGGGTACCACGTACCCCCTTTTTTTTATAGGACCCAAGGAGGTTCCCGTGGGCAAATCCTATGACTACACGCTGAGGGACGCCATGGCGATGCCCGTGACGCAGGTTGACCCCGCAGGCTTCGATATTCCCTGTTATGAGGATTATGCGGCAGCCTGCGACGGACGCTTCGCCGGGTTCATGGGCAAGAAGGAAGGGATCGCAGTGTGGCAGCGCGTCCGTGCCGGAGAAGTCTTCAGGGACGCCTGTCGCGACATGAAGGAATCCCTCCGCTGGCAATTGGGTTGCCTGCAGAAGTCGCTGCTCTATCTGTCGGACGCTCCGACCTACCTCGAACCCTGGTACGGGATCGGCACGGTGGCCTCGGCCTTTGGCGCAGAATATGAGTGGGCAGCGAAGCAGGCCCCCGCGGTCAGGCCGCTCTACAGGAAATTCGAGGAAGTTCCCGACCTGATCCCATTGGACTACAAAGACGTACCGATCATGAAATACACCCTCCAGACGATCGACTATTTCCTTGAACAGTCGCAGGGACGCCTACCCCTGTCCTGGTGCGATATCCAGGATCCCATAAACGTCGTAGGCGGGCTCATCGACATGGGGGAGTTCCTGATGGCCCTCTATGAGGAGCCCGACAGGGCGAAGAAAATACTGGCCCAGATAGGCGATGTCCTGGTCGACTTCACGCAGACCCAGTCGCGGCTCATCGGAAAGTCCTTGGTACAGCCGGGCCACGGCTTTGCGAGTTCGCGGCTCGGCACGGGTATTGCCTTGAGTACCGACAACGCCATCATGCTCTCCCCGGCCATGTTCGAGGAGTTCTGCCTCGGAAACAGCGCGCGCATCGGCCAAAGCTTCGGTGGCACGGTCTTCCACTCCTGCGGCAATTGGGGCCGCTGGATCGAGTCGGTCAAGAAGATGCCGAACCTGCTGATGGTGGATGGCGCGTTCAGCCCCGAGACAGATCCTGGCTACAACAAATGCGAGGAATTCCGGGACGCCCTGGCCGGTACCGGGATAATCCTCCATGCGCGCATTGTGGGCGATGCCGATGAGGTGCTGTCCAGGGTCAAGCGACTGTGGAAACCCGGCCTGAGGCTGATCGTGGGAACCCATGTCCAGGACCCGGGGGAGCAGAACAGGCTCTATCACGACATTCATGGCCTCTGCGCTTGAAGCACTGGAAGCCGATGCCCCTCGCCGGAGTGAGGGGATGAGTCTGGCGAGTTCTCCCCTGTGCAAGGGCCCCCTGCCCGTTGATATTGTTTTCCATCCCTCCTGGTGGCATCACAATGCGGGGATCAGCTTCGATGAGGACTTTTTCTACCACCCGGCCAAGCGCGTCGAGTCGGAGCGCCTCATGGAGGAGGTACTCTACGATCGCTTCGGGGACTGCGGACTCGGTGGGGACCATGGTGTCGACAGGCCAGTGATCGGGGCGGTGCACCTGGCTGCAGGGTACATCGTTTCCGAGATGCTCGGCTGCGAGGTCGCCTACGCCGAGGATGCCGCCCCCCAGGTGCGTTGCGCACAGCGGGACAATCTTTCGATCGACGCCGATGCGGCAGCTTCGAGCCCGGCCTGGAAGCGGCTCGATGGGCTCGCGGATTCCCTGAAGAGCCGCTTCGGCTACCTCACGGGCGACATCAACTGGGGAGGCGTCCTCAACGCGGCGATTGACCTGCGCGGTCAGGAGCTCTTCCTGGACATGACAGACAGGCCCGGGGAAGTGAAGTCCTTCTTTTCGGGTATTGCCGCTTTCATCGAGACCTTCACCCGGAGGATAGAGGGCGCTACGGGCACGAGCTCCATTTCCGTAAACCGCAACCTGGTCAATCTTGACGCGCCGGTCTTCCTCCATTCCGAGTGCTCCCACACGATGATCTCGGTGGCCGACTACGAGGAGTACCTGCTTGGTTACGACATCGCCTTCAGCGGGTCACACCGACCCTTCGGCATTCACTTTTGCGGCAAGGATCCCCATCGTTTCGCCGATTCCTTCGCGAAGATTCCCCGGCTCGATTTCCTCGACCTCGGCTGGGGCGGCGACGTTGCGGCCCTGCGGAAGCGCCTGCCCGACACCTTCTTCAACATCAGGCTCGATCCCGTCCAGATCGCTGCCTGGTCGACCCACGAGATAGCCCGGACGGTCAGCCGGCTGGTCGGGGAATCGGGCAATCCCTGGCTTACGGGTGTCTGCTGCACCAACATGGACGAGAAGGTCCCTGACGGGAATGTGCGGACGATATTCCAGACTGTCTTCGAACTGCGGGAGCGGGCAAGGGTGGATCCAGCGCCTTCGTAAAGCCCGCGCCGGGACAGGCCCGGCCCGCGCCGGGACAGGCCTGCGCCGGGGCGCGGTGCGCAGGTCTGCGCCGGCCCGGCTTGCGCCGGGGGGGTTATTTTCTCGATATTCCCACGATCGACAGGTCGTCGTACTGCTCGTCTTCCCGGATGCCGCGGAAAAGGAAATAATTGGGATCTTCCACGATCTCGTCCTTGCCCTCCCGGTCCTTCCTTCCCGTCTTCACCGTGATGGACTCCTTCTTCCGGAACACCAGGGAGTACTGGTCGAAGAAGACCGAAAGGAATTTGTCTATCCTCCGGTCGACCAGGATGGTCGCGTCGTCACCGGCGTTCCAGTCGTAGATGGAAAAGACCTTTCCGACACCGAGGTAGGAGATCAGCCGCTCCTCGAGGGCACCCGTGGCCTTGGTGAAATCGAAGCTCATGACCAGGTCGCGGTCAGTCTCGTGGTCGTGGCGGAGGCTGAAGACCTCCCGCTTGTCGTAGGCCTCGATGAAGGCGTCCAGGCGCTCGGGACCGAGGTGCTCGGCATCGCCAGGGTCGTGGTGGAGGCCTTTGTGGTCCATGTCAGCTGCGCCCGGGAGTTCGGCGCACTGCCTGACAACACCGGATGCGTCGCGGAAGCGGTGGATGGGATCCTCCATGCCGTCTGAATACAGGAGGAGGATGTCACCACGCTCGAGTGTGCGCCGGTAGCTGTAAAAGCCGGTTCCCCCGAGCTCCATCATGTCCTGCGGGATCAGCCCGGTGGCGGGCGAGGATTTCCTCAAGTCCGGCTGGAAGGGTGCGGAGACAGTCGTGCCGGTGGAGGCCTTCCAGACGCGGTACATGTTGTCGCCCGCGTGGCAGAGCTGGATGCTGCCATCGGCAAGGTTGATGACACCGATGGTAAAGGCCGCGAACTTGCCCTTGTAGTCACGTGCGACGAGGAAGTCGTTGACCCGGTAGGTGAGCTTTACCAGCTCGAAGTCGGGAATCCGCTGCAGGCGCTGCCACTCGTTGAAGTGATTGATGACAATCGTCCCGACCTGGACCATGATGAAGGCAGCAGCGACGTCCTTGCCCGAGACATCGCACTTGATGAAGTAATAGTACTTTCCTTCGGCATCGAGCTTCTCGAAGTTCCAGTAGTCTCCCGATACCTTTTTGGCGCCCTTGTAGTAGCCGTACATCTCGTGGTACTTGCCGCTTTCCTTGGCGATGGAAAGGGTGATCGTACCCTCCTTGAGCAGGGGTATGAAGTGGTTCTGGATGTCGGAACCCTCGATGAGGGCGTGCGACTGCTTGGCGCCCTCCACAAGCTCGACCGCGAGGGCCTTGGCGGCCAGGGCCAGGGTCGCGATCTCGTCGCGGCCGCGCACGACTATGTCGAAGCCCGCCAGCGAGGCCTTGTCCTCGGTAGTACGCATTGTATCTATTTTGGCGACGATCTCGCGGATCGGCCTGACGATCGAGCGTGCGAGGAAAAAGGCGCCGAGGATGCCGCCGAGGAGGACGAGGGCTGCGATCTGGGCAGTGCTCAGGATGAGGGCCTTCGTCCGGGCGGCGACGTCGGCCACGATGAGGGCCGTGTTGGCCGAAAGGCGGACCATGCCGCGGTAGATGATCGTGTCGCCGGGGCGGTACTCGAGGATGGGCTTGAAGAAGAGGTAGGAGGAAGCGGTCTGCGACAGGACCGTGGGGTCGAAGGAAGGCACCGAATCGACTGCCTCGTCGGAGATGGCCCGAAGGCGATCCCTGATGGTGCGGTCGATCTCGTCGAGGCTTGCATTGAGCCTTTTCCTGTCCTCGTCGCCGGCAGTGCCGGCGGGAAGGGCGGCTTTCTGCTTCTGGAGCTCGGCCTTGCGGTCAAGGTCTCCCTTGAGGGCCTCAGCCGACTTCGTCTCGAGTTCCCGGGCCATGTCGGGAGTCTTCGAGGCCAGGGGGTCGACCGTCAGGTTCATCGGCGAGACGCCGAGCTCGAGCCTCGAGGAGCTGATCTTGCCGGCGATGGCGGGGTCGTTCGTCGAGAAGACGATATCGCGGCCGGCTACCTTCGGATCCTGGGAATTACCGGTAATTGTTATGTATTCGGCTCCAGGGAGGGCCTTGACCTGGGTGGGGAGGAATCCGAGCTGGGTCACCGCGCCCTCGCGGTCGAGGAAAAAGCGGCCCCCCTGGGCTGCCGACTCAAGGAGGACCCTGGTCGCGTCCTCGAGGCCCCGGGCCAGGGCGGCGCTCTGGTTGCGCACCATGGAGATACCGAGGGAAAAGGCTACGAGCAGGACCACCATGAGGATGAGGATGGCGATGAAGAAGGTGAAGCGCAGCGTCAGGCCGCCGCCCCGTACCGCCGCCTTCCTTATGGCCTTATCCTTGACTGCGTCTGGCATTGGACCTCCGCCCACGAGGGCAAGTACCTGGAGCCGGACCGACTGGGCGTCGCGGAGGGTCGCGACGGCCTGCCAGAGCGACAGGAAGATGCCGAGGCCGAAGAAGATCCAGGCCGCGGCGACGATGAAATCGTAGATCGAATAACGCGAGGAGGGCTGGGGTGCGAGGGTCCAGGAGGGACGATATTCGTATTCAATGCCGTACTTCAGGGTGCCGGTCGCGTCGAAGGTCACCCGGCGCGGGGCCCAGTACATCCCGCGCAGGGGGTGCTGGATTCCGAGCCAGTACTCGCCCTCGGGGATGTCCTCGACGGCAACCTCCTCGATCAGGCGGTTCGTGGAGATCCTGAATCCGCCTGTGGCGGCTTCGCGGCGGAAATCCCAGGGCTCGGCCCGTGACTTCGTCAGGACTACGCGCGCCACGGAACCCTGGTCGGTAAAGCCCCGGCCGACGATGGACAGGCTCCGCCTCCCTATGAGGTCGGTAGTCTGGCGTATGTCGGTCACCAGCGTGAAGGGTACCTGCTTGTCGGCGCGGAACAGCACGGTGGAGATGTCCGAGATGTTCGCGGTGCCGTCGATGGCAGCGACTGAAAGGAGCCAATACCCATCATCGATGTTGTCGAGGGCCAGGTGGGACGAGTTGCCCTGGATGGCCGGCGGCGGCCGTGGCAGGCCGTAGCGCTCGATTATAGCCGCCTCGATCGGCGACTGCCCCTCGATGACGCTGCGGTCGGGCCTCCGCGCCGCGTTCGTGATGCCTGCGAGGTCGAGGGGCCCGACGAGGGTCCAGGTGTAGCCCTGGGTGTCGTCGGCCAGGGGAGGCAGCCAGGTGATGTCGGCGCTGTTCGACAGGAGGCTGCCCCTGGCGTCGAGCGAGGGGGGAAGGATGATGGGTGGGTCGGGCGGGGTGCGGTCGCGGAACCAGGTCAGGGTGGCCGGCGCAGACCGGTTGCCCGCGTTGTCCTCCACCGAGACGGCCAGGGCCCAGGCCCCGTCCTCCGGGGCAGGGAGGGTAAGCGAGCCCGGAGAGCCATTGGTGACTGTCCCCCGCAACCAGAGCTGGTCGCGTCCCGGCGCTCCGCCAGGGTAGCCTTCGAGCATGGCATCGCCTGAGCGCTTCCAGAGGCTCACGACCTTTGCTATGCCAGCCGAGGTCTCGGGCATGCGCAGCCTGACGGTCACCTGCTCGTCCCGCGACCGCCGGCCTGCCACGTAGTTGGGAACCGAAATGGCCGGCGGATCGACGTGGAGCACGGGTTCGAGGAGGAAGACACGCTGCCTGACCAGCGGAGCGTTCCTTGTCCCGACCTGGTCGTCGTATTGCCATAATGCGTACAATCTCCCCGCCATGGTGACGGCGTACGCGAAGGATGTGGCGCCACGCCGGGCCGGGTCGGAAAGCGTGGTGAATCCCATCGCTTCGGGGGCGGCCCAGGCGCCCGAAGCGTTCATGCGGCGGCGCCAGACCTCGTTGGCGGCGACCTGGTCCTGGATGTAGAGCGCGGTGGTTCGCCCGGCATCATCGAGGAAGTCGGCCAGGATGAAGGAGGAGGCGGGGTCCGAGATGTACAGGAGGTCCTTTGTCTCCATCTTTCCCCCGGCATCGAGGGTGGAGGTGACGACGCGCACGGGATTGTCCCGGTTGTCCTCCACCCTCTTCCTGGTGTCCCTCCGCTGCCAGGCGATGTGCAGCTTGCCTCCTGACTCGATGAGCCGCGGAGCCTGGTTGTCGAAGTATCGGTGGTTCGGGACCTCTCTGGCTGCCTGGTTGCCCGGTTCCTGGTACTCGGTCAGGAGCAGGGCCTTCGACCAGGTCGCTCCGCCATCGAGGGAGGCTTTTGAGTAGAGCGCATAGTGCGATGCCGCGTCTTCGGAGCCATTGACCTGGTGCTGGAACACCACGAGGTCCCTGTCGCCGCTGGCAAGCGAGAAGGGCAGGTAGTTGTTTACCAGAGCCTCATCATTGGCCACCAGCGGGGAGAATGCGGACCAGCTTGCCCCGTCTTCGCTGTGCGCCACCTGAATCGAGTTCGTGTTGTCGACCGAAAAGCCGCCCTGTGTGCCTGGCGCCGCAGGACTTCCCGGCGCAACAGGAGCTCCCGTCGCCGCTGCGGTACCGGAGCTGGCTGGGTTTCCAGCCTCAGGCGTCGCCCCTGCGATCGGCTGCGTTACAAAGAGGATCCAGCCGCCCCGTGCATTCGGAAAAAGCCTGGGCGCGACCGCTGTCGAGTCCGAGCGGACTGTCCCTGCCCGCGTGAAGCTGGCCCCAGCGTCATGGGACAGGAGGATCGCGATCTCGCTGCCTGAAACTGCGATGGCGAGTCCGACGCTGCCGTCACGGGACACTGCCACCGAGTAAAGGATCGGGACGGCGCCCCGGAAATCCAGGGGGCCAGCGATACGCGAAGAGATCCACTTGCCCTCCACCCTGCGCGAACGGACTATCCAGGCCTGGCCCTGCGTCCTGCTGTCGGAGGCTTCCTGCCAGAACAGGAGGGGTTCGGCGCCGGACTGGATGAAGGTCGGGGCGATGCCATTGGCTATGGAACGCGGCGGCTCCGATCGATCCGAGGCTGCACGTGCGGGACCCGAGGTCGCGACGAGGGCGATGAGGGCGACCATGAAGGCCGAGAGCGGCAAGGCAAATCGCATGGTTTCCGTCCGCTCCTAATAGTTAAGCTGGTTGAGCTGCTGGTCGAGGAGGAGGACATCCCGTGTCTTGGTGCCCTCGCTCCTGAGCAGGGCATTGAGGGTGTCCCGCGCCTGGTTGTACTGGCCTTGTGAGAAGAAGAGCCGCGCCTCATTGAGCTTCTGCGAATCCGTGAGGCTAAGGACCTTGTCGGGTCCCCCTCCTTTCAGCGTCTGGATGTTGAGCGACACGGTCTGGGCGTCGCGGTCGTTCGGATCGAGTTCCATGGCCTGGGCGAGGAGCTGCTCTGCCCTCGTAAGGTCCACGGAGCGTCCTGTCTTGATGATTTGCCGGGCCTGGTCTGCGAGCCGGAGCGATTGGGATTTCTGTGCGGCCGTGGGTTCGGGGCGGCGTTTCCCGATGGCGATCTCAGCCTGGACGAGGAGGCGGGCGAGCCTGGTGTTTTTCGGTTCGATGTGGGAAAGATCGGCGATGCGCGCGTAGCCGGCAGGCGGGTTGGTCTTGAGGAGGGCTGCAGCGTCGTCGATGCGGTTCGGGAGGGAGGACTGGAAGTCGGCCTCGCTGGTGGCTTTCAGGATCTGGAGGGAGAGGAAACCGGCGTCCTCGTTGAGGGGAAAGGTCTGGGTCACGTTGGCAACGATGGCGAGGGCCGAGGCGAAGGTCTGCTTCGCATCGGTCCTCTTGCCGGATTTCTGCAGCGTTATGCCCTTCTCGTAGGTGAGGCGCGCGAGCGACAGGTATTGGGTCATCTCGCGGTACAGGGGGTCGTTCTGTCTGATGATCCGGCTGTTGCCGGTGTCGCGGGCCATCCGCACGAGGGAGAGCCAGAAGTCGAGCGGTGGATAGGTCAGGCTGGGGTAGCGCTCCTTCCAGAGCGTGTTGGCCTTGGACAGGGAATTGTAGGCGTCATCGAAGTTGGCAAGGTTGTACGAATGCTGGGCGTCAGCCAGGAGGCGGTCCACCTCGAGCTTGGCATATTGGTCGCGCGCCTCATTGATGGCCCGGCCTATGGCGGCGTAGCGGGCGACTCCCTCGTCCCAGACCTGCGGGTCGAAGTCGCCACCGAGCGCATCAAGGAAGCGGCTGTAGCCGACTTCCCTGGAGTTCGTCGCTTCTTCGAGGGCGTTGCGCGCCGCCTGCCGCCTGGCGAGGTTGGCCAGGGCGCTGACTGATCCGGAGAGGGTTGCCTCTGCCTCGGTGAAGGACTTCAGCGCTGCCGCAAGGGCAATGGCCGCAGCCTTCCTGCGGGCGGCTGCATCGGCGAGGAGGGTGGTTCTCCGCGCCTGGATCCCGGCCGTGGATCGTGCGAGGGCCTCGTTCCGCGCCGCGATATCGGCCACCGAGACTTCGCTCCGGATCCAGGCGGCTTCCTGCCCGATCCGGCCGCCGACGTCCTTGTTCGACTGAGCCAGAGCGGCGACCCGGAGTTCCTCGCCGGCAAGCATCGTTGCTGCCTGG
>JBAXTA010000143.1:0-11063 GCA_037130415.1 Spirochaetota bacterium
CGGTGGCTTCGCTCGGGGGGCTCAGGGAACCCTTTCTGCCTTGAGGCCGGAGCGGGGGGGCGTGTTCCGGCTGTCCGGGAGGGGGAGGATGGCGGCGATCGCTATCGGCTACGCGGTGGCCTTCAGCGCTTCGACCTTCTTCCCATCCTCATTCAATTCCGTCCTGGCGCTCTGGCCGGCGGGCGGGATCGGGATTGTGGGTTTCATGGTCACGCGGCGAAAGAGCTGGCCCCTACTGGCTGCCCTCATCTTCGCGATCGGGTTTGCGGCCAATCTTCTTTCAGGCAAGTCGCTGGGTGCGAGCTTCGGATTCATGATGGCCAATGTCGGGGAGTCGCTTCTGGGAGCAGTAGCGGTTCTGGCGCTGACCGGACGGGATTTCACGATGAGACGGGCGAGGGAGGTCTACGCGCTGGGGCTCGCGGCCTTCGGGGTGACGGCGGTCTCGGGCCTCGTCGGGGCGCTCACCGCCTGGCTCAGCACGGGAATTCCATTCCTGGCGCTTTGGTTCAATTGGTGGATCGAGGATGCTGCGTCCATCGTGATCGTGGCGCCAGCCGTGCTTTCGGCCTTCCTCGCACCCGGAGCCCGCCTTGCCACCCCTGGCCGCGCCAGCAGGATCGCCTTCTTCGCGGTCCTGGCGCCCGCAGCCTGGCTTTCTTTCAACCAATTGGAAGGATTTCCCTTCCAGGGCCCCCCGCCCTACCTCCTGGTCATCCTGCTGACCTGGCCAGCCATGGCCTACGGGCGCAATCTTGTCGCGGCTGCAATACTCGTCCTGGCGGCCATCGGAGTGACCAGCTCCTCGGTATCGCTGGGACCCTCGCCCCTCCACGGTGAAAACTCCGTGGAGCGGCTCATATTCCTCCAGGCCTTCCTCTCCATCGCCGCCCTCTCGGCCTGGCTGGTCTTTGCCAACCGCAGCGAGAAGGAGACGGCCAAGGAGCGCGTGGAGGCGGACCGTGCCTTGCTCGGCAGGAACCACGAGGAGCTCATGGAAAGCGAGGAGCGTTTCTCGACGGTGTTCCGCGACAGTCCCACCGCGACTTCGCTGACCGAGGTCGATTCGGGGCGCTACATCGACATCAACCCCGCGCACAGCGCCCTCCTCGGCTGGTCCAGGGACGAGATCATAGGACGCAGCACCGAGGAGATCGGCATCTACGGCCTGGACACGGAGCAGCAGACGCTCCTGGCGGGCCTCGAGGAAGGCACGGCGAGCAGGCCCTTCCAGCTGCGGCTCCAGACAAAAGGCGGTCAGGTCCTCGACACCGAAACGCGCCTGGCCATCGTACATCTCCGAGGCAGGCACTACATACTCGGGCAGATCATCGACAAGACCAGCGAGAGGATCGAGGACGAGCGCCTGAAGCGACTCCTGGCCGAGAAGGAAGCCCTCCTCGGCGAACTCTTCCACCGCAGCAACAACAACATGCAGGTCATCACCTCCCTCCTGGAATTCCAGGCCTGGGAGATCGGCGACGAAAGGCTCAGGATCGCCCTCGAGCGCACGGAAGACAGGATCAGGTCGATGTCCCTCGCGCAGCGCAAACTCTATGAGGGCCAGGACCTCTCCCGCATCGACCTCGCTTCCTTTGCCCAGGAGCTCTGGGAGGGGCTGGCCGAGCGCCATAGGCTCGACAGAAAGCGCATACAGGCAAGCTTCGAAGCATCACCCGTGCGCGTGAGTGTCGATGTGGCCATGCCCTGCGCCCTTATCCTCAACGAACTCCTCACAAATGCGATCATCCACGCCTTCCCCGGCGGGCGTTCAGGCAGCGTTGCCATTACCGTTTCTGGTGGTGATGAGTCTGGCGTGAACATGCGGGTCGCTGACGATGGCATCGGCGTTCCGGAGGGCTTTGCCGTCGAAGCTGACGGCCACCTCGGGCTCAAATACGTGGTCGGGCTGGCTTCGTCCCAGCTCTTCGGAAGCATCCAGTTTTC
Organism: Spirochaetota bacterium; assembly: GCA_037130415.1. Taxonomy (GTDB): domain Bacteria; phylum Spirochaetota; class Spirochaetia; order Treponematales; family Rectinemataceae; genus CAIJMU01. Next base: position 1,948 of record JBAXTA010000143.1, read on the forward strand.
CCTGAATGGCAGGGGCTTTGCCTGCAGCATCGCCTTCAAGGACGACCGCTACCCGCCGAGGGTCTAGGCCAGGCGCTCCAGCGGCAGGGTCATGCAGCGTGCGCCGCCGCCTCCGCGCGCGAGTTCGATTCCCTCGAAGGTCACTGCGAGCTTTCCGAAATTCCCGATACTTTCCGCACCGCTGATGAAATCGTCGGCCTTCCTCACGGCAAAACCGTCGCGCGACAGGGCATCGAGGCTGCGGAGGTTGCAGGAGTACATGATGATCTTTCCAGGCGCGAATGCAAAGGAGTTGGCGCCCGAGAGCCACTGCTCGCGCTCCTCGTAGAGGGGGTCGGCGTCCCCGCAGAATATGGGTTCCATCGGAAGGCCGAGGGAGGCCAATGCAGGCAGGAGTCCCTCCTCGCGCGCCACGCGGTACCTCCCTCCGGGGGATGACTCGACGCGGAAGACCGGACAGCGTGCGGGGCCGGTGATATGGGGGCCGTAGACCAGCGCACGGTCGCGGTCGATGAGGGTGAAGACCATGTCGAGGTGGATGGTGGCCCTCTCCCTGGGCAGGAGGACCGCGAGTATCGTCAGGGGCTCGTCAAAGGCCCTCGCCGCGGTGCGGGCGAAGATCTCGATGGCGTCGGGCGTCGTCCGCTCCGAGACACCGATGGCGAGGACGTTGCGCGACACAACAATGAAGTCCCCGCCTTCCATGGTGATGAAACGGTTGCGGTCGCGCGGACCGTCGAGGAGGAGACCGTGCGCGCACAGCTCGTGGTGCCGCGTGAGCACAAAGCGCATCGCCAGGGACTCCACGAGGCGCACATCGAAGGCCATGGCCGATGCAACAGCCGAGTCGCGGAATACTGCAGATGTATCGCGCATGAAATAGGCATTCGGGAGTGGGCGCATGGAAAAGGACCTCGGGGCCAGCTCGTGGGACAGGCTCCCCGGGAGGGAGGGCAGCCCCTCGATGACCAGTTTGGCGAGGGCTGCCGGATCCATCGCCATGAGCTCATATATCCGGTCGCGTATCGGGCAGTAGTCGGAAACGATCCCGAGAAACTCGAAGCGCTTGTCGCGGGGAGCGAGGCACTCGGCCAGGAGCTCCTCGAGTTCATAGACCCTCGAGACGCAGGAAAGGAAGGCCTTGAGCTGTCCGTGTTCCTTCCGCACCGCCGACAGGGGAATGATGTCGTTGTAGAGGTCCTGGGCCGCCTCGCGGGGGGTCATGGCCTCGACCTCGGGTCCGGGGCTATGGACTACGACCTTCCTGAGCGTCCCGACCTCGCTGGTGATATTGAGTCCTGGCATAGCTGTCCTCCGCGACTGCAGGTCGCGACGGCACTGTAACAATGGATGGCAGTTTGGACAATCAACTCCTGAAGAGTTCCCCGAGGAGGCACAGGGACCTTTCCACGATCATTCCGAGTGCTTCCGGAGCCAGCTTCGACGCGCTCGATGGCCGGGTCTCGTATCCGCCCCGGAGTATCGCAGCGGGCGTGGGGATGTACCCGACGTAGAAGTTGGACATGTGTGCCAGAAAGGTCCGCTTGGCCGGGCTCCGCTGTTTGATTTCGAGCTGAGCCTCGACGAAGGGTTCCCCGGGCAGGACAAGGATCGCCAGGTCGCCAAGGCGGAGGGCCTGGATCTCGTACTCGAAGGCCTTTTCAGCGGCGAGCCGAGCCTCGAGGTCGAGGAGGGAGGCGGCAAAGGCCCAGTCCCATTCGAAGCGTGTCTTGTCGGCGTCGAGCCAGGCCGGTTCCGGGTGCCCTTCGAGGAGGGCATGTGCATTCTCAAAGATTCCGGGCGGAAAACTGCGGAAGGGCAGGTCGAAGCGGACAGTGCGGTAGTCGAGGAGGGGTGCCCCCTCGGTCCGGCAGGGAGAGGCAAGGGCACGCTCCACGGCTGCGGTCAGGAGACGCGCCATGCTCTCGGGACTGTCCTCGCGGTCGGCATTGTAGGCGTCGGCGTGCTGCACGTTGCCACAGCAGCCGTTGAGGACGAGGGGTATCGAAGCGGGAAGAAGGCTGGTCCGGACCAGCTCCGCCCAGGCTCCCGGCCAGTCGGAATGGACAGCATTGTGTGGATGCCAATGCACAGGGTGGCAGGTGTAGTGGAGGAGGGCCGCGACGGGGACAAGCCCGTCATTCGTGAAAAGTGCGACGCCCACCTCCGGGTCGATGGGGCCTTCGCGGTAAAGGGCGTCCGGATGGAGGCTTCCCTCGCACATCACCGCGCTGCCGTCGCGGAGGACGGTTCGCCGGTTGAAGGCACATCTGGCCTCGATCGCTGAACCGAAGAGGAGGCGCACGGGCCGGGGATCGGCTGCTGCCGCCCGGATCATCGGCTTGATCCCTTCGAGGGCCAGGGGGCCGTAGTCCGGGTCGGAACCTCGGATCCAGGGGTATTTGCGCGCCGCCTCCAGACGGTCCGAGAGCATGATGTGCCCGAGCGAAGGCGAGGAGTGGTTCTGGGCGACATGCACTGCAACGGCGTCGCGCTCGAAGCCAAGTTCCACTGCGGCGAAATCGCGGATGGCATCGGTCCATTCCTTCGTGACCGCCAGGAGGTCCAGGGTGAGCAGCAGAAAACGCTTTTCACCCTGCTGGAACACGATCGCCCTGGCATGGAGATCGCTCTTGATGAATTGCGCAGGTCTTCTGACACCGATGTTGCCGTCGATCTGCATGCCGAAGCGGGGGTTTATGGTAGTCTCGGCCACACCGACTGAAAGAACCCGATCCATACTGTCTCCTGGGCCTACGAGGATGGCCGCGAGTACTTCCTGAACAGCGGCGCGAGGGCTTCATAAAGCCCGTTGTAGAGGGCGAAGGAGCGATCGTAGACCGCCTTCGCCTTCGGGTCGGGCTCGAAGCGCCGGCCAAAGCGCACCATACCAGCGATCGCAGCCGCGAGGTCAGGATAATCCCCGCAGGCTACGGCCGCCAGGATCGCGGCACCGAGGGTGGAGGTCTCCTCCTCTTCCATCCTGACAATGGGCAGGCCAGTCACGTCAGCCTTGATCTGGAGCCAGAGCTCCGACCTGGCTCCACCGCCCATGGACCTAAGCTCCTTCATCCCGACGCCCGAGCGGCGGAAATCCTCGAGGATCTTGCGAAGGAGGAAGGCTATCGACTCCATGATCGCGCGCGCGCAGTGCCCCTTGCCATGCTTGAGGGTCAGGCCGTAGAAGACAGCCCTCGCATCCGGGTCGTTTTCAGGCTGGCCGGCCCCGGCAAGGAAGGGAAGAAAGACAAGGCCCTCGGGGCCGGCGGGAACCGGCGCAGCCAGGGTATTCATCTGTGCGTAGGCGGCTTCGGGATTTCCGGCACGCGCGATCTCTTCCTGACAGAAGCTGTCCCGCCACCATTTATAAGCGCTGCCAGCGGTCTGGACGTAGGGAAGATAGAGGTAGGCCCCCGATACAAGGTGGGGTTGGTAGGGAAGGCGGACGGGACTGTCGAAGTTGAGCGCAGCGCTTGTGATGCCGATGGCCATGACAGAGCCCGTGGTCTCGGTGACAATGCCCGGCACGATGTTGCCCGCGCCGATGGCGCTCGTCGCCTGGTCCATGGCTCCCTTGACGACGAGGGTGCGAGCCTCAAGGCCAAGTTCTGCAGCTGCGGCTGTACTGAGGGTCCCGACACGCGAGCCGGAGGCGACAATCTCCGGGAGCATGTGAGCCACGCCAACATGATCGACGAGCTTATGCCAGTAGCCTGCGCTCCGGAGGTCGATGAAGAGGCTCGAGGAAAGAAGGTTCGGCGACGAGCAGGCCCGGCCCGTAAGGCGCCACACGATGTAGTCTTCGACCAGGAGTATGCGCCTGGTTCGGGCGAAGACCTCAGCCTGGTGCCTTTTGACCCAGAGGACCTTGCAGGCGCTCCAGGTTGGATCGAAGTCGGTCTGCCCGGTAGCCGCAAAGAGTTCGTCCCGGGAGGCAAGCGATGAAAGCTCCTCGGTCTCGCTGCGTGCCCGGAGGTCGAGCCAGGAGATAGCAGGTCTGGTAGGCCTTCCGGCCTCGTCGAGGAAGACGAGGGTCTCCCCCTGGCTGCAGCCGGAAACGCTCCTGACCTCCTCGGGCCGGCAGCCTGAGGAAGCCATGACAGAGCTGCATCCTTCGACGACTGCCTTCCACCAGAGTTCAGGATCGAGTTCATGCCAATTGACCTTGGGGCTCTCAAGGGCACAGTCGATAATGGCCTTCGCGACCAGGACTCCGCCCTGGTCGTAGAGGACGATCTTGACCGAGGTCGTTCCGATATCAAAGCACAGGTACACGACAGCTCCCGCCTAGACTATGGCGACACCGAGGAGGCGGCAGAGTTCCGTCATCTCCTCGACGCGGTCGCCGTAGGAGACGATATAGTGCTGGCTCATCACCTTTTGCGCGAAATCCTCCACCGAGCCGTCGAGGATGACTTCGAGGCTGGGGAGCTGGGGCGCGGGTGGGGCCCAGCCGCACTCCTCCCAGGAGCGGGGAGACACAGCCTCGCCTGTAACAAGGTGCATGGAGTAGCGGTCGCCCGAGGAGGTCAGGCGGCAGAGGGTGACCCGGCCCGTCTTTACCTTGGAGACCCCGAGGAGGCCCTCCCCGAAGTCGCCGAACTTGCTCGGAAGGACTGCGAGCTCGCCATCGACGGCACTGCGCGGCACGTAATCAGGAACGCCCATGAGAACCCGGTCTTCCATGAACTCGTAGAACTCGAGGTAGGGCGCGATCTCACCGGTGAGGGCTCGGAGCATGACCTGGGTTACGGCGCCGAGGCTGTCGTTCTCGGGCACAGTGCAAAGAGCCGGGTCCTCGGACAGGAGGGTGAAGATCATCGAGGGTGGGAATCCCAGGAGCTTCTTGAAACCGTTCACGTCGATGAGGGAGAGCCCCATCCAGTTCCGCGACTTCGCCTTGTCCCTGATGGAGAGGTACCAGGCGATGCCCTTCTTGACCGCTGCCACATCGGGCTCTTTCCTGAAAACCCAGTCGCGCCGCATGCGGGCGTAGACGGCCTCCATCTCGTCAGGAAGTCGGCGCTCGGCCTCCTGGACCATCTCGAGCATCTCGATGAACTCGATCTCGACACCGATTCGCGCGCGGAGGGAGACGCCGTCGAACATGGTCCCGTAGAGGTTCATGTCCCGGTAGCCCATCTGTCCGATCCTCGCTCCTTGAAGGAGGCCGGCAGCCCTGCAGGCCCGTGCGTAGCTCACGATGCGAGCGATGCGTGGGGGCTTGTCGTAGCTTTCATGGAAGAAGCGGAAACTAAGGCCCAGGTCTTCCATGGGCTTGCGGAGCGCCGAGGTCCCGGCCTGGTCGGCAGTGGTGACAAGCCTCCCGCCTTCTACCCAGCCGGCGAGCCCCCAGAGCAGCAGTGGCTTGTGGCGGAAAGGAGTGAGGACGGAGATGACGGCGTGGCTCGGAATCCATCCGGCTACGCAGAGGATGAGGAGGTCGAAGTCCCCCGCCGCAAATTCCTTCTGGGCCCTGGCGACGTCCCGGCCCTCGGGGTCGTCGCTGACCGGGTCGGTGGTGACAAGGTCGATGCCCGCTCCCGCGAGGAGCCGCTTCGCTTCCTCCGCCTTTCGTACAATGACCGCCCTTGGGGTGTTCACTTCCCCGAAGCAGACAAATCCAGCCCTTGCTATGCCCATACAGCCTACCTCCTCCTTGCATATCCCTCTATCGTCCTACGAATATTGCGATTCGATCAAATACCCACGAATAATTCGAACGAATCTTATCATGAAAATTGATCATTGCGAACAATAATGTTTGACAAACGGTCAAGTAGCCTTCATTATTTGCTGACGATAGGTCGAGCTCCCTGAACCATCCCGGCATTGGTGTCGAGGAAGGGAGCCTCAAAACAAGGAGGACCGATGCAACTCAGGAATTGGAAGAAGACGCTCTTCATGGCTACAGCATGCATGTTTGTCTTGTCCATGGCGAGCATGGCGCAGAAAGCGCCGGTCAACGCGAAGGGGAAACCCCTCAGTATTGCATCGGTGGATTTCCCGCAGTTCCAGCCCTACAAGGTGAGGACGGAATCGGAGAAAAAGGCCTGCGACGACTACGGGATCAAATACACGCTTTTCCAGCCGCCTGCCGTGACCACAGAGTCCTATCTCGAGACCATTGCCAACGTCCTCCAGCAGGGCTTTGATGCGGTCATCGTTGAGCCCTGGGATTATGAAGCCTTCGTGCCCGTCCTCGAGACGGCCAAGAAGATGGGTATCCCCATGGTATCCGTGCACCAGAAATATCCCAAGGCCGGCTACTTCATCTCGATGCTCTATATCGACAACGAGGGCTACGGCGTGGCCGCAGCGGACGCGCTCGGCAAATCCTTGAACGGCAAGGCCAACGTCCTCTTCCTCATGAACGACGCTTCCATCCCCAACCAGGTCATCATGAGGCAATCCTTCATCAACGCCACGGCCAAGAAGTGGCCAGGAATCAAGGTCGTCGACACGGAGTACACCAAGAACGACGGCATCACCGCCTCCAAGGTGCTCGAAGCCGCCTTCAAGGCCTACCCCGAGATCGACACCGCCATCTGGCTCGAAGGCGCGACGGTCACTGTCGGCGTCGACGTCGTCAAGGAGATGGGACTCGTCAGCAAGGTCAAGGTCGTCGGCATTGACGATCCGCCGGATGTCATTGCCGCCATCGGCAGGGGCGAGGCCTGGGGTTCCTTCAACCAGAATTTCCAGAAGCAGGGATACGAGGCAGTCCGCAACATCGCCGACTACTTCAACAAGGCCCCCTTCCCCAAGGAAACAGACTGCGGGATCGTCCTCATCACGAAGGCGAACTGGAACAACTACATCCCTTCGATGTGGGCGCCGGTCGCAGTCAAGGGCAAGGCCTACCCGAAGTAAGCTGAACCAGGCAGGAATACGTATAATTAGGCCGGATGTCCCATCATGACGTCCGGCTTTTTTTAAGGGAGACATCACACATGAGCGACACGGACTTCATCCTCGAGGGACGGAATATCGTCAAGCTGTACGGGGGCGTCGAGGCCCTGAATCATGTCACCTTCCAGTTGCCGCGCAATGAAGTGGTGGCCCTCCTTGGCGACAACGGGGCGGGCAAATCGACCCTCATCAAGATCCTCTCTGGCGCAATCACCCCGACCAGCGGGGAGATCTTCGTAGACGGGAAAAAGGTCGAGCTGGCGAGTACCCGCGACGCGAAGGACCTGGGCATCGAGACCGTCTACCAGAACCTCGCCCTCGTGGACTGTCTCTCGATAGAAAAGAACATCTACCTCGGCAAGGAAATCGTCAAGAAGTACCTCGGTATCGAGGTGCTCCAGAACCGGGCCATGCGAAAGGGCGCCCTGGAATTCCTCAAGGGCGTCGGCATCAGCATAGACGACCCGCAACGCACGGTGGAGGAGCTATCCGGTGGCCAGCGCCAGGCGGTTGCCATTTCCAAGGGCGCATACTGGACCGACAAGATCCTCATCCTCGACGAGCCTACAGCGGCCCTTGGCGTCAGGGAGACCGGACGGATCCTCAACATGATCCTGGAACTCAAGAAGAAGGGTCTGTCCATAATCTTCATAACGCATAACATGGAGCACGCCTTCCTCGTCGCCGACCGCTTCTTCATCCTCCGCGTAGGCGAGAAGGTGGGCGAGCGGAAGAAAAGCGAAACCAGCCACGAGGAGATCGTGAAGATGATCACCGGCGCCGTCTACGTCGAGGGCAGCCAGGCGACAGTCTTGGCAAGATAGAAGGAGGGTCTCCAATGTCCGATGTAGCCGCACCCGCAAAAAGAAAGAACTTCATCCTGCGTTTTTTCGCCATCCGCGAGATAGGGGCGCTGATCCCCCTGGTCGTGATCTTCATCGCCGCGAGCTTTTCCAATCCGGCCTTCGCGTCGGTGACCAACATCCTGAATATCCTGCGCGCCTCTTCCTATATCTTCATCATCGGTGTTGGCATGACCTTCATCCTCTGCGGCCGTGGCCTGGACCTCTCGGTAGGCTCCCAGGTAGGCATGGCAGGAGTGGTCCTGGGCGCCCTCATGGTCTGGGGTCATGTACCTACCTGGATCGCCGTGGTCATAGCCCTTTTCGTGGGCGCGGGGGCGGGAGCCCTCAACGGCTTTTTCATAACAGTACTGCGCATCCCGCCCTTCATCGCGACACTGGCGACCTACTACGGTTTCCGAGGCATCCTCGACGGCGTCACCAAGGGCACGCCGATCACGCCCCTGCCCGCTGAATTCAAGATCCTCGGCCTCGGTTCGCTCTTCGGAGTGTCCTACGCCATCTGGTTCATGGTCCTCTTGTTTGCCCTCGGCACCTTTGTCCTCAGGAAGACCAAGTTCGGCCGCTATGTCCTGGCCATGGGGGGCAACCCCCAGAGCACCCGCCTCGCGGGCATCCATACCGACAAACTGAGCTTCGCGCTCTACGTCATCATGGGCGTCCTGGCCGCAATCACCGGCATCCTCTACTCCTCGCGCTTTTCCTCTGCCCAGCCGACCACGGGTGTAGGCATGGAAATGAAGGTCATCGCAGCCTGCATCATCGGCGGAGTGAGCCTCTTCGGAGGCGTCGGGTCCATCGTTGGCACCCTTGTCGGCTCGATCTTCCTCGTCGTCCTCGACAACGGCATGATCATGGCCCACATTTCCGGCTACTGGCAGCAGGCAGTGGTGGGACTGATCATCATAATTGCAGTCGTCATAGACCTCCTCCGCAAGGGCGACCTGATGAAGAAGGAATGACCGGGGGCAGGGAAATCGAAGCATGAGCATACGCGAGCGGCTCCTTGGCGCCCTCCGGGGCGAACCCGTCACCCACCCTGCCTACGTCGTGTACAGGGAATTCCTGCCCAATCCCACCGTGGACTGGGAGTTCCTGTTCTCAGTCGGCCTCGGCCAGGTCAACCACGCCTCCGTCGTCCTCGAAACACATCCCAATTGTGAGATCTGCGAGGAGACCTCCCTCGAAGCCGGCCTCGAACGCCGGGACGTGACAATCAGGACGGCCGGAGGGGAACTCCACGAGTACTACCTGGGCGATTCCGGCAAGGGCGTGCTGGCATGGAGGATGGAGCACTTCATCAAGCAGCCCTCGGCTTACCGGCTCTCGGCAAAGGCCTTC
>JBAXTA010000144.1:0-10918 GCA_037130415.1 Spirochaetota bacterium
CATCCTGCTTGCCATCGAGGACATCACTGCGCGCAAGGAAGTGGAGACGGCCCTCCAGGAGCTCAATCACCAGCTCGAAGCGACTACGATTCGGGCAAACGACATGGCGGCGGCTGCCGCGCTGGCCAATCAGGCCAAGAGCATCTTCGTGGCCAACATGAGCCACGAAATCCGAACTCCCATGAATGCCATCCTGGGCTTTGCCCAGGTATTGGAACGCGACCCTTCGCTTAACGCCGGGCAGGCCGAGCATGTCCGGATCATCACCCGCAGTGGCGGATACCTGCTTACACTTATCAACGATATCCTGGAAATGTCCAAAATCGAAGCCGGGCAGATCATCGTCAACGAGACTGCTTTCTGCCTGCATGACCTTCTGGACGACCTGGTGCTGATGTTCCGCTCCCGTGCCGAAGCCAAGGGATTGCAGCTCCTCATTGACTGGGACGAAAGCGTGCCGCGCTACGTTACTGCGGACGAGGGCAAGTTGCGGCAGGTTTTTGTCAACCTGATGGGAAACGCCGTCAAGTTCACGGAAAAGGGCGGGGTCGCGGTGCGTGTTCGCGCCGATGCGGTAGCAGGAACAATCGTGGGGGGGAAGGCAGGCCTCCTCCTGGTGGCCGAAGTGGAAGACAGTGGGCCGGGTATCCCCAATGAGGACATAAATCGGATTTTCGATGCCTTTCAGCAGGCGGCAACAGGTGTGAAAGTGGGCGGCACCGGCTTGGGGCTGGCGATCAGCCGCAGGTTCGTGGACCTGATGGGCGGCCGCCTTACGGTAGAGAGTCAGGTGGGCAAGGGGAGTTGTTTCCGGCTCGAAATACTGCTTGAGAGAGCCCAGGAGCTTGCCCGACTGGAGGAACCGGTCTCGCATCGCGTCGTCGGCTTGCAACCTGGCAGCGGGCCGTATCGCATCCTGGTGGTTGACGATATTGCAGACAACCGCACCCTCCTGCTGGTGTTGTTGCGATCTGTAGGCTTTGAGGTTGCCGAGGCAATAAACGGCGTGGAAGCCCTGGAGGTCTTTGAGCGCTGGTCGCCCCATGCGGTGCTCATGGACATGCGCATGCCAGTCATGGACGGCTACGAAGCTACCCGAAGGCTCAAGGCTACAGCAGCCGGGAGTGTCACCCCTGTCATCGCCATAACTGCCAGCGCCTTCGAAGACGAATTCGAGCGGGTGATGGCCACCGGCATTTATGCCCATCTCCGCAAGCCCCTGCGATCGGAAGACCTGTTTGAGGTGCTGGGGAAATGCCTGAACCTGCACTATGTCCTTGCCGATGAGGCAATCCCTGTCCAGGGCCATCCGAACCTGGCGCAGTTGAGTGCGAAATCGCTGGCGGCCCTGCCGCGGGAAATAATCGGGGCCATGCGACAAGCCGTGAACGAATGCGACGTTGCGCGATTGACGGAGCTGATCGCTTCAGTGGAACAGCTTGATGCCGCTGCAGCCCGCGGGCTGCAAGCCCTGGCGGACAGGTACGACTACACAAGGCTCGGCCAATGGCTGGGAGAAGTAGACGATGAGTGATGCACGGGAAACCATCATGGTGGTGGACGACACCCCGGCAAATTTGAAACTTTTGCAGGAAATGCTGCAATCCAAAGGCTATCGTGTACTGGCAGCTCCCAGCGGAAAGATAGCATTGAGCGCTGTCGCCAGAAATCCGCCCGACCTTGGCCTGTTGGACATCAACATGCCCCAGATGAATGGCTTTGAGGTATGCGCCCGCTTGAAGGCCGATGCTGCGCTGAGGGATATCCCCGTGATCTTCATCAGCGCCCTGACTGAGACTCGCGACAAGGTCACTGCCTTTGCCACCGGCGGCGTGGATTATGTAAACAAGCCCTTTCAGTTTGAGGAGGTTCACGCCCGTGTTGAAACCCACCTCCGTCTCCGTGCGATGCAACGCGAAATCGAGGAGCGCCGCCAGGCCTTTCTCCTGACTTCCTTGGATGGCTATTGCCTGGCTGACGCGAATGGCAGGATCCTCGAGGTCAACCAGACCTATTGCCGCCTCTGCGGTTTCAATCAGGAAGAACTTCTGGCCATGAACCTGTCCGACCTCGAGGCCAGCGGGCAGAAGATTGACATATCCGCCTGGATACGGGAGTTTGCGGAACTCGGCGAAGGCCGCTTCGAAGCCCTCCATTGCCACCGCGATGGCAGCGTCTTCGATGTCGAGGTGAGCGCGAAATTCCTGCCTGACAAAGGAGGTCGGCTCATCCTTTCCCTCCATGACATCTCGGGGCGAAAACGGAGCGAACTGCAGCTCCGGAAAAACCTGGCGGAGAAGGAGGCGCTCATCGCCGAGATTTTCCATCGCACCAGGAACAATATGATGGTAATTATGTCCATCCTCTCCTTCGAGGAGGACCTGGCCAAGGATGGACTTGTCAGCGCGATAGTGGACCGGACGAACTCACGCATCCAGTCCATGTCCCTGGTCCATGAAAAACTCCTGGCTTCGCAGGACATTTCGAGCATCAACCTGGGTGACTATGCCAGGGACCTGATCAGCTCCCTCATGAAGGCGAAGGCCTTTCCTGGGACGAGGATCACCATGAAGATCTCGACGGAAGCGGTACCCCTGCTTATCGACGCAGCTGTCCCCTTCGGACTTCTTCTCCATGAACTCCTTTCAAACGCATTTAGCCATGCTTTTCCGGGAGACAGGAGGGGAGAGGTCCGGGTGAAGATCACAAAGACTCAGGACGGAGAGATCCAGCTCGATGTCTCTGACGATGGAGTAGGGTTGCCCGAGGATTTCGATTCCCGCAAGGCAGGAAAACTCGGCTACCAGCTCATCCATGGCTTGGTAGAGCAGCTCGGTGGCATCCTGAGCCTCGAATCGGCAGGTGGTCTGGCCTGCACGGCACGCTTCAAGGAGTCCCAGTTCACGAGGAGGGTTTAGGCGTGGGAATCATCCTGGGCTCCCCAGCGCCATCGAAAAAGCCGCAACAAGTACACGCTTCCCGAAATGTGATGGTCTGCTTTGGCCGCAGCCTGTACGCAAGCCTTGTGCGTTCTGGCATCCTGGCCCGGTATACGCCGACAGGCCACGGCTCTCCCCCTTGAGTCTCATCGTGACTTTACTTTTATAAACCATCACTTTAGAATGGTTGTATGAACCTGCATCGCTTGCTGGAAGCCCGCCTTGTCTCCGAACTCGACAGGCCCACCGCCACCATCCTTTTAGGACCGCGCCAGGTTGGGAAGTCGTTTCTCTTGAGGCGCCTCGAGGAAATCGCCCAGCAGCAGGGTAAGAGCACGACCTTTTTTGACCTTGAGCGGCCAGACCACCTTCGCCAGCTCTCGGGGAGTGACGAAGAACTCCTGGGCCTCTTTCAATCAAGCGGCGATGTGGTATTCCTCGATGAGTTCCAGTATCTGAAAAACGCCACGAGGTTGTTCAAAATCCTCTCAGACTCGCGGTCCGGACCCAAAGTCATCGCCTCGGGTTCTTCGTCGATCGAAATCCACAAGCACCTGAAGGAGAGCCTTTCCGGTCGCTTCCGTGCTTTTCTGGTGCATCCCCTGGAATGGACGGGAGAGTATGATCAACTAAGGCAGGCCTCGTGGCCAGACTACCTGCGATTTGGAGGATTGCCGGGCCTGCTTCACGAGACTTCTGACGCTGATCGCATGGAACTATTGTCAAACCTGGTATCGACCTACCTGCTCAAGGACATCAGGGCGCTGATACAGGAAGAGAATGTCCGGGCCTTCAATGCCTTGCTCTACATGCTGGCGCAAAACCAGGGGAGTCTCGTGTCTACCGCATCCCTTGCCCGTGAAATCAGGCTTTCGGAACCGACCCTGGCTCGCTACCTGGACATCCTTCATCAGACCTACACGGTGTTTCCTTTGGGGAGCTTTTCCCGAAACCTTGCCAACGAGCTGAAGAAATCCAGGAAGTACTATCTGTACGATCTGGGGATCCGGAACATGCTGGTCAAGGATTTTTCGCTCCTTGCATCACGTCCAGACAAGGGAATCCTTGCCGAAAGCGTGGTGGAGGCGAGCCTGCGGCGGCGATTGCAGCCCAACGAAACCCTCCATTTCTGGCGTACGAAACAGGGCGATGAGGTCGATTTTGTCCTGTGTCGTGACCGGACTCCCGTACCGATCGAAGTCAAGGTGAGCTTCCATGGCAGTCAGGATTTCCGGGGCCTTCACAAGTTCCTCGATGCCTACCCCGATGCACCGGCTGCCTATCTCCTGACGCTTGAGGACCGGTCCCCGGAGTCAGGTCCCGCAGAGTATTCCTATTCGGGAAGAACAATATCTGTCCAGTCCTGCCAGTCTGCTGCAACAATGGAGTTCTTCGCTTCATAGCGGCTCTTTCAGATATACTTGCCATGAAATGACAGTCAGTTCGATTTCCGTGGTATCCAGAGAGTTCCGCATGATCAATCAATGAAAGTATCGGAGGGGCAGGGGGGGGAGCCGTGGAGGAGGGTGCAGCGACGGCCGGGCTCGATTGGTCCTTGCTTCGACGAAGCGTCGGGCGAAAAGGCCCGGGCGCGCGGCGCCTCGGCCTAGCCCCCCTCGTTCAACGCGGCCACATCTCAAGTATCAGCTTCGCCAGACCCTTATAGTTGTTGGAAAAATGGTGGCCGCCTGGCAGGATCTTTACCTTCGCCCCGGCTGCCGCGAGCTCTGCCGGGAGGCTGTCTTTCTCCTCGCTGCCGATGATGGCCATGACATCGCGATCCTTGAGCTTGGCCACTTCCTGCACGGTTGGCCATTGCTTTTCTCCGGCTGCCCCGAACCAGCCGGCAACCTGGAACTTGAAGCTTGCGTAATTCGAAGGAGCTATCATGACGAGACCCACGACGCGATCCGCGACAGACGGGGGCAGGCGGGTCATCGCAAAGGGAAGGACGTCAGCACCGAAGGAATAGCCGGCAAGGATGACTTTGTCACGGCTCCATTGGACAGCATAGCTGTCGATGACCCGCGCGAGGTCCAGGGCGAGGCCTTCCGGATCGCGGGCCTTCCAGAAATACGAAAGGGAGTCGAAGCCGACCACGGGAAGGCCCAGGCTGTTCAGGTACTCCGCCACGCTCCGGTCGATGCTGGCCCAGCCGCCATCACCGCTCAGTAGTATGACGAAGTATTCTGGCTTTGCAGCTCCAGAGGCCACGGCCGTGGCTGTGCCCGTGCCTGCAGGTATGCCCGGCTTGACCGGAAGCTCCACCAGGGGGAGCCCTTCGGTGGAAGTGGCCGATGAAGGGGAGGGGAGGCGAGCGACAATTTTTTCAAAAGCATCGGAAAAACCGGGAGCCCAGCGGGAGCGCACCGAGAATCCATGGCCGACTTCGGGCAGGAGAATAAGGGAAGCACCCGCGGTGCCTTCGACAAAAGTTGTGGTGATCTTGGGATTCACAACCTCGTCGACAGTTCCCTGGAGGACAATCCAGGGGTTCCTGAGATTTTTCGCGGCCTCGAAACTGACCCCATGTTCTGTTTTGGTGGCGTAGGGCTTCGAGGCCAGGCCATATCCCTTGCAGAATTCCCCGGCGACCGCGAGATCAGGTGAAAAGCCGAGGCTTATTGCGCCGGCGAAGGTGCCGGGAGGAGCCTGGACCAGGCAGGCATAGACCAAAGTCGCGCCGGAGGAGTAGCCCACGAGAATTGGCGGAAGGTAGTCGGGGAGCTTGAGGCGGGCTTCGATGTCCTTGCCGAGCTCATCGAAGTCCATCGCGAGATTGATGCAGTCACTGCGCTTTTCAAGGACCTTCATATAGGCTGCGCTGTCAAAGCCTGCAACGATCGCGCCTCTTTCTACGAGGATGGTCGCCATGTCGACCACGCCCTTGTTCCATCCCCCGTCGCCCGAGGCAAAAAGCACCAAGGCCTTCGGTTTTTCACGGCTCTGGTAGAGGGTCACATTCCCGAAGACCCCCGATTTTATCGTCTGGACCCGCGCTGCCGGGGCGGACGAGGCTCCGCCACCCAGGGTGCCCGCAGCAGCCTGGGCTGTCGCGCTTCCCGGAGCGCCTTCACCTGCGCCGCCCAGAGCCACCACGAAGGCTGCAACTAGTACGAGCTGCGATGATCTCCTCATGTCTTGCTTTCTCCCCTGGCTACGAGGGCGGTGATCTCGGCCGCGATGATCGGCAACGCGAGCCTTCCGCGCGAGGCCAGGTAGACGGGACTCCACTGGGGATCGTACTTCTCCTTGTAGCGCCTGAGGCCCTCGAAATTGTACAGGCTTCCGCCTGCGTTGTAGATCAGCGAGATCGCCTTGTTCCAGATCGGCCCCGCCTCGCTGCTCTTGACGCCTGACATCGGGGCTATGCCGAGGTTGAACCAGGAGTAGCCTCCTTCCCTGCCCCAGAGCATCAGGTTGGTGAAGAGGAACTCCATGATGCCGTTCGGCGCCTTCGGGTCGTGGCGCATCAGGTCGATGGCCAGCTCGCCCCCCGGGCCTGTCGCCCAGACATCGGCAAAGGCGTGGATTGCGCCGTCCTTCTCGATCACCGCACAGGGGAAATTCGCCAGGTAGGCTTCGTTGAAGCGACCAAGGGAAAAGCCCTTTTCCTTTCCCTTCTTGTCCTCGAGCCAGGCTGTCGAGATTCGCTTCAGATCAGTGATGACTGCATCGAGTTTGCCGCTATCAATCACGCGGAAGCTGTAGCCCTCCCGCCTCATCTTGTTGAAGGGCGTCCTGAGCTTGGCGCGTCTGCCTCCCTCGAGGGAGAAATCTGAAAGGGGAACGCGGGCCTCCTCGCCCGTCTTCATGAGCGTCATGCCAAGCTCGATGTAGACGGGGAGGTGGCGGTTGGAAATCTCGTAGAACACGACCCTCGTGCCGTTTTTTGCCTGCTCCTCGCAGAAGCGCCACAGGAGGTCGGAATACAGCTCCGGGTCGCCGACGGGATCGCCCATCGCGATGCAGGAACGCCCGCTCACGCCGTACATGATAAAGGCGCCCTTGTCCGGGGCGAAGGAAAAGAACTTGTCGCCAAGGAGGGCGAGGTTGGCACTAGCGGCGTCATTTGCTGCGATGCAGGCCTTCACGGCTGCTTCGTTGCCAGCGAGCCCTTCCCCGACCTTCCGGACTTCGGGCAAGAGGAGTTCCCGCGCGAAGATCACCAGGCCAAGGAGGGAAACGCCGAGCGCCGCGCGGAGGAAGCGGGGCGCGCCGGCCTGGAATTCGAATTGCCACCACAGGTCGCTTGAGTACTCGACATGTTTCCAGGAGAAGAAGCCGAGCCAGCCGGCCGAAATGACGACGACGACGAGGGCTATGGCCCAGCCGAGGCCGCGGTCGCGAGTGAGTACAGCCGCCCTGCGGTGAAACAGTCCGCGAAGCGGGACAAGGAAGGCCAGCATCACGAGGAGGAAGAGGGCTTCCTCGTACCTGAACCCCCGTAGCAGGGAGAATAGTGCGCCGAGGGCCAAAAGGACGCAGCTCAGGAACCACGCTGCGTTGATCCTTCGGTGGAGGGCTTCGGCCAGCACGAGGAGGCCCAGGCCCGTCAGGCTGGCGGCGAAGTGGGAAAACTCCATCACGCCAAGGGGCAGGACCAGGCTGATGAAATCGATCCTGTCCTTGTGCGTCGGATAGGACACCGAGAGAAGGAGAAAGGCTCCTGCGATGAAGGTTCCCGCAGCGATGAGGGTCGGAATCGAGGGAAGTATGAAGCGGGCGATGACCTGGGCGCCGCTGGCGAGCCTGCCGCGCTCGCGGAGGAGCTCAGCCGCGAGAAAGCTTATCAGTGCCAGTGCAAGGGGCGCGAGGTAGTAAATGAGGCGGTAGACGAGAAGGGAGGCGAAAAGTCTGTCACCGGGGATCACTGATGAGAGCGAAGGCACGATGACCGTCTCGAAGACCCCGAGCCCGCCGGGGACATGGCTCGTCACGCCAGCGATCTGCGCCATCATGTAGATCGCGAGGAAGTGGAAGAATCCGAGACCCGAGGCAGGCAGGACCGCGTAGAGTGCGAGTCCCGCGCAGAGCCAGTCGAGGCTGCCGGAGAGGATCTGACCAATTACGAGGGGTGGCCGGGGAAGCTGTATCTCGAAACCCCGGAAGCTCAATCCCTTGAAGCCGAACAGGGAGAAAACGAAGTACAGGACGATGGTGGCCGCAAGTGCGATGCCGATGCCCCTCCCCCAGGCAAAGAAGGCCGGAAGCCCGGCGACAGGTGCCGGAGGGGCGAGGATGAAGGTGATGGCTCCCATCGAAAAGAGGCCTACCCAGAAGGAGAAGACGCAGAAACCGATGACCTTGGCAATCTGGGCCGGGGCGAGCCCCCAGGCCGAGTAGAAGCGGTAGCGGACTGCGGAAGCCCCGAAGATCGAAAGCCCGACATTGTAGCTGAATACATAGCTCAGGAAGGAAGTGAAGGCTGTCTTGGGCCATGAGAGGCTTGCGCCTGCGTAGCGGATGCCCATGGTGTCGAAAAGCGTGAGGACGACATAATTGAGCGCTGTAGCTCCCGCTGCCGCAGCCAGTGCCCAGCCTGAGTAGCCTGAAACCGCTTTTGTTATTTCATGTATGTTGTAGTGCCGCAGCTCGCCGTAGAGGAGCCAGAGCGCGAAGGCGAGCACGGCGCCGATGCCAAAGGGCGCAAGGCGCTTCAAGGTGCTCAGAATCTGGTCTTTGTCCATATTCCTCCCGGTCATGGCATCAGCTTGGCACATAGGGAAGGGCATGGCAAGAGCGCGGTCCATTGCGCGCTGCGCCTATGCATAGGCGCGTCTTCATCCCCGGCGCTATGATGCCCTGCCCGGGGCCCACAGTCACGGCCACAGGTGGCAATGCCCGATGAGGGACGCCGCAGGCAGCGACGCCCGACGGAATCACCAGGAGAAGCACCTAAATGCAAGCAAGTAGTCGTATATGCCTTTCGTTACCCATCCTGGCCCTCCTGTCTTCCTGCGCCTCCCTCCCCGGCGAGGGCGCCATCGAGGAATTCCTTTCGCGCAACACGGACGCCGGCTCAGCCCCAGTCCTGTACATCCACGGCGCGGGCGACGGACCCGCGCGCTGGGCGGCCGGGCTCGCGGACAGCCGTGGCGGCTTTGCCCTCGACTGGAAGACGCTGGCCAGCGACCGGATGGCAGCACCGGCGAAGGGCTACGGGCTCGGCCTCCGCCTGGCCCGAATCCTTGGCCCGGGAGAACGTACTATCTACGCGCATTCGGCCGGTGCCTGGCTCGCCCAGGGCCTGGCCGACGGCCTGGCGGCGATGGGGAGAACCGACAAACCCACACTGGTCTTCCTCGATCCCTTCACCGCAGAGTCCCTCTTCCAGCCCTGGGAAGGGAAGCGCAGGCTGGGGCTGAACGCCGCCGGCGCAGAAACCTGGTACACGCTCCGCGATCCTGTGCCCTTTACCGGCGGGGAGGTGGCGGCGGGACCTTCCCACGACATCGGGCCCCTCCTTGATCCGGCAATCACCGGGAGCCCGGCGCATTGGGCTGTCATCGACTGGTACTTCGAAAAGGGACCAGGGGCCGAGGGGAAGCCCTGACGGCTTTTAGCGAGTCCAGGCCTTTGCTACACTGCAGCCATGAGCTTCATCCTCTACATCATCTACGCGACCGCTGCCCTTGCCCTGCTGGTGGCCGTGTTCCTGCGTTTCCTTGCCCGGCGAAGCCTGGGTCGGCTCGCCCTCTGCCTCGTCCTCTTCGGGCTATTCTGGGACAACCTCATCCTTGCGCTCGGCAATCTGATAGGCGCTGGCCCCCTCCTCCTGGCCCTCAGCCTGCCCCGATTCTGGCTTCATCAACTCTTTCTCCCCTGGATCATCCTGACTGCGATCGAGCATGCAGCTTCAGGAGGAGCCGCCTGGGCTGAGGGTCGAAGAGCCCTGGTCTGGGGCCTGGTTGCCATCCTCGCCCTCATGGCGGCCGGCATCATGACCCGGCTTGTCGGCCTCCAGCTCCAGCCAGAAGTGATGGATGGCGTACAGCGCTATGTGGCTACGACCAGCAAGGGACCGCCCTTGGTAAGCATCTTCGGCATCGGATTCCTCGGAGTGGCCTCCTTCCTTGGACCCCGAAAGCGGGGCTGGCACTGGACCTGGGCCTTGGTCGCACTCACCTTCATCATCGAGGGAGTTCCGGTCGAAGCCCTAAGGCGCGGCGCGGGTTCAGCTGTCGAACTTGCCTTGATGGGCTCACTTTTGCTGCATGATTTGCAGCCGAGGGACAGCTAACCTTGAACTCCGGCCTTGGAGGCAGACAGGTTTCTCCTCCGCTGAGACCTGTTTCCCTGGCTCCCCCCATGATTCGGTGCCAATGGGGTCTCTTTTCTTTCCGCAGCCCCTAGCCACGACGGCCATCCCCTTGCTATAACCTGCTAGCTCGGCAGAGAGGTATCTCCGCTGGGCAAATCGGCGGGGCTCCCCAGCCCCGTAGCACAGGCAGGAACGGCGCGCCCTCCCGGGTACGGCCGATCGGGACCCGTGCAAGAGATCTTTGGAGGACCTATGAAGGACAGGATTCGAGTCAGGCTGAGAGGGTTTGATGTCCGTCTTATCGACGAAAGCGCACGATCAATCGTTCAGACGGTGCAGAAGGCAGGTGCCAAGGTTTCCGGCCCCATCCCCCTTCCGACGAGGATCAACAAGATCACCGTGCTGCGCTCCCCGCACGTCAACAAGAAGGCGCGCGAGCAGTTCGAGATGCGGACCCACAAGCGCCTGATCGACATCATCGATCCGACACCCGACGTCATGGACGCACTGATGAAGCTCGAGCTTCCAGCCGGCGTGGACGTGGAGATCAAGCAGTAAGCATCGCGACTTCCGGTCGCGCGCTGGATTCGGGCCACGGGCCAGAACCGGCAGTCTACCGGATGCTGCGTTGAATAGTAGTAGAAGTTCGGGCTTTGCCCGGACTTCGCGTGAATCCGCCACGGCGGATTCACGATGGCAGATAACGACGGGCTTC
>JBAXTA010000145.1:0-10898 GCA_037130415.1 Spirochaetota bacterium
CTCCTGGGATCCCCGTATCGCGCCGAGCTATTGTCCGTTCACGATCCCGATGAGTTCATCGCGGCAGCTGGCCCCGATCCGGCGGCGCAGGCTGCGAGGCTCGAATCTGTCATCGCGGCCTATTCCCAGCTGGCCGTCCTTCGGGCTTCCGGCGAGGTCAAGGCGATCGGCATCGGTGCCAAGGACTGGCGGGTGGCTCGCGATGTCGCACAACGCGTGAAGCTCGACTGGGTCATGCTTGCCTGCTCGCTGACGGTGCTCCGGCACCCGCGTGAGCTGCTGGACTGGATCGCCGCACTGTCGGGCGAAGGGGTGGCGGTCATCGATTCCGCGCTCTTCCACGGCGGCTTCCTCACGGGGGGCAACTACTTCGACTACCGGAGGATCGAACCGAAGGATCCCGCTGACAGGATGCTCCTGGCCTGGCGGCATGCCTACGCCACGGCCTGCGCGAGGGCCGGGGTCACGACAGCCCACGCTGCTGTCGCCTTCGCGCGCCTCGTTCCGGGAGTATCCAGCGTTGCCCTCAATACCTCCGATCCGGCCAGGGTCGGTGAAAATGTCGCGATGGGAATGGAGCCTGTCCCTGTGGCCCTCTGGAAGGACCTCGCCGGGGCCGGGCTGATAGACAGCAAATTGGAGTTTTTGCCATGAAAACAACTATGATCATCGACGCGCATCATCACCTCTGGCGCTACTCGCCCGGGGAGTATCCCTGGATCAGCGAGGGCGACCACGCCATAGGCCGTGATTTCGGACTTTCCGAACTCCACGCTGAGCTCGATGCGGCGGGAGTGGCTGGCACGATAGCGGTGCAAGCGCGCCAGAGCCTCGATGAGACGCGTTGGCTCCTCGATCTGGCCGCTGCCTCGGGACGGATATTCGGCGTCGTCGGATGGGCGCCAATCGCCGAGCCAGGAATCGGAGATCTCCTCGACAGCCTGGGCGAACCGAGGCTTGTTGCCCTCCGTCACGTCGTTCAGGACGAGGCCGATCCCGACTTTCTCCTTCGCCCGGCCTTCGCGCGCGGCCTTGCTGCCCTGCCTGCACGCTGTCTCGCCTACGACCTCCTGGTGAAGCCCGGGCAGCTTCCAATGGTCATCGCCTGCGTCGATGACCATCCCATGCTGCGCTTTGTGGTGGATCACGCAGCCAAGCCCGATTTCAGCGGTGGGGCCCCCGCCTTCGAGTCCTGGGCCCGCGACATGCGCGCCTTGGCGGAACGGCCCAACGTCTACTGCAAGCTCTCCGGTCTCGCCCTCGAAGCTGGTCCGGCCTGGTCGGTCGAGATGCTGCGGCCTGTTTTCGATCTCCTATTGGAATGCTTTGGACCCTCGCGGCTTTTGTTCGGCAGCGATTGGCCGGTCTGCCTCCTGGTAACTAGCTATATCCAGTGGCTTGCCACCATTGGAGTCCTCATCGAAACGTTGACTGAAACAGAAAAAGCATCAGTCCTCGGGCAGAGTGCCCGAAGGGCCTATCGTCTGGAGGTCCTTCAATGAAAGCGTTCCGGATCACAGCCCCCCGGCAGGGTGGGATTGTCGAGCTGCCTGCGGTCCAACCCGGCCCGGGCGAGCTCAGGCTCGGTGTCGCCTGGCTCGGGCTCTGCGGCTCCGACCTCTCCACATGGAGGGGCGCCAACGCCCTCGCGGCCTACCCACGCATTCCAGGACATGAGGTCGCGGGCCTGGTCGAGGCCCTCGGCCCAGGCGTGGAGGGATGGAAGCTTGGAGACGAGGCCCTCGTCGTGCCCTATACCGCCTGCGGTTCCTGCAGTGCCTGCAGGGCAGGCCGTCATAATTGTTGCAGAAATAACCAGACCCTGGGCAACCAGCGCGACGGAGCGCTCGCGGCTTCCCTCGTCATCCCCGTCGAAAAGCTTCTGCGGGTACCCGGGCTCGGGCTACGCGATCTCGCGCTTGTGGAACCCCTGTCGGTGGGCTTCCACGCAGCCTCGCGGGCCCGGATTGTCGCAGGTGAGACGGTCGTAGTAATTGGAGCAGGTGGAGTCGGCATCGGCGCCGTGGCGGGAGCTATTGCGCGGGGAGCGCGTGTCATCGTTGTCGATGTCGATGAGCGCAAGCTCGAACTTGCCAGGCGCCTGGGGGCGGCGGACACGATGGATGGACGTCGGGCCGACCTCGTGGCAGCACTCTCGGCCCTCGACGGAGGGGAGGGAGCTCCTGTCCTCATCGAGGCTGCAGGCCAGGCGGTGACCTTCCGCGCCTGCGTCGAGGCGGCAGCCTTCGCCGGCCGCGCCATTTATATAGGCTATGCCAAGGAGCCGGTGAGCTACGAGACGCGGCTCTTCGTCCAGAAGGAACTGGATATACGGGGTTCGCGCAACGCGCTCCGTGAGGACTTCGAGGCGGCGGCAGCCTGGCTTTTGGCCGACAGCTCGCGGGCGGAACTCCTGGTGACCCGGACCCTCCCCTTCGCCGAGGCTGCCCGGGCCTTTGCCGAGTGGGACGCGGAGCCTGGGGCTGTCACGAAGATCCTGATCGACTGCGCTGGCGGGGGAGAGTAGGGGGGCATTCCGAACCAGCCTCCCTTGGAGGGGGTTGGGGGCAGCTTCGGGATCATGCGAGCGCTCAGGCCAATCAGCTGCCGACCTTTGGCGCGTACGGTCACCTTCGAAAGGGATGAAGGTGACTGCACTATCGCCTTGCAAGGTGATGCTGCGGTGCTTTGGCTGCGGCAGCGCCGGGCATTATCGAAGGGTGGGAAGGCGAGGAGGGCAGTCCGGGCAACCGGAAAAGGACCCGGCCGGGGTTAGCCGGCCGGGTTCTCACTTACTGTGTCTATCAGGGTGCCTTGCGCACCATGTGGAAGCCGATATCGATGTCGTTGTTCTGGCCGATGTTGTTATTTTGGTTCGAGTACGCGCCCCCATAAACCTTCTGACCCGCGCTCTGCCTGACCCCGGAACCGAGGAAGCGCAGGTACCCGAAGGGGTTCCGATAGCTGGTGGTCTCGTCAAGATTCTGGGAGACACCTCCACCGCGCACGACGAAGGGAGTGAACTTGTAGCTGTCGATGGGCTGCTTGGTTGGGCCTTGCGGATCGACGAGGGGCGTGGACTGGGTGGTAGCGTCCGTCGGGTAGGCGGCGTAGTAATCACTGCACCACTCACGGGCGTTACCGAAGAGGTCATAGACCCCGTAGGCAGTGGGTTGCCTTCCTGTTTTCACTGGCTTGACGAGGAAGGTTGAGGTTGGATGACTGGATCCTGCGTACCAAGCGTACTTCGCCACATTTGCGGCGTAGTCGGTGTAGGGCTGGCCTGAGATTTCAGACGGCGCGACTCCCCAGGGGAAATCAGTTGTGGTAACGGTGCCAGGAGCCGCGTTGGTACTCGCCACGTCGCTTCGCGCCAGGAACTCGAACTCAGCCTCGGTGGGCAGGCGATAGCCGCTCTTGGTAAAGTCGCTTGTTACTGTCGAGGTGGACTGAGAGATCGTGTACACCTTGTCGAAGCCATCGCGTGCGGATAGCTCGTTGCAGAACTCCATCGCCTTGAAGATATTCACGCGGACTGGTTCATAGCCTGTCGTTCCATCTGGTGTCGCGACGTAGGCATTGCCTGCGTTGCTGGCGAAGAGGCTGTCATTGTAGAGCCGCTGGGTAATCTCGGTTTCCGAAATAAGGAAAGGCGATACCTTGACCCAATGCACGGGCGTTGCGGGTTGCATATAACTGAGCGCTGCCTCTGCGCTCGTACTGCCCATCTGAAAAGTACCGCCTGGTACAGGCAGCATGGTGAGTTCACTGCCACTGGAGACCCAGGTATGGTGAACGAGCACGCTGACATTGGAGGAATTCTCCATATACGCAGTCCAGACCCTGCCGTTACTGGTGAGGGTCACGTGCACCAAGGCAACAACGTCAGTAGTCTCAGGCCGGGTCAGATGGATTGTCTTTCCATCCGTATCGACACTGATATAGTCTGCGGATGTATGGGTCTTATCAGCGAGCTTCGTAGTCTTATCCACTGAATAGGTGAGCGTTACCTTGCTGATGTCCACGCTGGTGGGTAGCGTGCCGTGATAACCCGCGCCGGAGTCGGTACCAAGTTGGGTTCCGCTGGTAGGGGCGACGAAGTCATCGTAGGCTGTCAAGACATTGCTACTGGAGCCCGTTCCCGAGTTGTTGCCTCGAGTAACGTTCTTACCCGTCGGATTCGTCGCCGTCACGCCGGTTTTGAATATGAAGTCGGATGGATCGAGCAGGAACCAGCACCACATGATCCGTTCCCAGTCTGGGTCCTTGGCGAAGGTGACATTGAATGACTTATTGGCGAAATCGGTGGAATTGATGGCTGAATAGTCCGCGATATTTTTACCAGGCGCGGCGATCTTGGCAGTAAGGGTCATGGATTGGTCAGACCATCCCCCCTGAATATTGACAGTTTTCCCATCGGCATTGAGTGTGGCAGGTACGGGCGAATACGAAGCGGTAAGTTCCCACTTATAGCTAGATCCATATTCCCCTGAGACTGGAAGTTTGAATTCCGAGGCCGCTGTGAGCAGCTTTTCACCATTATTGCCAGCGCTAAGGTTAGCGCGATCTACTGCGGTCAAGGTGAAAGCCTCGACCGTAAGCGCGGTCTTGTCGGCGGTGAATTTCTCGGAGGCAGTGGCAGCCCTCGCGATGATCGTAATATTCCAGGTCTTCGATACCGACTTGCCGTTTTTGGTAACCGCTGCCTTGATCCAGGAAACCTGGTCCTTGATGGTCTGGTAAGCTCCGACGTTGAACGTGCTTTGTGTGGTCGAGCCTGGAACCGGCACGCCACCCATGTCTTTCGGGTAGAGCGACAGAACCGGCATCGAGTTGCTGGTCGGCGCTGGCTCAACAGACCACACCAGGGCGCTGCCGTCAATCGTTCCATCAAGGGGGGAGCGCGAGAAGCTGCCCTTGGCCGTAGTAGCGGTTTCGCCGCTGGTGAAAGCCAAGGAGCAGGTTCCGAGGACGGTCGAAGCCGCGAGGATGTCGGCGTCGGTGATCTTGCTAATTGTGAGCGCCCAGGCCTTGGTCTGGCTTGTCGCTCCCGTCTTGGACACGGTAGCCGTGAGAGTCACTGTCTGGTCAGAGCCAGTCGCGACGAAGCTCGCGGTCCCGTCGCTGCCGAAATTCAGGGCTGTGGAAGGGCTGGCGGTCCAGGCGATGCCTACGCCATTGGCCAGGGTGCTTGCGACCGGGCTTACCGTGAACGAGGAGACGAGGGCCGTGAGTGGCTCTCCGCTCGCGGGCTTGACCATGCAGGAAGCGAGGGCTGCGGCCAGCTCGGTAGATGCGGCGTTGGCCGCGCCCTTCACCTTGACCGAAACCGAGCCGGTGGCAGTCTGGGGCGTGGTTCCATCGACCTTGGTGACCACCGCATCGAGGGCAACTACCGTATCAACAGCCGGCGCAGTCACAGTACATATATTCGTAACTGGATCTATGACGAGGATATCTGTTTTCGTGCTGGTCCAGGCGATGGTCGTACCGCGGTCACCCGCTGTTGGAAGCGTGAAGTTGCCGGTGATGCCGGCGGGACTGCCCGAGGTTGTTGCCGTAGAAAGTGCGGCCGTCACGATCTCGGGGATTGCCGCAGCATCATTCGTCACGGCAACCAGGGGGGTGACCGGAGGAATGGTAATCGTGATGGGATCCGGCTGCTTGGTCGGCTCGATGCTGGTCGCGGAAGTAGTCGCTGTCGCACCCTTTTTTTTCTTGACCGTCGGCGTGAGGGTAGCTGTTGAGGCTGCGCTTCCCGTGGCTGGCGTAGTCACACTCACCTTGCCGCTGGAATCGATGGTGACACCCGAACCTGTGGAGGTCCAGGTGATTTCTGTACCGTAACTGCCGGAGAGCGGCAGGGAAAAACCTGCGGTGACTGCGGTTGCGCTATCCTTGCCGGAGAAGTCAAGGAGGTTGCCAGTCACTGCGGCAGCGACAAGGTTGGCCATATCTGCATCCGAAGTTGGCGTGGCCACCGTGAAACTGAAATCCTTGGCAGCCCCATTCCCATCGACGGTCGCCTCGGTTCCTCGTGCCGCAACCGGCGTAGCCGTTGCGGTCAAAGTCGCCGTGGTATCTGCCGGAATGGGGTCCGGTATCTTTATGAATACCTGCCCCGACACCGGGTCGATCTTGGTGACGAAGGGAGAGATTGAGGACCAGGAAAGCTTGAAAGCCTTGTCCTTGGTCTCAAGGGGCGCATAAAAGGAGCCTGATACGGCAGTCAGCGCGCCTCCACCGTCCTTGAAGTCGAACATGTCGAGGGTGAGTGCGTCATCCAGTGCCTGCTGTGCCGTTGTCCGGGCATCGGTCGTACCGCCAGAGGGGACAGCCGGAGTGCAGGAAAGGGCAAGAAGAAGAGCGAGAGAGGCCAAGGGCAATAGCGCCAGGGAATTGGTTTTGGGCATGGGAACCTCCGGGCAGCATCGTATAACGAGTCGCGATCTCGCGGAGGGAGAGGAAACCCTCATTCCAGGCTATGCTTTTGCTAAGGATAGTGGGGGCGGCGCTTGGCTCCGCCCCGTCACAGGATGGGCGATCAAGGTCAATCCGAGTCCGATAGACCTGTCACGACACACAAGAGGCTCGGTTTTCAGCTTGCATGCACTGCCGTTTCGTGATACCCCATGTGCTACTCTACTCCACTCTGCCGGCATACAGCCGAAACGGCGCGCCGGGAAAAAGGCCACAGGATGTCAGGAGCACTACGATTCCTCTCTTCCTCCATAGGCAAGAAACTGCTCATGGCCCTCACGGGCTTCTTCCTCATCAGTTTCTTGACCTTCCACCTCACGATGAACCTCTTCCTTTTTGCAGGTTCAAACGGAGCGTTCTCGAGCTACGCGGAGTTCCTCGGGACCTATCCTGTCGTGCGGCCGATCGAATGGATCCTCTTTGGGGGGTTTATTCTCCATTTCCTCCTCGGCGGTTTTGTGTGGTTCATGAACCGCATGGCCCGGCCGAAGGCCTATGCGGTCAAGGGGAGCTCCAAGACGATCAAGATCGCCTCGAGGTTGCCCATCTACACCGGTAGCGCCATCCTCGCCTTCCTGGTCTGGCACATCATCCAGTTTTTTATCGCGAGTCGATTCTCGGGAGAGCCGGTGGACATGTTCCCGCTGGTCGTTGCTGCCTTTGGCCAGCCTGTGATTATTGGGCTTTATGAGGTTCTCTTCATCATTCTGGGATTCCACCTCAAGCACGGCTTCCAGGCCCTCTTCCAGAGCCTGGGGCTCAGGACGCCGAAGTATCGCGGCTTTATCGACGCGGTAGGCGTCCTCGTCTGGCTCGTCATTCCCGCGGGCTTCGCCTCGATCCCCCTCGTCATGTACTTCGGAGGCATCAAATGAAACTTGAAGCCAGGTCGCCCTCCGGTCCCATCGAAAAACGCTGGTCCACCCGCAAGTTCGACATGAAGCTGGTCAATCCGGCCAATCGTCGCAAATACACAGTTATTATAGTCGGGACAGGCCTCGCCGGCTCCTCAGCAGCGGCCTCACTCGCCGAACTCGGCTATAACGTCGAGTGCTTCACCTTCCACGAGTCGGCACGCAGGGCCCACTCCATCGCAGCCCAGGGCGGCATCAACGCGGCCAAGAACTACGTGAACGATGGCGACTCGGTCTGGCGCCTCTTCCACGACACCATCAAGGGAGGGGACTACCGCGCCCGCGAGTCCAACGTGTACCGCCTCGCCGAGGTTTCCGGCAACATCATCGACCAGTGCGTAGCCCAGGGCGTGCCCTTCGCCCGGGAGTACGGAGGCAGCCTCGACACGCGGTCCTTCGGTGGCGCACAACTCTCCCGCACCTTCTACGCCCGCGGCCAGACCGGTCAGCAGCTCCTCCTGGGTGCCTACTCGGCCCTCATGCGCAACGTCAAGAACGGCAGCGTGAAGGTCCATGGCCGGAAAGAGATGCTCGACATCATCGTAATTGATGGCAGGGCCCGGGGCATCGTCGTCCGCGATCTTGTGACAGGTGAGGTCACGACGCATCTGGCGAATGCCGTCATCATGGCGACCGGCGGCTACGGCAATGTCTTCTACCTTTCCACCAACGCCGTTGCCTCCAATGTCTCAGGACTCATGAAGGCCTGGAGGAAGGGCGCCTACCTCGCCAACCCCTGCTACACGCAGATCCACCCCACCTGCATCCCCGTCTCCGGCGACTACCAGTCCAAGCTCACGCTGATGAGCGAGAGCCTCCGCAACGACGGCCGCGTCTGGGTGCCCAAAAAGAAGGGCGATGGCCGAAGCCCCGAACTGATCCCCGAATCCGAGCGCGACTACTACCTCGAGCGGATGTACCCCTCCTTCGGCAACCTCGTGCCCCGCGACGTGGCTTCGCGCCGCGCCAAGGAGATGTGCGACCTCGGACTTGGCGTAGGAAAGACGGGCCTCTCCGTCTACCTCGACTTCGGCGATTCCATCAAGCGCCTGGGCCAGCCGGTCATGGCGGAGAAGTACGGGAACCTCATGGACATGTACCACGAGATCACCAACGAGGATCCCTACAAGCAACCAATGCGTATCTACCCGGCAGTCCACTACACGATGGGCGGTCTTTGGGTCGACTATCACCTCCAGTCCTCGATACCCGGCCTCTTTGTGGCTGGGGAGGCCAACTTCTCCGACCATGGAGCCAACCGCCTCGGCGCCTCTGCCCTCATGCAGGGCCTCGCCGACGGTTACTTTGTCCTTCCCTACACGGTGGGCGACTACCTGGCCGACACCAAGTTCGAGGCCATCAAAACCGACGCTCCTGAGGTCGCAGCTGGTGCCAAGGAAGTCAGGGTCGGCATCGACAGGCTGATGAACGTCAACGGCAAGGTTCCGGCCGACGATTTCCACCGCCGCCTCGGCCACGTCATGTGGGAAAAGGTCGGCATGGCCCGCGAAAAGGCCGGCCTTGAGACTGCGATCTCGGAGATACAGGCAATACGGAAGGATTTCTGGAAGGACCTCAAGGTCTCCGGTTCGGACAAGGACCTCAACCAGGAAGTCGAGAAGGCAGGTCGCGTTGCCGACTTCATCGACTTCGGGGAGCTAATGGCCCGCGACGCCCTCCACCGCGAGGAATCCTGCGGCGGCCACTTCCGTGTCGAACACCAGACCGAGGAAGGCGAGACCAGGCGCGATGATCAGAACTATGCCTATGCGGCGGCGTGGCAGTACGCCGGGGAAGGCGCGGCTCCAGTCCTCAACAAGGACGAGCTCAGCTTCGAGTACGACATCCCGTCGAACCGCAACTACAAGTAAGGGGCCGGAACATGGACTTCAAACTCAGGGTCTGGAGACAGAAGAACCGCGGCGACAAGGGCCGCTTTGAAACCTACGAGGCCACGGGCATTTCCTCGGAGGCCTCGGTGCTCGAGATGCTCGACGTCGTCAACAGGGGCCTGGTCGCCGTCGGCAAGGACGCCATCGCCTTCGACCACGATTGCCGCGAGGGCATCTGCGGCAGCTGCGGCATGGTCATCAACGGCGGTGTCCACGGTCCCTTCGAGCACAACACCACCTGCGAGCTCCGCATGCGGCGCTTCAGCGACGGGGACATCATCACAATTGAACCCTTCCGCGTACGGGCCTTCCCGATCATCAAGGACCTCGTCGTGGACCGCACGGCCTTCGACCGGATCATGCAGGCCGGCGGCTACGTCACGGTGAAGACCGGACAGGCGCCCGAGGCCAACAACATCGCGGTGCCCAAGAAGATCGCCGACGAGGCCATGGACGCAGCCCAGTGTGTCGGCTGCGGGGCCTGCGCGGCCACCTGTCCCAACGGGAGCGCCATGCTCTTTGTCGCGGCCAAGGTCTCCCAGCTCGCGCTGTTGCCCCAGGGCAAGGCCGAGCGCAAGGAACGCGTCCTTTCGATGGTTGCCCAGATGGACAAGGAAGGCTTCGGTGCATGCTCGAACAGCTACGCCTGCGAGGCCAAGTGCCCGAAGAGCGTTTCGGTGTCGCACATCGCGCGGATGAACCGGGAATTCCTGCGCGCCGGTTTCGGATCATGATTACAAGGGGCCAAATATGAAGATACACGAATACCAGGGCAAGGAACTTTTCGCGAAGTACGGCGTGCCGGTGCCCAAGGGTGGCTCGGCCTTTGATGTGGAGAGCGCTGTGAAGGTCGCCGAGTCGATCGGCAGCTGGCCTGTCGTGGTGAAGGCGCAGATCCACGCGGGCGGCCGCGGCAAGGGCGGCGGCGTCAAGCTCGCCAAGAACGTCGACGAGGCACGGGCGCATATCAAGGCCATCCTCGGCATGACCCTCGTCACCAGGCAGACCGGTCCCAAGGGTCGCCTCGTCAAGCGCCTCCTGGTGGAAGCGGGATGCAACATCGCCCGGGAGCTCTACCTCGGCATCCTGCCCGACCGCGAGACGGGCATGCACCTGATCATGGCCAGCGCGGCTGGTGGAATGGAGATCGAGGAAGTCGCCGAGCACAGCCCCGAGAAGATCGTCAAGGTCTACGTCGATCCCTCCTCCGGCCTTCTGGACTTCCAGGCTCGCGAAGTGGCTGTCGGCCTCGGCCTGCCAGCCGCCGCCATGAAGCAGTTTCTTGCAATGCTGAAGAACCTCTTCAGGCTCTACCTCGACTACGATGCGTCCATGGTCGAGATCAATCCCCTTGTGCTGACCGCCGACAACCAGGTGCTCGCGCTCGACGCCAAAGTGGATGTCGATTCCAACGCCCTGTACCGGCATCCCGACATCCTGGGCTACCGCGACATCGAGGAGGAGGACCCCCACGAGGTTGAAGCCTTCAAGTACGACCTGGCCTACATCAAGCTCGACGGCGGCAACGTGGGCAACCTCGTCAACGGGGCGGGCCTGGCCATGGCCACGATGGATGCCATCAAGGCAGCGGGGGCGGTTCCAGCCAACTTCC
>JBAXTA010000146.1:0-10869 GCA_037130415.1 Spirochaetota bacterium
CGAGGTCGAGGATGTTGTTGTAGGAGAGTTCCTTCCCCGCGAGCACCCTGCCGCCAAGGGGGCCCTGCCCGGCGGTCCCGGACCTGAACTCGCCCCGCTGATGGGGGTTCTCTCCGTAGCGCAGGCTCCGCTCGTGAAGTCCAGGCAGGCTTCCCGGAGCCTGGGCTTTCACGCCAGCCATCCCAGCCTCCCCCGCCTCGCCAGTCGCCCCCGCCTCGCCAGTCGCCCCCGCCTCGCCGCCTGCCCCGGCCATCCAGAAGGCGATGGCCCGGTCATAGGATGCGGTGGTGGCAAAGGCAGCTGCCGCGAAGCGGCGCCTGAGCTCGTCCGGGCAGAGGCCGGATTCAAAGGCCTTTGCGATTTCATCATAGTCATCAGGATCGGCGGCGAGTGTGACCCGACCGTGGTTCTTTGCCGCAGCCCGGATCAGGGTCACGCCTCCGATATCGATCTCCTCGATGGCCTCGGCTTCGGTGACGCCGCTTTCGGCAATGGTTTCCTCAAAGGGATAGAGGTTGACCACCACGAGGTCTATGGGCTCCCAGCCCCTCGCGGCGAGTTCGGCGCGGTCGACCGGGCTGTCGCGGGCGAGGATACCGCCATGGATGGCGGGATGGAGGGTCTTCACCCTTCCGCCGAGCATTTCGTCTGAATTGGTATAGACACTGACATCGGTGACCGAAAGGCCTGCGGCCCGGAGGGCGGCCGCGCTCCCGCCCGAGGCGAGGAAGCGGAAACCGAGGGCGGCCAGCCTTGTCGCGAAATCGGCCAGATGGGACTTGTCGTGGACAGACACGAGGGCGAGTGGCATCAACAGGCTCCTTTACCGTAGCGCCGGGACCCGGCATTCATAAAAAATCACGGCAGCCTTCACTCCCATTCGATGGTCGCCGGAGGCTTCGAGGAAATGTCATAGGCCACGCGCCCAATGCCCGGAACCTTGTTGGTGATGGCCGCCGATATGCCAAGGAGGTCCTTCATGTCGAAGGCGAAGGGCTCGGCCGTCATGCCGTCCTCGGAAACGACTGCACGGAGGACGAGGACCCGGCCATAGCGCCGCTCGTCGCCGGCGACGCCGACGGAACGGAGGGGCAACAGCACGGCGAAGGCCTGCCAGATGCGGTCGTACAGGCCCCGAGCCCGGAGTTCCTCGAGGTAGACGGCGTCCGCGTCGCGGAGGAGGTCGCAGGCTTCGCGGGTGACCTCACCCAGGATGCGTACCCCGAGGCCGGGACCTGGAAAGGGGTGCCGCGCGAGGATGGACGGAGCGACACCCAGGAGCCGGCCCAAGGCGCGCACCTCGTCCTTGTACAGGCGATCGAGGGGCTCGAGCACGCGGCCAGCGGCGCGCTTGGCCTCCACGAGGGGACTCCTCACGTTATGGTGGCTCTTGATGACCTGGGCCTTCTTCCCGACGCCCTTGCCCGATTCGATGAGGTCCGTGTAGAGGGTGCCCTGCACGAGAAAGGCTTCTGGAATTCCGAGGCGCTGGACCTCCCGCTCCTGGACCCGGATGAAGAGGTCGCCGATGATCCCGCGCTTTTCCTCGGGGTCGGATTTTCCCGCGAGGGCAGCCAGGAATTCCTGTCCGGCGTCGGCCATGCCGAGGTGGGTCGCGCCGAGGCTCCGCAGGCTTTGCATCACCTCAAGGCTCTCGTCCTTGCGCATAAGGCCTGTATCGATGTAGAGGAGGTGCACCCGCTCGTGGGGCAGGGCCGAAAGAAGGAGGGCACCGGCCACGGTGGAATCGACAACTCCGGAGATGAGAAGAAGGACCTCGGAATCGCCGACGCGCTCGCGCAGCTCTCCCTCGATCCGGCTCCGATAGCCCTCCATGCTCCATTCGCGGTCAAGGCCGCAGATACCAACTATGAAGTTCTGGAGGAGTTCCCGTCCTCCCTCGCAATGGCTCACCTCGGGATGGAACTGGATGCCCCACTGCTGCCTTCCCTCCCGGCGCAGCACAGCGGGAATGCCGCCCTCGGAGCGCCCGAGGACCGCGAATCCCGGCGCTGCTTCGGCGATGGAATCGCCGTGGCTCATCCAGGTGGAGATGGAGGCAGGCAGGCCCGCAAGGAGGGGGTCGTCGCCGACAGAGAGGTCCACGGACTTCCGGCCGTACTCGCGCTCTGGAAGTCGCCTCACCTTTCCGCCGAGATCCTCGGTCATGCGCTGGGCGCCATAGCAGAGGCCGAGGATGGGCAGGTCGAGGTCCCAGATCCCGCGATCGGGACGCGGCGCTTCCTCGTCGTACACGGAGAAGGGCGAGCCCGAGAGCACGATGCCCCGCACGCCCTCAAGCGTTGCGGCACTGAGGGCAGTCTCGCCCGGAAGGATCTCCGAGAAGGCCCCCAGGTCCCTGACCCGCCTTCCTATCAACTGGGTGTACTGGCTGCCGAAATCCAGGATCAGGACCCTGTTCATGGCCCCTCTCATCCCCGCGCCCAGGGGCTCTCCCTCACGATGGTCTGGTTGCGGTCGGAGCCCACAGAAACCATCGAGACGGGGGTCTCCGTGAATTCCTCTATGAATTGCACGTATTCCTTGGCCTCTCTGGGCAGTTCATCCCAGGAGCGGCAGGCGGAGATGGGGGCCTTCCAGCCCCGGAAGCGGCGGAGCACCGGAGTCGACTCCTCGAGGTCCCTGATCGATGCCGGGAAGTCATCGACAAGCCTGCCCCGCAGGCGGTAGGCCACGCAGGTCTCGAACTCCGGAAGCTCGTCGTAGACATCCAGATGCGTCAGGACGAGACGGTCGATCGAGTTGGCGGCACAGGCATAGCGGAGGGCGACGAGGTCGAGGTAACCCACACGCCTCGGGCGTCCGGTGGTGACGCCGTATTCGTTGCCCGTATCGCGGATGTAGGCCTGGAGGGAGCCGGGAGAATTGTCCGCGAACTCCGTGGGAAAGGGACCGTTGCCGACGCGGGTTGTGTAGGCCTTGAAGACGCCAAGGACCCGGTCGATGCGGCGCGGTCCGACGCCACCCTGGGCTGCCGCGCCCGCCGAGCAGGACATGCCGCTCGAGACGAATGGATAGGAGCCCGTATCGAGGTCGAGGAGGGCCCCCTGGGCGCCCTCGAAAAGAACATAGGTGTTGCGACGATGCCGGAGGTAGGTCACGAGGTCGATCTTCATCGGGAGGATCCTGTCCCGCCAGGCTTCGACAAAGTCGCGGTCCGAGACTTCGAGGTTGACCAGCCGATCCGGGTCGTCCATGTCAGCCACGCGGATGCCGTCCCGGTGCGATTTCATGCCGTAGGCCACACCGATGCCCCTGCCCGTGGTGCCGATGGGTTTTTTCCTGGCCGCGTCGAGTTCCTTGTCGATGCGCCGGTGGCTCGGGAGCACGAGGTGGGCCCTGTCCGAGATGAGGACGCGCCCTTTCCAGTCGATTCCCTTGCCTTCGAGGCCCGAAAGCTCGGTGAAAAGGGCCTCGGGATCGATGACCATACCCGTACCGAGTATGACGGTCTTGTCAGGATACAGGATGCCCGAGGGCACGAGGTGGAGGGCGTAGCGCTCGCTCCCGATGACGATCGTGTGCCCCGCGTTGGCCCCGCCGGAAAAGCGGACGATCACTCCCGAATCCGCCGCCAGGTAATCGACGATCTTGCCTTTCCCCTCGTCGCCCCATTGGGCACCCATGACTACGATGTTCATACCGCGTTCCCTCCGGAGATGATCTGCCTCATTGTGGCTTCGAAACGGTCAGCGACGGCGCGCGCCTTTTCGGACGCCCGCCCCGCATACTTCCAGGGTTCGGAGAAAAAAAGTTCGGCATTGTCATGACCGAGGCCCTTGAGCCGCTCGGCGACGGCCTCCCAGGCACCTGGGTCGCGCTTCAAAGCCACAGCGAAGCCGAGGCCCTCCTGCTCGACGGCGAGGGTGGCACGGCGGACGATCTCGTGGGCGTCTGCCCTCCCCGCCTCGGCCAGGAGGATGTAGGCGGGCTCGGCGAGGAGGGTCGCGCCCGTCATCGCGAGGTTCTGGAGCATGCGCGCGCGGTCGGGCTCGATGCCCTTCAGCACCGAGAGCATCCTGTTGGCTGCTGCCGAAAGCCCTGCGAGCCAGTCAGCGACAAAACGCTCGCTTGCCGAGTTCGTCAGGTCCCGCTGGTGTTCGGAGATCTGGTCGAGGAGAAAGCTCGCCACGCGCGGCGAAAAGGCCTTCCAGAGGCTCTTCACATGCTCGGAATTCCAGGGATTCCGCTTCTGCGGCATCGTGGACGAGCCCACCTGGCCTGCACCGAAGGCTTCACGGAGCTCCCCGATCTCGGTGCGCTGAAGGTTGCGGAAATCGTCGGCGATGTTGGCGATCACACCAAAGCAGAGGTCCAGTTCAAGGAGGAGCCGGAGCATCGGCTCGGGTTCGACGATCTGCGTCGAATGGCCCGAGGAAAGGAGCCCGAGGCGTCCGAGGAACTCCGCCTCGAAGGCCAGGGGATCGGGATAGATCATCGCCAGCGCGTTGTACGATCCCGTAGCCCCGGAGAGCTTGCCACACAGCTCATGGGCCAGGGAACCGACGCGCAGGATGGAGGCTCCGAGCCGGTTGGCGTATTCGGCCATCGCGAAGCCGAAGGTGATGGGCACGGCGTGCTGGCCGTGCGTGCGGCCGACCTGGGGCGTGTCAGCCTCGAGCCGGGCAAGGGCGCAGAGCTCGAGCTCGACCCGGGCCAGGAGGGGCAGGATCACCTCGAGGACTGCCGACCTGACTGCGAGTACGCGGGCCGTGTCGAGGATGTCGGCGCTCGTCGCACCGAGGTGCACGAGGGGCTTCAGGGCTTCCGGAAGGAGGCGCTGCATCACGTTGACGATGGCCTTTATAGTATGTCGGGTCTTCACTTCCTCGATGGCGACCGCTTCAGGGTCGATTTCTTCGACGGCCCTGTCAAGGATCAGGCCCAGGCTTTCCTCATCAAAGCTGCCCAGGGAGGACAGGGAAGCCCGCTTGCGCCCGACATGGGCCGCGATAAGTGCGGCCTCGACCCTGGCGCAGCCGCGCACCATGGCCCGCTCCGACAGCCGCTCCGAAAGCGCGGTGAAAACCTCGGGATTGGAGAGCCAGTAGCGATTATCCAGGGGAGAGAGATTGGAAAAAATGTCGCGGCTTGGCATAGGCAATCCTTTCACGGAGGGGCTTCGCGATTCAAGCGTCACATAAAAACGCCACCCTGGGGGAAAACCAAGGGTGGCGTCATGTAGGGCGGCATGAACCTTCGGGTAGTACCCACAGGTTCAGCCCGCGGGATCATCCCGGGAGGATCGCCTCCGTCGGACAGACGGACGCACAGCTTCCACAGTCGGTACAGGTAGCCGGGTCGATCCAGCGGAGCCCGTCCTTCTCGGAAATCGACCCGCTCGGGCACTCAGGCTCGCAGGCTGCGCAGTTCACGCAGGCATCGTTGATCTTGTAGGCCATGATATCCCTCGCTTGCAGTAGAGTGTTCGGACTATAGCACCCGTTGCCAGAATCGCGCAATAAGAGAGGCTTTGGCTCAGAAACCGATCTCGACATCCCCGGAAACGCTTTTGGCATGGAAACGGCGCCCGCCCTTGCCGACCACGATCGCGGTGCGGCGTGGACCTGCGGCACAACCGATCTCGCCTGCAGGAACGAAGAGGCGACCAGAAAGGGTCTCGGCGCGGAGCTCGATGTCAGCTCCCTCGAGGGAAAGGTTGATATGGCCGCTCGTAGTCGTGATGTCGCCCCCGAGAAAGGGACCCGAAGTCTCGATCTCGACATCGCCTGAATGGGTCTGGATCATGATGCGGCCGGAGGGGCGAACGACGTCGATCTCACCAGACTTGGTTTCGAGTGTAAGTTCCCCCCGGGAGTCCTCGACCTCGATGTCGCCGGAGACGCTCCGCGCTATGAGTCGCTCGGCTATGCCCAGACAGGCTATGCGGCCAGTCTGGCTGCGAAGCTCGGCGTGGGCGACGTTTTCGATATTGATGTTGCCACCAAGGCAGAGAACCTCGGCCGAATCGACCTCACGAGCAAGGACATGGCCGGATTCGGATTCAACCAGAAGGCCTATCCCTGGGATGCGGACATCTATCTCCCCACCCTGGTTGTGGATCTCAAGGTCGCGGATGGCCCGGGGTACGCGGACGCGCAATTCTGTCACCTCGATGCGGGCATCGGAGGGTGCGATCACAAGAAGCCCTTCGACCCGCCTGAGCTCTGGTGTCCAGCCCTCGACAGCCTCGCGCGGCCCCCGGATCTCGATTTCTACCTTGACGTGACCATTGTCGGAGCCAACTGCAGTTAGATCAGCGTCCGGGAATCGAAGCACAAGGCGTTCGGCACCCTCAAGCGCAAACTCCGATCTATAAAGACCAGGAGCGTGGGCGTCGGACATCACTACCTCCAGACTGTTTGCATGGGTCTAAAATAATCGCCGCAGGTTATCATCAATTCTCCGATTGGGCAATCGACAGAATCCAGTTGCTATCCCAGTACCCCCCTAGACATTACTCCGGCAAACGCTATGATATTAACTGGTTTATACAGTAAACCAAGTGAGGAGCCCATGACCATCGAGGAACTGGATGAGCTCAAGCGCGACCTTCAAGAGGTCCGGAAGGCCACGGCGATCGGGGAACTCACCCTCGACCGCGTGATCCACGAGAGGGCCCGTCTCATCATCCTCTCCTACCTCGCCCAGGCGGGGGATCGTGAGGTGGCCTTCACCGAGCTCCGCGACGGGCTCGGCTTCAGCTCCGGCAATCTTTCCATCCAATTGAAAGTACTTTCAGACGCGGGTCTTGTCAGCGTGGAAAAGCGCTTCAGGGAGCGGAAACCCTTCACCGGGGCGACGCTCACGGCCGAGGGGGGCCTGGCCCTCCAGGCCTATATCCGCGAGATCGAGTCGCTCATCGACTCGGTGCGCTCCGGCCAGCGGGGAGCTGCCGTCCCCCTGGCCGCGACCATCCATCCAGGCGTTTCCGACCAAGGAGGTCACGATGTCGGTTCTTGAACTCTCGAAGATAACCAGGGTCTACAGGAAGGGCGAGACGGAGGTGCGGGCCCTCGACGGGATCGACCTGTGCATCGAGGCAGGAGAGTTCCTCGCCATCGTGGGTCCCTCCGGATCCGGGAAAACGACAATGCTGAACATCCTGGGCTGCCTCGATTCGCCGACCACGGGCTCCATCGTCTACGACGGCACCGACCTCGGGAAACTCGACGAGACCGGGCTCTCGGCCTATCGCCGCGACCGCATCAGTTTTGTCTTCCAGTCCTTCAACCTCATACCGGTGCTGACGGTGCGCGAGAACGTGGAGCTGCCGCTTGTCATCGAGGCACGCGCCAGGCGAGGGAGGAAGGGCGCGGAGGGCGGAAGGGGCGATTCCGAAATCAAGGCCCTTGCCCTGAAGATGATCGAGGCGGTGGGGCTTTCCGACAAGGCCGACCGCTATCCGAGAGAACTCTCCGGCGGACAGGAGCAGCGTGTTGCCATCGCGCGGGCCCTTGTGAAGACGCCCCTGGTCGTGCTCGCCGACGAGCCGACTGCCAATCTCGACTCCAAAACCGCGGGTGAGATCCTCGACCTCATGAAAGACATAAATGCGAAGATGGGCACTACTTTTATTTTTTCGACCCATGACCGCCTGGTGATGGAAAGGGCCCGGCGCATCGTCACCCTCCACGACGGCAGGGTGTCCACGGACTCGGCCGTCACCGCGCCGACCGGAGCCGCTGGCACCGCGTCGGCGGGGAGGGCATAAGATGGGAGTGCTCTGGAAGATCGCCCTCCGCAACGTGCTCAGGCATGGCAAGAGGACGGCCATCACCGGCATCGTGATGATGGTCGGCATCGGGCTCTTCATCGCCTACGACTCGATCCTCGCCGGCATGGACCGCATCTCGATCGACACGATGATCGACTACTCCTCGTCCTACCTCAAGGTCCGGACACCAGGCTACGTTTCGGATGCCCTGGGACTTCCTCTCGATCAGGGGATCGCCGACCCCGAGGCCGTCATGGCTGCGATGCTGAAGGCCGACGCAGGCCTGTCCGCAGTCGCACCCCGCACCCTCTTTCTGGTGCAAGCCTCCAACTACATCGATTCATCCCCGCAGATGGCTGCCGCCGTGGACCCCCTCCGCGACAAGGAGGTCTTCAAGGTAGCTGCGGGCGTCCACGAGGGCAGCTGGCTCCGCCCGACTGCCGACCGCGAGGCCGTAGTCGCGATGTCGGTGGCCCGGGACCTCGGTCTCAAGCTTGGCGATTCCATCCTCCTGTCAGCCCGTACTATCTATGACAATGACAATGCCGATGAATTCCGGATCGTCGGCCTCATCGACAACACGGCCGGACTATCCGGGACAGGCTCGATCTACCTGAGCTATCCCGCTGCCCGCGCCCTTCTCGGGGAGGGCCTCCCGGTCACCGAGATCGATGCGGCCGCTGCGCGTGCGGCAAGCCTGGACGCGGAGCTCGCAGGCTCCGCCAGGGCTGCCTCCCTCCTCGCGGCCGCCCTCCCCGGCATGACATCCCAGGGCATCGGTGAATTCGCAAAGGACTACCTGGCCCTTCGCGATTCGAAGTCGAAGGGTTCCTTCATGCTGATCGTGATGATCCTCCTCATTGCGGCGGTGGGCATCGTCAACACGATACTCATGAGCGTCTACTCAAGGGTCCGCGAGATCGGAGTCCTCCGCGCCTACGGAATGACAGCCGGGGACGTGAAAAAGCTCTTCGTTCGCGAAGGCCTCATAACCGGTGCGGCCGGCAGCGTGGCGGGACTTGTCTTCGGCGGACTCCTTGTCTGGTACATGTCCAGCACGGGCCTCTCGATCTCGGGCCTCTTCGGGAACCTGGACCTCGGGGCCATACCCGTCAATGCCGTCCTTCGCGGCGAATGGAAGCCAGCGACCTTCGTGACCGGCTTCGTCTTCGGACTCCTGGTCTCCTGGCTCGCGGCGCGCATCCCGGCCAAGCGTGCGGCGAAACTTCAGCCGACCGACGCCCTCAGGTTCGTATAGGAGCGCATGGATGAAACTGCATGAAATGGCGCTCCGCAACCTCGGGCGCAACAGGAGAAGGACGGCCCTCACCGCGCTTTCGGTGGGCATAGCCATGTTGATGGTGATGTTCCTCGACGGCTTCATCGGGGGCTTCATGTCGAGCATCGTCAGCAACTACACCAAGAACGACGTCGGCCACCTCAACGTCACGACAGAGGAGTACCGGGCGCGCGAGCGCTTCATGCCTGTCTCGGCCTACATCCGAAACTCGGCGAAGGTAGTCCAGGCCATCGAATCCATACCAGCCCTCAAGGGCAGGATCAGGACCATCGAAGAGCGGATCCGCTTCGGAGTCATCCTCAACTCCGGAGCGATTTCCAAGACCTCGCTCTGCGTAGCCGGCGACCCGGTGGCGGAGAAGGGGCTCCTCATGCTCGACCGAAGCGTCCGGCAGGGCAGCTACCTGGCAAAGCCGGGCGATGCGCTGATCGGTGCGGGCATCGCGAAGGACCTTGGACTCAAGGTCGGCGACACCCTCAAGGTCGTCACCCAGAAAGCCGACTACGGCCTTGGCTTCAAGAAGTTCACCGTCTCGGGAATCTTTTCGACGAATGTCAACTCGCTCGACGGGAACCTCTTCCAGGTCAGCCTTGACGATGCCCGCGAGCTCCTGGGCATGGCCGGCGGAGCCACCCAGGTAATCGTCATGCTCGATGATTACAACTACTCCGAAAAGGCAGCCCCCCTCGTCGCCGCTGCCCTCGGCAAGGCCGGGCTTGCCGGCCTCTCCGCCATCCCCTGGACCCGCTCCGGGTCCTTCGCTTCCCTCATGGTCATGATGTCCTCGATGTACACCTGGATCTACCTCATCATCGCCTTCCTCGGAGCCTTTGTCATCGCCAATGTCATGATGATGGCCGTCCTGGAACGGCGCAAGGAAATCGGGATCCTCAAGGCCATGGGCATGCCTCCCCGCGAGATCCTCTGGCTCTTCCTCCTGGAAGGGACGATGCTCGGCCTTCTGGGCTCGCTCGCAGGGGTCGCCCTCGGCATGGTCCTGAACCTCGTATTCGCCAAGGTGGGCATGGATTTCTCCGGCGCAATGGCGAGCTTCTCCTGGCCCATCGACAACATGATCTACACTACGGTCAACTGGCTCAGCGCCTTCCTCCTCGTGCTCCTGGGCGTCGGAGTCGCCTCGGTCATCGCCTTCCTCCCTTCCAGGAAGGCGGCGCGCATGGACCCCATCGAAGCCATCAGGTCGGCCTGATGAAAGGAACCGGCATGAATCGCATAGTTATCATGAGGCTGGCACTGATGATCGCCACCGTCACAGTTCCGGCGGCGGCCCAGGGCCAGGGCGCGCCAGCGCCTGCACCAGCGACCGCAGCCTCGGCCTTGCCCAAGGCCGAGGAAATCCTGTCGCATCTCGATGCCAACAGCTCCTTCAAGACCATCCGCTACTCGGGCAGGATGGAGATCACCATCGGCGGCGAGACCCGCATCAAGGAGATGAAGGCCGTGGCGATGGGCTCCGACAAGGCCCTCATGGAATTCACCAATCCCGAGGACCGGGGCATCCGCTACCTCAAGCTTGCCAAGGAGCTGTGGATGTACTTCCCGAAGGAGGATGACACGGTGAAGATCTCAGGCCACCTCCTCAAGGAGGGCATGATGGGCTCCGACGTAAGCTACGAGGACGCACTGGAGTCCTCGGACTTCAGGCTGAGGTACAGCGCAGGCGTGAAGGGCAGCGAAGAGGTGGATGGCCGGAAGGCCTGGATCGTCGAGCTCGCGGCGAAGGCTCCGACCGCCCCCTATGATCGACTAATTATGTGGATCGACGCAGAGCGCTGGGTGACACTCAAGGAGGAGATGTACGCCAGGTCAG
>JBAXTA010000147.1:0-10846 GCA_037130415.1 Spirochaetota bacterium
TCAGAGTTCCGCCCGCTTGGAAATTCCTTGTTTTCAGTCCGACAGGCTGCTAGCGAAAATGGGACAGGCTAAACGGTACAGATCTCTCGAGCCCAAATGTTTAGTCGACAATCGCTTCTCTCAATTATGGAGCGGATAGGTCAAGGAGGGCGGCCATGATAGTCGAAATTCGGGATGCGCTGGCTGTACGGGCAATACGTCCGGTCGATGCAGCCTTGTACCTGCGATCCAGCGGATGGTCGCCACAGGAAGTACGCCCAGGTCGCGATGCTATCTGGCTACGAGCGATAGAAGGCGAGGAGTTCGAAGCCCTATTGCCGATGGACCTCGAGCTTCGAGACTATGCTCTGCGGATGGGAGATTTGTTGGCTGTCTTGGCGGCTACGGAGAGACGATCACAATCAGAGATTTACAGAGACCTTTTGACGATAACTTCCGATGTCATGCGCATGCGGATCGCCGACCCGGATCTTGGCGACGGTTCTCTTCCGATAGAGGAGCATGCGCTGATAGCGCAAAAGACACGTGATCTCGTCATGGCAGCGGCCTGTGCTGCCACCGAATGTCGTCCGGTCTGGCCGACGCGCAAACCGACGCAGGCAGTCGATCATGTTCGGCGTGTGCGAATCGGACAGAGCGAGCAAGGTAGTTTTGTGGTGACGGTCATCAGCAAAATCACTCCTCTTCTGCAAACATCGGAGTATCTTTTCGAAGAGGAGCCATACGAGCGAAAAGTGACGCATACCTTGGCCTCCTCGCTTCAGGCCCTTGGATCGGCTGCAGAGACTGCGGCATTGACACAAGGCATGCAAGCCTTCGATGAGGCGGTGCCCCGGGGTGTAAGCGCCAATTTGTGCGACGCTGTTGTCGGCCTCTGGGGTGGAGATGAGACAGAACGTAGTCTGGAATTCAGCTTCACCTGGTCTCCGGCGCGGCCGATAGATGTGAGCGCACCTCGGCGCTTGGCATTTTCTTCGGATCGCATTCCAGTAATCCGCGAGGTTGGCAGGGTGATGCGTGACAGGGCACCAATGCCTGATTTTGAGCTACGCGGAGCCGTGGTCAAACTTGAGCGGGGAGAAGGTGCACCGACCGGCAAGGTTACCGTCGCTCAATATGGAGATGAGGGACCACGGCGCGTGATGCTCGAGCTAGGTGATAGCGAATACCACAAGGCAGTGCAGGCCCATGACCAGGGGAAAACCTTTCGGGCTTTTGGAACTCTCAAAAAAGAAGGCCGTGGCTATATCCTGGAGAATCCCCGCGATCTTGGCTCCCAGGATGAATGAGTTCGTGACGCGTCGTGGGTAATTTCGATGGCGAAGGAGCACGGCTTGATCAAGCCAGCGGACCCGACATCGCCAAAGCCAACGCACTATTTCCCTTTCTATGCATGAATTAGTGGATGATACCTGGCCTCTGGGAGCGGAATGATGATGGGACTGCGTGAGAGTTCGTTGATGGACACCTCAAGTCCCGTCAGGATGCACTATTTCGTCGACGAAGGGAGTGATTCCCAAGGGAGGTCGCTGATGGCATTCGATCCACGTGAACCCTACGACGATCTGCCGGCACTTCCGCCCGCTGTCGACATCGAGACCAAGGCTATCCTGCGTCGAGCGGTCTCTGCTTCCCGCGCCCTCGCGGAATTGAAGGGCATGGGTGGAATCGTTCCCGCTCAAGCACACCAGTTGATTTCCGTGCCGAAAGCCAGAATGTGCGCATCGGAAATCCGGCAACAGGCAGGATGCGTCGGCATCCTGGCGGGAGAAAAGGCCGGTCGCGAGCAGGTGTATCGCAACAAGGCCCTCTACGGGCCTTGGCTGAGTGATGTGTCGAATTATTCCAGATGAACGCAGAGGACAGTCGCGCCAATGGCCCGCAGGCGACTGGCGCACTGAAGCCGCCCGATGCGGCAAGCCGCATCGCGGCGACGAAGCCCTCTAGCGAGCTTCGTCGATCACGTTCATGCCTTCCCCGCCATCCTCGCCTTCACCACCTCGATCACCTCAGGCAAATCCATCCCGATTGCAGCCAAATGCTCCGGTGTCGGACAGCCGTCACTGGTCCAGCCCCTCCGCTTGAACACCGCATCGATCAGCGAGTCATACTGGGAAAGCCGGTGCTTCCTCGTAATTGCGACCTTCTCCGCGAGGCTCTTGCCCGCGGGGTCGATGCCGATCTTTTCCAGCATCTGCTTGTCGTAGCGCTCGGCTCGGGCCTGGTACTCATCCTCGAAGACGGGACCCATGGCGCGGTAGGGCGGGTAATCCTCGGCCCTGTGGCCGTGCCCCTGTCGCACGTTGAAGGAGCGCTGGAAATTGTAGATGCGCTCGGACTGCACGACCATCATCTCGGAATTCATCGGAAGCCCGGTAATCGCGGTATAGAGATTACAATAATTGTCAACGTGTTCGGGGACCTTGTTGGGTTCCTTGTGCTTGGCGTTGTCTGCGGGCTCGACGTCGTTCCAGGGCAGCTTGCAAAGCCCGAGGAGGCCGAGCCAGGTGCGGAACATGGGGAAGTAATGAAGGGCCTCGGCCTTGTTCTCAAAAGTCGGGATGCGGTTGTTCACCATGTCCATGAAGATCAGCCAGGCCTCGTCGTGCTGCGGACCCTTGTTGGTGAGGTAATAGCCGCCCTG
This sequence comes from Spirochaetota bacterium, assembly GCA_037130415.1. GTDB lineage: Bacteria > Spirochaetota > Spirochaetia > Treponematales > Rectinemataceae > CAIJMU01. The sequence continues at coordinate 2,645 of JBAXTA010000147.1, forward strand.
CTGCGCAAGGGACTCCTTCGATACGTACTCAGATTGCTCGAGGCCCTTGCCGTGGAGGGCTATATCCTTCATCACCTGTGCGTCAGCCCCGTATTCCTTCGTGAAATACTCCGCAAGGAACTTGACACCCTTGCCAGCCAGCACGCCGAAGCGCTTGCCGTCGGCCAGGTCGTGGAGGATCCTGGCAGCGCCCTGCCAGTTGCCCCAGGCCAGGTCGATGCCGTCGCTACACTCCCTGTTCAATACGCCCAATTCCCAGCATTCCATCAGGAAGCTCGTCGTGGTGCCGAAAGAAATGGTGTCGATGCCGTAGGTATCGCAGTAGAAGTTGAGCTCAAGGATGCCATGCGTGTCATAGACGTAGAGATTGGAACCGACGCCAGCCGCAGTCTCGTACTCGGGACCGTCAACGCAGACCTTCTGGCCCTTGTAGGGTCCCGTCTCGAGTTCGAAGTGGTCCACCGCGTGGGCACATGCCATGGTGCAACCGTACCAGCAGCCGTCCGGAAGGTCCTGGCTGAAGAGCTTTTCCCAGACCCAGCTGGCGATCTCGGGGCCGCGCGGGTCCTGCCCGTACTTGTGGTTCTTCGTGGGAAGAAGGTCGTAGTCGTTCATGACCTCCATGAGGTGCGCCGTACCCTGTTTGCGCATCTTGCACTGCTTGTCGTCGTTGACGATGATCTCGCGGTGCAGCTTCAGGCCGATGCGCTGGACTGCCGCGGGATCGGCAGCATTGTTTGAATCCTGCTCGACACCCTGGTAGCGCGCGACGATGGCGCGGATCTTCTTGTTCCGGAGCACCGAGCCTATCCCGCCGCGACCGGCCTGCTTGACGCGGATGCCCTGGCGGCGCTTGTCGTAGAGGGAGAAGTTGAGCACTCCCATGGGAGAATGGTCGGCGCCACGGCCTGCTGACACGACCGATACGAACTGGAGGCCTTTCTCGTCCTTCGCAAAGGCATGGGTCAGTGTATCAGCGAGGAGGTGGGTGTCGTACTCGAGCTTCAGCGAATCGGGTACCTCGTAGAAGGCGAGCTTCCCCTCTATGCCGTCGATGAACACGATGGTCTCTGTCTCAGCCTTGCCCTGCAGCTCGAGGGCGTCGAAGCCCGAGAACTTGAGGTAGGGCCCGAAGTAGCCCCCGACATTGGAGTCGATGGGAACGTCGGTCATGGGCGAAAGGGCACAGACGAGGCTCTTGCCGGAACCAGGGTAATTAGTATTTCCGCAGACGGGACCCATCGCGATGACAATCTCGTTCTCGGGGGAGTCCCACCTTGTTGCGGGCGTTGTGCCATCCCAGAGGAGGCGGAGGCCGAAGCCCTTGCCTCCCACGAATTTGTCCCTCATCTGCTCGGAGACTGGCTTCTCCCTGAACTTCTTCGTACCGAGATCCGCGTGGAGGGTCCGCATGTTGTAGCCCTTCACAACTGGACGCTTTTCGTAGCTCTGCTCCGATAGAAGCCTGAAATCCTTCATGGTTATGCTCATTTCACGGCTCCTGGAAGGGTCTCGGGCTTGGGGGACAGGGTCCGGTTCGGCGCAACCCTCGACTCGACATCAAAGGGGAACCTCGACTTCTCGCTGTCAGGCTTGTCCTCAATGGAGAGGGCTCCCTTCGGGCAGGTCTTTACGCAGCTGCCGCAGGCAATGCACTTGAAAGGGAGCTTGTCGGCAGGAAAATAGAACATAGCCTCGATGGGGCAGACCGCCACACAGGCCAGGCAGCCGACGCAAAGGGACTTGTTCATGATGACGATGCCTGTCGGTCCAACAAAGAGGGCTTTGGTCGGACACTCGGCCACACATTTGCGGCATTCCTGATCGCAGGCGACGAGGTGGAACTTGTTGCTTCCAAGGCCTTCCACCCTGATGCAGGACTTGGCCGGATTGTCCTCCTTGAAATACTTGACCGAGCAGGTCGCAGTGCAATTCATGCATCCGACACACTTTGCGTCGTCAGTTTTCAGATATTTGATCATGCAGAGCCCCCTTTCATAAGCCAGTCAGTATACAAGGGCATTCAGGTGGCCGGCAATAGATAAAAACGGGACGATGAGCTGACCATTGCCCATATATATCGAGGAATAGTCGCGACTATTCCTCGATCATAGGAGTATTGGTCTTGTAATTTTCTTATTAAGAGATATACTTAGGCAATGCAGCGCTTTCTTTCGAAAGTTCTAACCCATCACTTCAAAGATAATCGGCAGATGGTATTTCTGCTTGGAGCACGCCAAGCTGGAAAGACCTGGATTGCAAGGAATACCGATAGTGATGCGCGCTATTTTTCCTGGGATCTGCCTGCGGACCGGGAACTGATCGTGGGAAACAGGCCAGAACTGCTTGAACGCGCTGGCCTCACGCAGCTGAGCGACAAGCCGCCATTAATCGTATTTGATGAACTCCATAAATTCCGCGGATGGAAAAATTTCCTGAAGGGCTTTTTCGATGCATCGGAGGGGCGCTGCCACATTCTCGTGACTGGGAGCGCGGCCCTCGATGCCTTTTCACGCGGTGGCGACAGCCTCATGGGGCGCTATTTCACCTTTCATTGTCATCCGCTGTCGTGGCGGGAGATCCTCTCCGACATGGCCGTGGCGACACCGGAATCGCGGGACCAGGCCTGGCAAAGATTATTGAGTATTGGTGGCTTCCCCGAGCCTTTTATCCGCGGAAATTCGGCCTTCTGGCGAAGATGGAAGAACCTGCGCTGGAAACAACTCTTCCGGGAGGACCTCCGGGATCTTACTCGCAGTCTCGAAATCGATCGAATCGAGGTTCTTGGGAAAATCCTTCTCGAGCAGGCTACGGGCCAGTGTAATTGGTCAAAACTTGCAGGACGCCTCAAGGTCTCGGAGGAGACTATAAGGCGCTGGGTGAGCCACATCGAAACCCTGCACACTATTTTCCTCCTCAGGCCCTGGAGCAAGAACATAAGCCGCTCCATCCTTCAGGAGCCCAAAGTGTATTTCACTGACTGGTCCTGGGTTGCGGATCCCGGCGCGCGCGCGGAAAACATGTTGGCCTGCCAGATCAGGGCGCGGATCGACCTCTGGCAGGATCTCGGCCTCGGGGATTTCGGGCTGTACTACCTCCGCGACAAGGAACAGCGTGAAGCAGATTTCCTCGTAACCCGCGATGGAGAGCCCTGGGTCTGCATCGAGGTCAAGAAGACCGATACGTCGCTGGCACAGGGATTCCTCCATATGGCAAAGCAGGCGAAGGCTCCATGGAATTTTCAATTTGTCGTCGATTTGCCCGAGGTGAACATCGATCCCTTTTCGCGAGGCGCTGAGCCCCTGGTTGTCCCCGCACGGACCTTCCTGGAAAAATGGGAGCTGGAAGGGACCTGAAGGGATATTCTCCCTTTGTGGCCGACCGCCACATCTCACCAGTGCGGTTCTTGTAGGACCTACGCTTTTTGCGATGCAGAAGGCTGGGTTTCCGGGGCCAGGGCTATCTCGATCTCCGTGAGAAAGCGCTCCGGATCCCGCTCCACGAACTGGTCGATGATGTTGATGGCGATGGCCGAGTCGGGAGCCGCTGGCGACAGGCCCCTTTCGGCGGCCGCGTCACGCAGGCGACCGAAGCCCTCACCTATGCGATCGTAGGGACCGCGATGGAAGCCAACCAAAAAACACCCGGCGGGCAGCTCGAGGGCGGGCGTATCAAGGACAGGCATGCCTGGAATGGTCATCTCGGCCTCGGCTGGCATGAGGGCGCCGAAAAGTTTCGAGTCACCCTCATAAAAGACAATAGTTGTGTTGAAATAGAAGTGGTCGCTGCGGTAGATGCTTTCCTCGAGCCCTATGGGAATATAGCTGCGAGCGGGCAGGGCGCGAAGCTCCACGGCTTCGGGATCGAAGTCCGTGCTGCCTTCCTTCACGAAGCGGATCTTGCTGTCGATGGCATCGCGTATCCGGAGCAGTTCATCTCCCCGGCACGAGAGTTCATCGGACTGCTCGCGCATGCGCTGCAGGGTTGACTCAGGATCGCGGGAATCGAGGTCTGCCTTGATTCGGGAGAGGGGATATCCAAGGCGCTTCAGGAAAAGGATGGTGGCAAGGCGATAGATCTGGTCGAAGCGGTAGATGCGTTCGCCTGTACCTTCCCGCCTCCGTAGCGGCGTGAACAGGCCTATGGATTCGTAATAGTGCAGGGTTTGTACGTTCAGGTCAAAGAGCGATGCGAGTTCGCCGACGCTGAAGGAGTCTTTCATGGCTCCTAGGCTAGCGCCTCCCGCGATCGAAGGGAATACCCAATGAGGCCGGGTCGCGGGTCTTTCCGACGGAAAAGAGAAGAACAAGCACCGTCATCACGTAGGGGAACATGATGAAGACCTGGGAGGGAATTCCGCTGCTCCCGGTCTGCATCCGGAACTGGAGGGCGTCAGCTGCACCCAGGAGGAGGGCTGCAAGGGCGACCCCGAAGGGTTGTCTCCTGCCGAGGATGACGACTACCAGCGCGATATAGCCCTTCCCCGAGGTGACGTTCTCCATGAAGAAGCCGAGGGTTCCGAGGGTTATCGATGCACCGGCCAGACCGCCAAGACAGCCATTGGCTGCAGCAGCCACATAGCGCGTACGAATGACGTCGAGGCCGGCCGAGTCGGCAGCGTGGGGATTTTCCCCGGCTGCGTGCAGGATCACTCCCCACTCGCTGCGCCGGAAAAGCAGCCAGACCAGGCCCGTAGCCACGAAGGCGAAATAGACAAAGGGATTCTGCGAGAATAACACCGGCCCGAAGAAGGGGATCGACGAGAGGAGGGGAATCTCCACGGCGGGGAGCACCGGACATTCGGGCAGGCTCGTGGTCCTTCCAAAGGCCATAAGAAAGAAATAACTGGTAAGACCCGAGGCCAGGAAGTTGAGGGCGAGTCCCGTGATGGTCTGGTCAGCCCTGCGGCCCACCCCGAGAAGGGCGTGGAGGAGGCTGGCTGTCATGCCCCCGGCGATGCCCGCAAGGATGCCGAGCCAGACGCTCTGGGTAGCCCAGGCGACGATGAAGGCGGCAAAGGCGCCCGAGAGCATGATGCCCTCGAGTCCTATGTTCAGTATTCCAGCAGTTTCGGAGATCGACTCGCCAAGGCCCGCGATGAGGAGGGGCGCTGCCATCCGGACCGAGGCAGCCGCGAAGGTGGCGACTTCGCCCAGGAGGGCTGCAAAACCTGATGTGTCGCTCATCGTCCCGCCTTGCCGGCACCGACCTTGGTACCGCCGGCTATCCTGCCGCCGGCTATCCTGCCGCCGGCTATCCTGCCGCCGGCCGGTCGACGGGCAAGGATGAGAAGCACCAGGACTCCCATGATGATCCAGGAGATGGAGCTGGGTACACCAGATGCGCGCTGCATCGACGCGGAACCGACCTGGAGGGCGGCGATGCCCAAAGAGGCGATGACGATACCACCTGGATGGTTCCTCCCGAGGAGGGCCGCGATGATGGCAACATATCCGAAACCCGGAGAGATGCCCTCGAGGAGGCGATGGTGGATGCCGGTGATCTCGATGGCCCCCGCAAGGCCTGCAAAGCCACCCGACAGGGCCGAGGCCAGGAGAAGGTTGGCAGGCACCGAAATGCCGGCGACGAGGGAAGCCCGTGGATTCAGGCCGACTGCCCGCATCCTGAAACCGGCAACTGTCCTGGACATGAGGAACCAGACCCCCAGGGCGGCGGCGAGTGCGATCACGAGGCCAAGATGCAGACGGGTGGGCTCGAGTATGACGGGCAACCGCATGGCTTCGGGAAGATCGGGGGACATGGGAAGGGGATAGGAGGGATCCTTCATGACCGAGCGGACGAGGATGCCCACGACATTGATGGCGATGTAGTTGAACATGATCGTAGTTATGACTTCCGAGAGTCCGAAGCGTGACTTCAGGAAACCCGGCACGGCAGACCACAGGCCCCCTCCGGCAAAGCCGCAGAGGAGGGCCATGGGCAACATTACAAGGGAAGGGAGCCCGGGGAAGAGCAATCCGACCGCGGTCGCCGCCGTGGCTCCGAGGTAGATCTGCCCCTCGGCGCCGATATTGAAGAAACCGGTGCGGAAGCCGATGGAGACCCCGAGTCCGGCCAGGATGAGGGGCGTCGCGCGGACGAGGACTTCGGAGATGGAGTAGAAGGAACCGAAGGCCCCGCGCAGGAAGCCGGAGGCTGCCTTGGCAGGATCGGCCCGCACGGCGATGACGAGGGCTGCGGCCACGGCCAGGACGAGGAGGAGGACCAGCGCGGCGAAGCCGAGGGTCCTCAGGAGGCGCATGCTTCCTCCGCCATTCCCTGGCCGCCCATGAGGAGGCCGATGCGCATCATGTCGAGGCTGCCGTCGTTGTCATAGGCCGGGGAAAGCCTGCCGCGATGGAGGACCGCAATGCGGTCGGCCAGACCCAGGAGCTCGTCCATGTCCGAGGATATGAGCAACACTGAGGATCCAGCGGCCCTGCGCTCCAGGAGCCGTTCATGGACGAACTCGGTGGCACCGATGTCGAGCCCCCGTGCAGGCTGGAAGGCGACAATGATGGCCGGCCCTGAGGACAGCTCCCTCGCAAGTATGAGCTTCTGCTGGTTCCCGCCGGAGAGGAGCCTTACCTCCTCGCTGGGCCCGCGCGTCTTGATGTGATAGTCCGCGATGGCCCCGGCCGCGCCTCTCAGGCAGGCCTTCCGGTCGACCAGGCCGAAGCGGACGAATCGGGGGTCGTCCAACTTCCCAAGCAGGTAGTTTTCCGCCAGGTCGAAGCCCAGTACCAGTCCATCGTGGTGCCGGTCATCTGAAACGTAGGCCAGGCCCCGCCGTTTCCTCTGTCCGGGTCCCAGGCCCTCGACCGGGAGGCCGCCAAACAGGAGCCTCCCCGAATCCGGAATCCTGAGCCCGAGGAGGCACTCGGCCAGTTCCTTCTGTCCGTTGCCGTCGACTCCCGCGATGCCGAAAATCTCGCCCGGTGCGACGGAGAAAGAGACCGACTGAAGGCCCTTGCCCGAGACCGGATGCAGGGAGATGGCCCTGGCCTCGAGCCCCGCGCGATCCTGGGCGGCGGAAGGGGAGGGCGGAACTGCGGCACGCGAAGGCACTGCGGCCGCTGCGGCAAGGAGTGGCGGAGCTGCGGCATGCAAAGGCATCGCGGCTGCTGCGTCCCGCTTCGCGGGAGACTTGAGCTCCCTCCCGATCATCAGGATCGAAAGCTCGGCGGGGGTCGCCCCCGCGGCTTCGAGTGTCGCTACCTTGGCGCCGTCACGAAGCACGGTGATCCGGTCGGCAAAGGACAGGACCTCGGATATTCTATGAGTTATGAGGATCACGGAATGGCCCTGGCCCTTGCAGGTGGCGAGGACGCGGAAAAGGCCATCGGTCTCAGAGGGAGTCAGCACGGCCGTCGGTTCGTCGAGGATGAGAAGCCGCGCGTCGCGGTACAGGAGCTTCATGATCTCGACGCGCTGCCGCTCGCCCACCGAGAGCGAAGCGACCTTTGCAACTGGATCGACGTCGAGGCCGTAGCGCGCTGACAGCTCACGGATGTCCGTATCGAGCCGGCGACGGTCAGGAAAGGGATGACCCCGGGACTTCAAACCAAGTGTGATGTTCTCGGATACGCTCAGGGTTGGCACCAGCATGAAATGCTGGTGTACCATGCCGATGCCGAGGCGTATGGCCTCTTTCGGACCGTGGCCCCCGAGTTCCCCGCCGCGCCAGACGATGCTTCCGGAATCGGCGGCGTAGATTCCGTACAGGATGTTCATGAGTGTGGTCTTGCCGGCTCCGTTCTCGCCGAGGAGGGCGTGGATTTCGCCCTCCCCGACATCGAAGGAGATGCCGTCATTGGCCGGAACTCCTGCAAAGGATTTCCGGATGTCCCGCATGACGAGCATCGCCGGCAAAGCCACCTGGGAGGCTCTGGCTTACTTCGTCGCCACAGTGACAACAGGGATCTTGAGGCTGCCGGCAGTGATCTTCTTCCTGGAGTCGGCGATCATGTCCTTGGCCTTCTTCGCGATCTTGGGATCGAAGTCGTGATAGGCCGCGATGTCGACGACCCCGTCCTTCATGCCGAGATTGAAGACCCCGCCTTTGAAACTGCCGGAGCGGACCTTGTCCACCGCGATCAGCACGAGGGTGGGTACATTATATAGAGCCTGTCCCAGATTATCAAATATGCCCGACTTGACATAAATAGTAATATACAATACTATATAGTATGAATATCAGTC
>JBAXTA010000148.1:0-10798 GCA_037130415.1 Spirochaetota bacterium
AGAATGCAGATACGAGCCCTCGGACAAACCGGCATCAAGGTCTCGGTGATCGGCGGGGAGAGCGCTGCCTCTACTTCTCCTTCGAGGAATCGCAGCACCAGATCATCCGCAACATGCTTTCCATCGGCATCGATCTGGAGCGCTGGGTCAAGAAGGGGCAACTCCGCTTCATGAACTCGAGACCGACGCTCTATGGGCTTGAAATGCACCTCGTGCTCATCCACAAGGAGGTGGACGCCTTCGGCCCCTCCATCGTGGTCGTCGACCCGATCTCCAACCTCAACACCTCCGGCAGCGACGCGGAGGTCAAGTCCATGCTCTCGCGCCTGATCGACTACCTCAAGATGAAGCAGATCACCGCCGTCTGCACCGATCTGTTGCCCTCCAGCGGGAGCCTCGAGCGCTCCGAAATTGGGGTTTCCTCGCTGATGGATTCCTGGCTCCTGCTCCAGGTCCTGGAAAGCAGCGGCGAACGTAACAGGGGGCTTTATGTCCTCAAATCCCGCGGCATGGGACATTCCAACCAGATCAGGGAGTTCCTGATGAGCGACCAGGGCATCCAGCTGAAGGACGTCTATGTGGGATCGGGCGGGGTCCTGACGGGAGCGGCGCGGGCTGCCCAGGACGCGCGCGAGCGAGGGGAGATTCTCGCGATGACGAGGGATTTCGAGCGGAAGAAGCGGGTGATCGAGAGGAAGAAAAACGTCATCGATGCGAGGATCCTGGCCCTGCGGACGCGCTTCGAGGGCGAGATGGAGGAACTGGACCGCCTGGCCGAGGAAATAGCCCAGGGCAAGGTCTCATCCGCAGCGGAAAGCTCCGAGCTCGTCAGGCTCCGTATGGCGGACAAGGAGCTTCCGGAGCCCGGAGCGCGCGAAAATGGCGCAAAGCGAGTCCCGTCATGACAGCCCATGCCGATGAATCGAAGTCAGAAGTTTTCGAGCTCAGGCTCTACGTTGCGGGCCAGACGCGCAAGATCCTCGCAGCCTTCGCCAACCTGAAGATCATCTGCGAGCAGCATCTCGCGGGCCGCTACCGGATAGAAGTGGTGGATCTCATGTTCAACCCGGTGTTGGCGAGGGGCGACCAGATCCTTGCCCTGCCGACCCTTGTCCGCAGGCTTCCCGAACCGGTCAAAAAGATCATCGGCGACCTCTCCGACACCGAGCGCGTCCTGGTCGGCCTCGATATCCGTCCGCTGGGCGAGGGCTCGAAGGAGGGGGACGATGAAAAAAAGGCCTGAACCCCTTGGGCCAGCCTTGGTCGATTCGCAGGCAGACTTCGAGAAGGCCCTGGACGAAAGCGGGGGCGGAACCTACGTCCTGCGCCTCTACGTCTCCGGCCTGACGCCCAGATCGATCAGGGCCATCGAGAACGTGCGCAGGATCTGCGCCGAGCATCTCGAGGGCCGCTATACCCTCGAGATCTTCGATATCCACCAGCAGCCGAACTTCGCGAAGGAGGCCCAGATCGTGGCGGCCCCGACCCTGGTGAAGGAGCTGCCTCTGCCGCTGCGCAAATTCATCGGGGACATGTCGAGTGTCGAGAAGCTCCTGATTGGCTTCGACATCAGGAAGAAAGACTGATCGGGGAGGTTGATCGAGGATGAGCGACCCTGGATCGCGCGACGAGCTCCTCATCGAGAACAGGACCCTCCGTCTCCGCCTGGAGGAGGCTGAGGCGACCCTGCGCGCCATTGGCGAGGGGGAAGTCGACGCCTTCGTCGTATCCGGCGAGGAAGGCGAGCGGGTCTTCACGCTGACAGACGCAGATACACCCTATCGGGTCCTCGTGGAAACCATGAACGAGGGCGCGGTCAGTCTCGGCCCCGACGGTACCATCCTCTATTGCAACTCCTGCCTCGCCGGCTTGCTCGAAGTACCCCTCGAGAAGCTCATCGGTACCAAGGTCAGCTCCTATGTCGTCCCGGAGGACAGGGAATATTTCTCACTCCGAATCGCGGGCCCCTCCGGTCAAAAGCGGGAGGAAGGAATCTCTCTCCTGACCGGTTCCGGCAGAACGATTCCAGTGCTGTTCTCCTTCGGAATGCTGGGCCGTGACCTGGCCGCGGGATTGGGCGTGGTCTTCACCGACCTCAGTGGCATCAACATGGCGGAGGCGGGGCTCAGGCGTGAGAAGGACCGCCTCGTAGAACTCCTCCACCGCATCAAGAACACCCTCGCCCAGATCGATGCGATCGCCAGGACCGAAGCGAGCCTTTCGATGGATCCGGGCATCAGCGAGGCCCTCATCGTTTTCGCGGATCGCGTCGGGGCCCTTTCCGGCCTTTTCACCATGCTCGATTCGGGTGGGAAGCCGGGGAGGGTCAGGCTCGACTCCTACCTCGCCGATGTCGCACAGCGCCTGGTCGGTACCGCGAAGGGCGCGGTTCCTGGCATCAGCCTCTCGCTCCAGCTCGAGCCTGTCACCATGGATGGCAAGCAGGCTGCGAACATGGGCCTGATCCTCAACGAACTGATCACGAACGCCGTCAAATACTCCTTCTCCGGGAAGGGCCGGGGAGAGATCATCCTTGAAATCAAACAGGAGGCCGGTCGCATCGTGCTCTCCGTCTCGAACGACGGAGCCGCGCTTCCCAATGATTTCGATCCCTCGCTTTCGAAGGGGCTCGGCATGTCCATCGTAGCCGGACTCGCCCAGCAGTTGGGAGGAAGGTTCAGCTGGACAGGCGGAAAGGGCGCGCGGTTCCAGGTGGACATTCCGGCGATGAAGGAGTCGGTTATAGCCTTCTAGGCGAAAAGGAGCTGGCATGGAAGAAAGGGGCCAAGTGGAGATCCTCCTCGTCGAGGACAATTTCAACGACGCCGAGCTGGCGATACGGGCGCTCAGGAAGCACAAGCTTGCGAACAACCTCGTCCATGTGGCTGATGGAGCGATTGCCCTCGACTTTCTCTTTGCGCGCGGTGAGTACGCGAGGCGCGACGTCAGGGTCACGCCCAGGCTCATCCTCCTCGACCTCAAGCTGCCCAAGGTGGACGGGATCGAAGTGCTCAAGGCGGTGAAGTCCGATCCCCGCACGGCGTCGATTCCTGTTGTCGTGCTCACCAGCTCCAGGGAGGAGAGGGACCTCTTTGAGACCTACCGCCTGGGTGTGAACAGCTACATCGTGAAGCCGGTGGACTTCGAGAAGTTCGTCGATGTAGTCCGCGAGCTCGGCTACTACTGGCTCCTGCTCAACCAACAGCCATGAGACAGCTCGCCTTGATCGCCGTTGTGGTCCTTCTCCTGGCTGCCTGCCACAGGGACTCCGACAAGGCTGGAGCGCCTCGTCAGGTGATAAACCTGGCCTATGCGACCCTGCCCGACACGGGTCTGGTCCAGGTAGCCCTCGATCGGGGCTTCTTTGCGGCAGAGGGACTCGTCGTGAACGCGACAGCCTTCGCCTTCGGAAAGCTCGCCCTGGCGTCGCTCTTCGGCGGCAGTTCCGATCTCGCCACCGTCGCGGAGACGCCCTTCGTCCTCGCCATCATGGCCGGGGAGAAGCTGAGCATCTCTGCGGTCATCGCGACCTCTGACAGGAACATGGTGGTAGTCGCAAGCGAGAGCCAAGGCGTTAGGGTTCCGTCAGACCTCGTGGGGAAGGCAATCGGTGTCACTCTGGGGACCAACGGCGAATATTTCCTGGACGCCTTCCTGATCGCGCGCGGGATCGAGAAGCGGAGCGTCCGCATCGTGGACCTGCAGCCCGATCAAATGCTGCCTGCAATCCAGTCGGGACGGATTGCCGCTGCAGTAGCCTGGAACCCCACGCTGCTGCACATGAAGAACAGCCTGGCCGGCAAGGGCAGGATCTTCGGCGGTGAGGATTTCTACACGGCGAGTTTCTGCATAGCCGGCACGAGGGACTTTGTGTCGAAGCACCCCGAGGCGATGCGCGCCTTCCTGCGAGCCCTCATCAGCGCCGAGGACTTCATGACGGACAATCCCGTCCAGGCCAGGGCCATGATCGGAAAGGACAGCGGTAACGACGAGGCCTCCCTCGCAACGATACTCGGCGAATTCAAGTTCAGGGTCGGCATCGACAAGTCCCTCCTCCTGGTCCTCGAGGACGAGGTCCGCTGGGCGATGCGAAGCCGCGGTGCCGGACCGGGGCCCGGGCCCGACATCCTCGGCCTTATCGATTCAGAATCCCTTTCCTCCGTGGCGCCGGAGCGGGTGAGGTACATAAAATGAGGGTCAGGTCCCTCCTGAACCTGGCCTCCGCTGTCTCGCTCGGCCTGACCATCGTTTTGGGGGCGGCGCTGAGCCTCTCCTTTTTCGCCATCAGTACGACGACCTCGAATCTCCTCCTTGCGCGCTCGATGCGCACGACCATCCTGGAGCGGATATTCCTGAGGGACGAGTTCTATGCCCGCAGGGAGGATCGGACCAGGCGGCAATTCGTCCAGAAATCCGGGCTTCTTGCGGCCCAACTGGACGAGGCTGCGGTTTCGTTCAGGGATCCCAGGGATAGGGCGATCATCGCCGAGATCAAGGCCAGCCTGGACAAGACCCTTTCGATCTTCCAGAAGCTTGCCGACGACGACTCCCGAAACGGCGCGACTTCCGAGTACGGGAAAATGCTCTTCAGCCAGCTTCTTGCCAAGGGCTACATACTCAATGACGATGCCGCAAGACTGGAATTGCGGTGCATGGCCGCGCTTGCTTCGTTCAACAGGACCTCCCTCTTGTTGATCCTGGCCTGCCTGGCCATTGTCGTGGCCCTGATCCTCGGCAACAGCATCTTGATCGGCAGGACCCTCGGCACGGGCATCCAGCGCCTCCAGGATGGCGCTGCCAGTGTCGGCGGCGGCAAGCTCCAATTCAGGTTCGAGCTCCGTTCCGACGACGAGATCGCTGACGTGGAGCAAAGCATCAACACTATGGCCGAATCCCTGGAGGCCTCCTTTTCCGCTGTCCAGGTCCTGGAGCTCGAGGCCAAGCGGAGAGCCCTGGATCTCGCAGTCTCGAACTCCGAACTCGAGGCCTTCGCCTACTCCGTCGCCCACGACCTCCGTGCACCCCTGCGTTCGATCAGCGGCTTTGCCAGCGTGCTGGAGGAGGAGCTGGGCCCTTCCGTGAGCGGCGAAGCAGTGCGGATCCTCGGCATAATCAGGGAGAACGCCGGGAAGATGAACATCCTGATCTCCGAACTGCTGGACATCACCCGGCTCGGGAGGACCGCGCTCAGCCTGTCGCGCGTCGATATGGGGGCGGCAGCTGCCGAAGCCTTTTCCACTGTCGCCGGTCCGGATACAGCCGACGATTTCAATTTTTGCATTGGCGTCTTGCCCGAAGCCGATGCGGACAGCGCGATGATCGCCAGGGTCTGGGCCAACCTCCTCTCCAACGCCATCAAATATTCCCTTCCGAGCCCGGTTCACGCGATAGAGGTCGGAGGATACGTGAAGGACGGGATGAGAATCTACTTCGTCAAGGATCAGGGTGTCGGCTTCGACCAGCGCTATGCAGGCAAGCTCTTCGGGATGTTCGAGCGCCTCCACAACCAGAAGGACTTTTCCGGGAACGGCGTGGGCCTTGCGATAGTGAAGCGGATAGTCGCGAGGCACGGGGGCAGGGCCTGGGCCGAGGGCGAGGTGGGCCTGGGTGCCACCTTCTACTTCTCCCTGCCTGGCGCGCCGGGCGCGGTGGAGGCGACATGAAAGAAGACCCCAAAGAAGACATCCTGGACCCGGGCGTGAAGCACGACCTCGAGCGCGGTGCCGTGGAGCGAAGGGCCCAGCTGGAATCCTTCGCGTACCTGGCAGCACATAGCCTGAAGGCTCCCCTCCGCGCCATCGCGGGATTTTCCAAGGCCCTCCTCGAGGACTACCAGGCGATTCTGGATGACGAGGGGCGGCGGCTCCTGGGCCTCGTCGTCGAGAACGCGGGGACGATGCAGCGGCTGATCGCCGATCTCCTGAAGCTTTCCCGCGTTGAGCGCCTGCAGATCGAGAGCTCGAGGATAGACATGAAGTCGATGGCCATCGCGATGTTCTACGAGGCTGCGAATCCCGAGGAGCGAGCCGCCCTCTCGTTCGCCGTGGACGACCTGCCCGAAGCAGAGGGCGACTCCATCCTGATCCGCCTGGCCTGGCGCGAGCTTCTGGAGAACGCGGTCAAGTTCACCAGATCTGCGAAGCGCAGGGAGATCCGGGTAAGCTCGGAGACGAGGGAGGCGGAGACCCGATACTCGGTATCCGACACGGGGACGGGCTTCGACATGGCCTATGTCGGCAAGCTTTTCCAGGTATTCCAGCGTCTCCACTCGTCCAAAGAGTTCGAGGGCTCGGGCGTAGGGCTGGTCATCGTGAAGAGCATCATCGAACGTCACGGCGGCAGGGTCGGGGCTGAGGGGAGGAAGGGAGAGGGCGCCACCTTCTGGTTTACGCTTCCCCACGCGGCCGCTACGGCCGCGACGGCCGCGACGGCCACGACGGCCGCGACGGCCGCGCGAGCCGAGGGAGGCTCGGCATGACGGCCAGGCGCAGGCTGAAGCTTCTCATGGTCGAGGACCTGCCCACCGACGCGGAGTTGGTCGTGAGGGCCCTGAAAGGAGGAGGGATCGATGCGGAGTGGAGGCGGGTCGATACGAGGGAAGACTTCCTCAGTGCCCTCGAAGACTTCAGCCCCGACATCGTCATCTCCGACTTTTCCATGCCCTCCTTCGACGGCATGTCCGCCCTCAGGCTCGTGCGGGAAGTGGATCCGACCCTGCCCTTCATCATCCTTACCGGTTCCATGAACGAGGATACGGCAGTCGAATGCATGAAGGCCAATGCGAGTGACTACGTGATCAAGGAACACATGACCCGCCTTCCCTTCGCGGTTGAAGAGGCCTTGGCCCGCCATGCCCTCCTCGTCGAGACGGCGCGGAAGTCCGAGGAGCTCAGGGAGAGCGAGGAGAAATACCGGTTCCTGTTCGAGGCCTCGGATGATGCCGTTTTGCTGTTTGCTAATGGTGGCTGGGTGGACTGCAACGCGAGGGCGACGAGCGTGTTCGGCTGCGTTCGCGAGCAGATCATAGGCTCGAACCCGGGCAGGTTCTCAGCTCCGACGCAACCCGATGGGCGGCCTTCGGAAGAAGAGGCTTGCAGGCTGATCGGCCTTGCCTACACGACAGGACCGCAGTCCTTCGAATGGGAACACTGCCGCGCGGATGGGACCAGCTTCACTGCGGAAGTCAATCTCAGTCGGATGGATCTGGCAGGCAAGCCCCATATCCAGGCCATCGTCCGCGACATAAGCGGGCGCAAACAGGCGGAAATCGCGCTGAGGGGCGAGAAGGCCCGCCTCACGACCATTCTCGACCTGGTCGGAATGCCCATATTCGTCAAGGACAACGACCATCGCATCACCAACGCAAACCGTGCCTTCTGCGAGATGTTCGGTCTGGACGACGTGATTGGCCGCACTCTTGTAGAAGAGGTTCCGGAAAGCGAGAGGAAGCATTTCCTCGAGGTAGACCGGCGGGTCCTCGATACCGGTGTGACCGACCAGCGGGAAGAAGAACTGACTGTCAAGGGTTTCACGCGAACCATAATCACGAGGAAGACGCGTTTCGTCGACGAATCCGGGAAGAGGTTCCTGGTGGGCTCGATTTTCGACATCACCGAGCGCAAGCGAGCGGAGGATGCGCTATTAAGGAAAGAGGCTTTGCTAAAATTAACCGGGCGGATGGCCAAGGTTGGCGGCTGGGAGATAGATGTGAAAACAGGGCAGCAAACCTGGACTGATGAGACTTACGACATATACGAAGTTGATCATTATTTCAATCCTGATGTTGCCAATGGGATAGAATTCTATGCACCGTCAGCCAGGCCCGTCATAGAAAAGGCAGTACAAAGAGCGATCAATTTTGGCGAGCCTTTT
Source organism: Spirochaetota bacterium (assembly GCA_037130415.1). Taxonomy (GTDB): domain Bacteria; phylum Spirochaetota; class Spirochaetia; order Treponematales; family Rectinemataceae; genus CAIJMU01. The sequence goes on from JBAXTA010000148.1 coordinate 7,873, forward strand.
GATGTGGAATTGGAGTTTTTTACATACAAAGCCAACCATCGTTGGGTTCATTCCATTGGAGAGGTTTATCAGGAAAATGGCAAAATAACAAAAATATACGGCTCCATCCAGGATATCACCGAGCGCAGGCACGTGGTGGATGCGTTGAGAGAAAGCGAGTCGCGCTTCCACCAATTGTTTGAAAAACATGATGCCATCATGTTGCTCATCGAGCCGCACACCGGCTTGATACTGGATGCCAACCAGTCCGCCGCTAAATTTTACGGTTATGAAAAATCCAGACTCCTCATGATGAACATCAATGACCTCAACACCCAGCCACCAGGGCAGGTGGCGGAGGAACGTCGCAAAGCACTCAATGAAGAGCGCAGCTACTTTGTTTTTACACACCGCTTGGCAAATGGCGCGGAGCGCATTGTGGAAGTACATTCGTCCCCAATTTCAATAAATGAAAAGAAGGTGCTATTCTCCGTGATCCATGACATCACCGAGCGCAAGCAGGCGGAGGCAGTAATTTCAAGTTACGCTTCACGGCTCAGTCTCAGCATGAAGGCCGCCAATATGGCCTGGTGGGAAATGGATATCAACACAGGTCACGTTGTTTTCGATGAGCGAAAAGCAGAGATGCTCGGCTATCCTTCAGGGAAATTTCAGCATTACAACGATTTCATGGCGCTGGTGCATCCAGATGATCACGATCCAGCAATGAACGCAATGAAGGCGCATCTGGAGGGAACAATCGAGAAATATGAGGTTGAATACAGAATCCTGACAAAAACGGGCGAGTATAAATGGTTTCATGATATTGGCGCTATTGAAAAAAAGGATTCGAATGGCGCGCCCCTCACAGTGGCAGGCATTGTAATAAACGTCACCGCCCGCAGGCAGGTGGAGGAGTCGCTTCTTCGCCAGCTGGATGAGCTCAAGCGGTGGCAGACCGTCACGGTAGACCGCGAGGACCGGGTCAGGGAGCTGAAAAAGGAAGTCAATGACCTGCTCAGGGAAGCAGGCAGACCGGGAAGGTACGGCGAGTGAAGCCGGAGAACCGGAAAGGAAGGATGGCAGCATGACCTGGCAGGGCATGGGCTATCTCGTCTCCCTCATAATTTCAGCAACGGTGATGGGATTGATCGCCTGGTATTCCGGGAAGCAGAGGACTTCCGTGGCCGGGGCCGGCGTCTACCTGTGGATAGCTGTTCTCATCAGTCTTTTGTCGCTTTTCCAGGGCCTGTCGATGATTGGTCCCTCGGTGGAGTGGGCAAGGTTCTGGTTCAACCTGAGGATCGCGTGCTTTGCGGCGATACCGGTGCTCTGGCTGGTCTTCGTGCTCCTCTACCTCGGGAAAGCGGCACTGCTTTCTAGAGCGCGCATCGTCATCCTTTTCGTGATACCGGTTATCACCCAGGCCCTGCTGTGGACGAACGACCTGCATGGCTGGTGGGCTGTCCACGAGGTAGGGTTTCGCCAGGCAGGCCCCTTTCTCATTCCCGATACGAAGGCCAGGATTCCCGGCCCCTGGTACATGGTACACAACCTTTATACCTACGGAATGATGCTCGCGGGGCTGGTCATCCTTTTCCTGTCGTCCCTGCGCCTGAAACGCCAGTACCGGGGCCAGATCTTCATGCTCGCCGCCGGCACCCTGGTCATGGTCATCGGTACCCTCTTCCCCTCCTTCAACCTGGTTCCCGGCATGGACCTCAATCCCATGCCGCAGAGCTTCGCGCTTGGATCCCTTGTCATCGCCTGGGGCCTGTTCCGCCACCGCTTCCTCGGTGCTTCCCCCCTCTTCGACGAAGAAAGGCGCATCCCCCGTGGGCTTGCCCTGGTGTTCCTCCTGATTTCAGGAGGCATCCTCGCAGCGGGATATTTCGCGTACCGCAACTATCAGCGTGATTTCGAGGTCGCGATGGAGCGGCAGCTCTCATCCATCGCCGATCTCAAGTTGAGCGAGATAGTACAATGGAACAGGGAGAGGCTGAGCGACGTCGAGGTGTTGTCCGGGAACAGGGCCTTTTCAGGACTCGTGCGGCGGACCCTTGCAGATTCGACGGAGGGCGAGTCAAGGACGCAGCTCCTGAACTGGCTCGGGAAAGTCCTGTCCGCCTATGGCTACTATCATATCGATCTGCTCGACGCGGGGGGCAGGCCGAGGCTGTCCCTGCCGCAGCCATCCACGCTGCCGCTCTGCGGAGAGCTCCTCCGGCAGGTAGCGGAAGTCATGCGCAGGGGCAGGATCACCTTCATCGACCTTCACCGGGATGATCCGGGAGGACGGGTACATCTGACAATCGCGGTACCGATCATCGAGGACGGCCGGGCGCTGGGCCTTGTTGCCATGTTCATCGATCCCACGACCTACCTCTTCCCGCTGCTACGACGCTGGCCGACCCCAAGCAGCACGGCCGAGACCCTCCTTGTCCGCCGCGACGGAGATGATGCGCTGTACTTGAATGAACTCAGGTTCCGGAAGGATCCAGCCCTGAGCCTGCGAGTAGCCCTGACCACTGAAAACCGACCTGCGGTGATGGCGGTGCTGGGCCGCGAGGGCCTGGTGGAAGGCCTCGATTACAAGGGCAGTCGGGTGCTGGCCGTGCTTCGGGCGATTCCCGATTTGCCCTGGAAAATCGTCGCACGAATCGATCTCTCCGAGGTCTACGCGCCGCTGCGAAGCTGGCTGTGGATGATGATCGTCCTCATGTGCGCCCTTCTCGCGGGAGTGTGGTCGGGTTTCTGGCTTTTATGGCGCAGGCAGAATGCCTTCATCGACCGGGGAAGGGCGGAAGCCGCCGAGCGCGTGCTGAAAGGTGAGGAAAAGTACCGGCTGCTCTTCGAAAACGCCGGAGACGCCATCCTCGTCTCCGATGTGGAAACCACGGTCATCGTGGATGCGAACAGGAAGGCCGAGAAGATGCTGGGCCTGACG
>JBAXTA010000149.1:0-10728 GCA_037130415.1 Spirochaetota bacterium
AAGGCTGTCTGCGACGGCCAAAGTGCTTTCTTTACGGGGCTGGGGCTCTCGTTCGCCCACGCTGCGGGCAGGATTGCCTACCGCCAGGATCATCTTGTCTGCTGCATTCTTGTGGGTCGGGTCGGAGCCCGGCTCGGTGCGCCCACCCTCGAGCGCCTCGACCTGGTGCTCGAGGAGCTCGAGCCCCTCATCTCCAACCGGGCGGAGCGGGCTATCGAGCGGAAAAGGCGGCTCGCTTCTGAGGGGATGCAGAGGGACAACGAGCTCAGGCTCATTTCCTTCATCGAGGAGTCCCGGGACATGATCTACAGCTCGGACAGCAATGACGTGATCCGGACCATCAACCGGGCGGGCCTCATGCTCCTGGGCTTCGAGGACCGCAAAGACATAATTGGAAGGAAATACGAGGACTTCACGCTCTCCGCCGATGACCGCACGCTGTTCCTGAGCCGTCTTGGCAAGGAGGGTTCCATCGCCGACTACGAGATCATCCTGAACCGCGCCGACGGGTCGAACGCCTTTTGCCTGGAATCGGCCCACGTGATGAAGGACGGAAATGGGCAGGTCGTCGAGATCCAGGGAATCGTAAAGGACATTACCGAGCGCATTCGCAACGAGAGGGAGCTGTGGAAGGCCAACCTCGAGCTTGCGGAAACGAACCAAAGGCTCAGGGCTACGCAGATGGCCATGGTCCAGCAGGAGAAGCTTGCATCGATCGGTCAGCTCTCGGCGGGCATCGCGCACGAGATCAACAATCCCCTCGGCTTCCTCCTGAGCAACCACGCCGTCCTCCGCGGCTATTTCGAGGCCTTCCTCAGCGCCTGGAAGGAGGCGGAGCGCCTCGACCCGGTTCGCCACGGCCAGATCGCGGCAACGCACGACCTGGAATACATCCTTGAGGAAACCGCCGTGATACTGACTGAGTCCTCTGATGGATTCGCCAGGATCAAGGGCATAGTAGGAAGCCTGAAAAGCTTTTCCCGGGATGAGTCGTCGACGGGAGCGGGACCCTATGACATGAACCAGGGCATCGAAAACAGCCTTGCCGTGGCGCGAAACGAGGTCAAGTACGTCGCCGACGTGAGGCTCTCCCTCGGGGATATCGGCCTCATCGAGGCGGCTGGTGGCCAGATCAACCAGGTCATCCTCAACCTCGTGATCAATGCCGCACAGGCCCTGCAATCGCAGCACCGCTCCGCGAAGGGCGTCATAGCCATTTCAACGACCTCAAAAAACGACATGGTGCTCTGCACGATCGAGGATGACGGCCCAGGAATTCCTGAGGGCAATGCCCACAGGATTTTCGATCCCTTTTTTACAACCAAGGAGCCGGGCAAGGGCACCGGCCTGGGCTTGTCCATTTCCTGGGATATCATCGTCAACAAACATCACGGGAGACTTCAGGCTGGACACTCATCCCTTGGAGGAGCCTTGTTCACCGTCGAGCTGCCTAAAAAGTCGTATCTTCTCGAGGGAGAATTGATCGAAGAGGAGGAGACATCAAAAAGCTGAGATCCTCTTTCCAGGGCCCGTGACTCCCATCCCCCCTCGCGTCAATCGTGGCTGGGGCTGGCGTGAACCTTGGCGATGGCCTGGTCGACCACCTTCCGGACTTCTTCCTGATACTCGCCCTCGCCCATGGCGCTGGCGTACATCGTCCCAAGAAGGGAAACCCTGTAGAGGGGCCTGATCGTATTGAGGGCGAGGGCAGCCATATCCAGGATGCAGTCCTGACAGAGGCAGATGGAGGGATCGGAGAGCTCCTCGAGGCGCCTCCCGAGCTCCAGGGTAACGAAACGCTCGGCCTCGTTCCGCAGGATGCTGAAATCGTATTCTTCGCTGAAAGCCATGCTCCCCTTCCTCCCGCGACTGCGGTTTTCACCAGTTCAAGTATACGGATAGCCACGCCTGCCGTCCACTCAGGCGCCACATTCAGGAATTGCGGTGGTCGCGATTCTCGAAGCGGGTAAAGGAGGGCAGGAAGGTTATGGTCGTCTTGCCCACCGGGCCGTTGCGCTGCTTGGCGACTATGAGTTCGGTGTCGATCGCCGCAGAGCGCTCATCCTTGGACTTGTCTATCTGGCGGTCGCGATGGAGGAAAAGTATCAGGTCGGCGTCCTGCTCGATGGATCCGGATTCCCTGAGGTCAGCGAGCGTCGGCTGCTTTCCTTCTGCCTCGCGCTTGAGCTGGGAGAGTGCGACGACGGGGATCTTGAGCTCGCGCGCGAGGGACTTCAGCGAGCGCGAGATGCCTGCGATCTGTTCCCAGCGCGGCAGATCCTGGTTGTCGTGGGTAATCAGGGTCAGGTAGTCGACAAAGATGATTTTCACGTCCTTCTCGGCCTTGAGGCGACGTGCCATCGTGCGGAGCTCGAGCAGCTTCATGTTGGGCATGTCGATGATATAGAGCGGCGCCTCATAGATACGGCTTGCCGTGTCCATGATGGAAGGGAAATCTGCGGGCCGGAGCAGGCCTGTCCTGATGTTTTCGCTCCGGATGCGTGCCTCGCTCGCGACCAGGCGCTGCATGATGGCCGTGTCAGCCATTTCGAGCGAAAAGAAGGCGCAGGGCATGTGCTCCCGAATAGAGGCGTGCGCGGCCATGGACAGCGCCAATGCTGTCTTTCCCACCGAGGGGCGGGCGCCGATCACGATGAATTCCGAGTTCTGGAATCCCGCAGTCATGGTGTCAAGGTCGCTGAAACCCGAGGGCACGCCCGTGTAGGTGTCGCGGTTCTTGTACATGCGCTCGATCATCTTGATCGTGTCCGGGAGCAGTTCCTTGATGCTTTTATAGCTTGCCGACTGGCGGTTCTGGGAGATGTCGAAGATCCGTGCCTGCGCCTCGTCGAGCACAAGGTTGGTCTCCACTGAATCATCGCGGGCCCTTGTGTTCAGCTCACCGGCGAGCCGTATGAGGGCACGGCGGATGGCCTGCTCCTGGACGATCTTCGCGTAGTATTCGACATTGGCCGAGGAAGGGACGAGGGAGGTGAGGCCCGCGATGTAGGCCGGCCCGCCGACCCTGTCCATGGAACCGAGTGCCTTGAGCTCGTCGCTCAGCGTTATGAGATCCGCCTTCTGGCTTTTCTCGTAGAGCGAGATGATGGCTGCAAAGATCTCGCGGTTGGCGTTGACATAGAAATCCCCAGGCAGGAGGAAGCGGAGGACATTCGTGAGCGAATCAGGATCGAGGAGGACGGCGCCAAGTACTGCCTGTTCTGCCTCGGCGTTGTGGGGCGGAACCTTGTCACGCATGTCGAGGGGAATCATGCATCATCCTCCAATTGGTAATAAGAAAGGGGCAACCGTCGCCGATTGCCCCTTTCCCTGGAAGCGGCCCCGACAAGGGTTCGCTCCCGGATGACTAGTGGGCAGCGGGCTCGTCGGCTTCCGGTTCCAGCCCCTGGGCGGCCAGGAAGGCACGGAGCTGGGCCTCGGGAGAATCGTCCTCCTCGGTCTTCCTCCGCTCGCGGCGTTCGCGCTTTTTCGGGGCGTTCTCGTCGGTGGCGCTCTCTTCTGCCTTCACGGCGTGACCCTGTACATTGAGACGGAGGATGGCGTCCTCTTTCTCGTAGAGGTGCACGGTTACCTTGTAGCTTCCGACGTTCTTGATCGAGTGTCCGGGGACCTCGATCTTCTTGCGCTCGATCTCGATGCCCGCCTTGAGGAGGGCATCGTAGACGGTCGCGTTGTTGACGGCGCCGTAGAGTTTCCCGTTGTGTCCCGCAGGTACGGACACGACGATCTCCTCGGCCTCGATGCGCTCCTTGAGGCCCATGGAGGCCTTGCGCTTGTCTTCCCTGCGGGCTTCGATCTCGGCGCTGCGGCGCTTGAAAAGATCAAGGGCTTTCTGGCTCGCCTGAACCGCGAAGCCCCGTGGGAAGAGGAAATTTCGGGCGTAGCCCGGGGCCACTTCTTTGATGTCCCCAAGTTCTCCGAGATTCGGAACGTCCTGATTTAGGATGACTTTCATGCTCCGACTCCTTTTGCATTTCGATAGGGTATCCACAGCTCGGTCACTCCGAGCAGGGTGAGGATCGCGGCGAAGGCGAGGCCCAAGGGCGATGTAAGCGCTGACAGCGTAGCCAGCACCAATGTCACGATCCTGAGGAAATTCGGCACCTTCCAGCGTGCCAGGAAATGGGCAACGATGCCCAGGCCCTGCGCAAGATAGGCGCAGGAGAAGATCAAGACCAGGTTCCATGCGATCGCGCGGGGCAGGGTGCCCGTGCCAAACCTGAGCGCGAGAAGCAGCATGGCCCCGGATGCAAGAAATGGCCACACGTACCAGGGGGGTATCCTGGTTTCGCGGAGTACGGATGCAGCCCTCCGTCCCGTACTGTCGGGACCAGAAAGCCGGTTGCCGATCCACCAGCTCATGCCGAGGAAGGCAAAGACCAGGGCAGCGAAACCATAGGCGAAGAACTCGAAGCTCGTGGCAACCATGGAAGCGGGATCAAGGCTTGCAACAAGCGCTGCAGAATCGTAGCCCTGCTCGCCTGGGTCTATGCCTTTCATGAAGCCTTCTACGAGGTGACTGACACTCGCCGCGAGCGTAGATCGGAGAGCCGCGTTGGCGAAGACGCTTGCCACAAAGGGAGCTGCCCCTGCCGACAGGATCGCCGCAAGGCTGAGTATCCTGGAAACAGGTGCCCAGGAACTGAAAAGGGCTGAGTTAAGGATAAATAGTGCGGCAATAAAGGCGAAGGGCGCTGGCAGCGCAGCCAGGGCCGCGAAAAGGGCGAGGCCCTCCTTGAACGAAAATGACTGGACATGGCGCCGAGGACCAATGCGAGCAGAGCCGAACCGATGGCAACCATGCCGCCCCGCCTGCCGAGCTTTCCGAAGGCAAGCTGGAGAGGAACCAGAAAGGCAGGAGACAGGACAACGCTCATCCACATCGATGCGGACAGTATCCCGGCCGCTATGGCCGAGACAGTGAAGGAGGTCGATCTGCCAACGCGCACGCCGTCGCTCATGGTCGTCCGTCGGTCCTATTTCACTACGTAGGGGAGGTAGGCGAGGGCACGGGCCCTCTTTATTCCAACGGCCAGCGCTCGTTGGTGCTTGGCGCAGGAGCCGGTGATGCGGCGGGGAAGGATCTTGCCGCGGTCGGTGGTAAAGCGGCGGAGGACATCGCCCTCCTTGTAGTCGATCTTGAGTTTCTGTGCGCAGAACTTGCAGACCTTCTTCTTGAAGAAGCCCTTGCTGCGGCGTGGAGCCGGACCCCGATCGTCGCCGTCGCGGCGTGAATCGCCGTCATTGTCACCCCTGGGTGATCTGTCGTTGTCTCTCATATCTGACATCAGTAGTTCTCCTTAGGTTTCAGAAGGGGATATCGTCGGGGAAATTGTCGGTAGGTGGAGTCCGTTCCTGAGGCCGGGATCCTTCTGTGGGCGCATCCCGGGCCGGGGCCTGCCAGGCTCCACGGTTCGGCTGGCTCTGGCGGTCGTAGCCGCCGTCGCTCCGTCCCTCGTTCCGGGGGGGGGTACGGCCTTCACTTCCAGGCTGGCTGTAGCTTCCGCGACCTTCTCCGCCCGCACCGCCACCCTGGCTCCGGCCTTCGCCCGAACCTATGAGCTGAACGTCGTTCGCGGTGATCCGGACCTTCATCCGCTGCTGGCCATCCTTTTCCCATTTGTCCTGGCGCATATCGCCTTCGACGGCAACCAGCTTCCCTTTGGTAAGGTACTGGTTGACCGATTCACCGCGCTTGCCCCAGAGATCTACGTCCCAATAGCTGGATTCGTCCAGCCACTGGTCGCCCTTTTTGACGCGTGCGTTTGTCGCTACGCTGAAGCTGCAGATGGCCTGCCCCGAACTTGTGTACTTGAGTTCTGCGTCCCGTGTCAGCCTGCCGACAAGGACTGCTACCGCAAGGTCTCCCATTCGACGACCTCCTCGGTCAGGCCTCGACCCTCACGAAGAGGTACTTGAGGATGTTCTGGTTGAGCTTGAAGGCCTTCTCGGTGTGGTCGATCTTCAAGGGATCCATGTTCATCGTGAAGAGAACATAGTGCCCGCGCTCCTTTTTCTTGATCGGATAGGCGAGGGGCCGGTCTCCCTTGTCCTCTTCCTTGATCTCGACCGCGCCGTGTTTGGCGAGGTCTGCTCCAACCGTTTCCTTTCCCAGGCGGAAGAGTTCTTCTTCCGTGGGAAAGATGACGGTCAATTCGTACTGCCTCATGTTTCCTCCTTGTGGACATGACATCCCATACGGGATGTTTTGATCCCCCTACGGGGACCTTGACCCATCGCCAAAGACCGCACTTTCCAGTCGGTCGCAGGATTCATCCAGGAATCCTGCGCGCCGACGCAAAACGCGAGGCGACGGATAAAGAGGGTTCGGATTGTATAGCAGGAAAGGCGGGCGAAGGGCAAGGCTCGAAGTCGGACGGGGGGGGCCAGGGTATGTTACAGGCTTGCCACTTTCCCTGTTTCGGCAGTTTTTCGGGGCTTTGGTTCATGTCTCGCCCCCTCGATGCCGAAATGAAGGTGAAGGAACAGCATGCCGCAGAAGATCCACTATCGAGACGATATTTTCCTCCTGTCCGTGCTCGTGAAATCCCTCGATTCGAGCCTTTCCATCGAGGCCGATCCCGAGTACTACCGCGACCATGTGATCAGCGAGATCTTTTTCATAGACACGACGATCGGGAAACTTCACGAAGTTCTGTCACGGAACCAGCACCTGGTCGATCGAAGTGAGTACGTGAAGCTCCTCGAGCGGGTGGCTAGCTCCTTCGCGAGGGCCATCGAGGCGCTTGTTTCCGGGGAAAAGCCCAATTCCGTGGAGTTTTCCACCTGGTCTGCCCAGCTCAAGGCCCTGGCTTCTGGCCAGCGGGCGATGTCGCATTCGCTGCGGAGCCTGCTCCAAGGTGGCGAGGAAGGCGACTCCTTCGACTCAGAGGTCGTATCGGGGGATGAGATCGAGAAGTTGCTCTCTGAGTGATCGGGCTGGCTAGGTATACTCGGCGACGATTGCCAGTCCCTGCAACGTGAGATCCATGTCGATCCGGTCAAAGCAGTCGACCAGGGGAGCGATCTTGCCACAAAGCCCCCCTGTCGCGATGACGATGGCAGGAAATCCCATCTCGGCTTTCATCATGGACACCAGATGCATGACGAGGCCGGCATACCCGTGCATGACTCCTGCCTGGATAGACATCACCGTATCCGTTCCAATGACCTGAGGTGGAGCCTCGAGTTCTACTTCGGGGAGCTGGGCCGTGTTCCGGGTAAGGGACGAGACTGCCGTGGCGATGCCTGGCGCGATGGCCACACCGAGTACCCTGCCATCCGCCGCCACCGCAGTGAAACTGAGGGCAGTACCGAAGTCGGCGACGATGGCAGCTCCCCCGGCAGTGGAGAAGGCTGCGAGGGCATTGGCGACAAGGTCGGTTCCGATCTGGCGTGGACTCGGCAGCCGGAGCGGAAGCAGTCCATAGAGGGCCGGGCCGAGCACGGTAGGCGCAGCACCGAAGAGCCTAAGGCATAGCCCTGCCATGATCGGCGAGAGGGCGGGCACGACCGAGGACATCACCGAGCGCTGGATGTCCACAAGGGCGTGACCCCGCTCGGCCAGGAGCGGATTGAGGGATGCAGCATACTCATCCTGAGTCTTGCCCGCTTGGCTCCGCATCCGGAAAGTGGACAAGAGTTTCCGGCCCTCGAAGACGCCGCATACGATGTCCGTATTGCCAATGTCGATTGCAAGCAGCATCGGCCGAATATGCCCAGGCTCCTCCTGCCTGTCAAGGCAGGCACCTGCATGAAGGCTGTCCCAGCGTTTCGCCAAGCCAACGCCTGCGCCCGCCTGCGCCTGAAACACCGGCTTCTTGATGCTGGCGGCATTGATTGGGCATACTGTCCGGGCAGTGGCAGGAATGGACAAGCACGTCGCCCCTGCGTCAAGAGGAGACATCGATGTCCGAGATCATAGAACCCAGGGTCCTTAAGGGATTCAGGGACTATCTCCCCGAAGCCGAGATCGAAAGGTCCGCGCTCACGAAGACTCTGGAGGGGGTGTTCAGGTCCTTTGGCTTCGTTCCGATCGACACGCCAGCCCTCGAATACGCGGAGATCCTCCTTGGCAAGGGAGGTGGCGAAACCGACAAGCAGGTCTACCGCTTCGCCGACCACGGAGGGCGCGAGGTTGCCCTTCGCTTTGACCTGACTGTTCCCTTCGCGCGCTTCATGGCCGAACACGTCGACGAACTCTATCTCCCCTTCCGCCGCTACCACATGGCCAAGGTCTGGCGCGGCGAAAACACGCAACGAGGCCGCTACCGGGAGTTCATGCAGTGCGATTTCGACATAGTTGGTACTGATTCCGCGATGGCGGACACCGACATCGTCCTCCTCATCAGGGACGCTTTCGAGAGCCTCGGCGTCGGCGGCTTCAGGATCTACATCAACCACCGTGGCCTGTTCAACCGTTTCCTGGCGCGCAATGGGCTTTCAGGCCGCTCCGCCTTCATCCTGCGCTCGGTCGACAAGAAGGACAAGATCACCGAAGCGGAGCTTCGCAGCCTCCTTGAGACCGAGGTTTCCGCCGCCGAATGCTCCCTGGTTCTTGATTATGTCACGCCGCTCGCAGGTTTCCTCGCTACCCTCGACAAGCTCGAAGCCCTCGCAGGCGGACCGGCGGAGGATACCGAGCGCCTCCGGACCATCTACGGGGCCTTCCAGGCCACCCGGATGGCTGTCGCCTGGAACGACGCAGCTTCGGGCCATTCGCACTCCGATTCGGAGACCGAGACCCTTGTTCTCAACCCGGGTATTACACGCGGGCTTGACTACTACACTGGCGTCGTCTTCGAGACAAAACTTGACGCGATGCCGGAAATAGGCTCGGTCTGTGGTGGAGGCCGTTACGACGAGCTGGCCAGCCTCTATACCACACGACGCCTCCCTGGCGTCGGTGCGGCCATCGGACTTGACCGCCTTCTGACTGCGCTTGAAACCCTTGGAAAGACGCGCGGACGTTCGGGCTATACAGAAGCCCTTGTTCTCAACATCGAAGAGGATTTTGGTACGAAGTACCAGCAGATAGCCGCCGTGCTCAGGCGCGCCGGAATCATTGCAGAAGTCTTCGCGGAAAAGCGAAAGCTCGCCCAGCAGTTTGCCTATGCCGAAAAAAAGGGCATTCCCTTTGCCATTGTCCTCGGCGAGAGCGAAGCCGCGAAGAAATGCCTGACCGTAAAGGTCCTGGCCAGCAGGGAAACCTTCGAGGTCGAGAGTGCCTCCGAGGCTGCGGATCGCATCCGCGAACTCCTGGTGCCCTAGTTCCATGCCCATGGCCTTCCCCGGCCCGTGGCTGATCCGAGGTCGCAGAGGCAGCAGCCTCCTGGTCCTCGCTTTCGCCTGGGCCTTCTCCGCCTTCACTGCTTGCTCCAGCGGTCCCCCCGAAGTCCTCAGGGTCGAATGGATACTGGAAAGTCGGCCCGAGGCATCCCAGTCCCACGAAAGCCTTTCAGTGTTCGCCGATGTCCGCGATCCTGACGGTATCGAAGACCTTGAAGCCCTCTGGATCATCAACGATCAGGCTGAGATCCTGTGGTCTCTCGACAGCGCCACCTGGACCTCCCGCAGCGTCGGGGGAGATACCTGGCTCGGAGCAGCAGACCTGGCCATGGCCGACAGGAGTCCCATCCCGCGGGGGCAGTGGCGCCTTATCGCCGCAGACCTCGCTGGAAACCGTGTCAGCTATGATTTTACCCTTCGGGCCGAACCCTCTGGGAAGGCTGCGCCCTTACCCCATCTCGAGGGAGGAAAGCTGCGCATCGGCGGAAGGTGGCCGGAAAATTTCCTCCTTGCCTATGACGGCGTCGGGGCCCTCATCAGGACGGTGGTCATCCCGGCCGGCAGCGTCGAGCTTGAGCGTCTTGTCGGAACAGCCGACTTTCCAAGGCTACAAGCCCTCGCTGTCTACGGATTTGACGCACCAGCCAACCGGGGAAGTTTTAGCCCCAGAATCAAGGTCAAGTGATGCACGACAAGGGGATACGGACCTATGTGCTCAGGCAGGGGCGGATTACCGATGCGCAGCGGCGCGCCCTCGAAGGCGAGGGCCGACGCTTTATCCTGCCCTTCGACGGGAGGAAATTGGACCAGGTGGGAGCTTTTGGGCGCAACGCCCCCCTGGTCCTCGAAATCGGTTTCGGCATGGGGCTGGCTACCTGGCAGATCGCCCTCGGCCAGCCGGATATCGACTACCTTGGCGTCGAGGTCCATCGCCCCGGGGTGGGCCGCCTCGTCTCGGACCTCGTCGCGGAGGGTGTTCCCAACGTTCGGATCTTCAACAACGACGCGGTGGAAATCCTCGAAAAAGCCATCCCGGAGGGCTCGCTCGCAGGCATCCACCTCTTCTATCCCGATCCTTGGCCGAAAAAGCGCCACCACAAACGAAGGATGGTCAGGCCTGGCCTCGCGGAACTGATGGCTTCCAGACTCATGGAGGGCGGCTACCTGTACTTCGTAACCGATATCGAGGACTACGCCCTGTCAGCGCTTCAGACCCTCGAATCAGTACCACTGCTTGTCAATCAACACGCCCGCTTCGCGACGTCCCGATCCTGGCGGCCCGAGACCAGGTTCGAGGCGCGGGCTTCAGCTGCGGGCCGAAGCCGCTGGGAGCTGTATTTCATGCGACGCGCGGACGACAGCCTGCCTAGGAGCCTGTCGGACTTACCAACGCGCAACACCAAAGCATCCTAGATTTGA
>JBAXTA010000015.1:0-29277 GCA_037130415.1 Spirochaetota bacterium
CGTCTTTACCTCCTTCCTCCTCTTCGACACGGCCCATACCATCATAACCGTGAACTACTCGGCACTGACCCCCGAACTGTCGAGGGACTACGATGAGCGGACTTCCATCACCACGGTGCGCGAGGTTTTCACCGTCATTGGCTACATCCTCGGAGCGGCAACGACCACGATGGTGGCGGACTTCTTCCTGAAGACTGTCGGCCTTGACCGCCACGCTTCCTACAGTGCGATGGGTGCCTTCTTCGGAGTCCTGGCCATGGTTGCGATCCTTGTCACCGCCTTCGGTGTTCGGGAAAAGGCCAGGGACATGGAGAGCGCCAGGATCCCTCCCTTCAAGGCTGTGGTCGCGACCTTCAGGAACAAGCCCTTCATGTGGCTTATGGGATGCTTCCTTCTCACGAGCCTTTCCTTCACCCTCCTGACATCGCTCCTGCCCTATTATCTCACCTACCAGCTCGAAATGACCAAGGAATTGCCCCTGGTCATGTTCGTCATGCTCGGTACGATCGGTCTCTTCCTCTACCCCATGAAGATGCTCACCGACAGGATAGGCAAGGGACCCTCCTTCGCTTTCGGGCTTGGCATAGCAGCCATCGCCTGCGTCGGGACCTTTTTCCTGCCCCACCACCCCACGCCCCTGATTTACCTGATCGGTGTACTCGCCGGGATGGGCTTTTCAGCGCAGTATGTCTGCCCCTGGTCCATGCTCCCCGACGTCATCGAGTACGACGAGCTCATGACCGGTCAGCGACAGGAAGGTCTGTACTATGGCATGTGGAATTTCATCACGAAATTCACGAACGCCTTCGGAATCGCCATGGTCGGCTGGTCGCTCGCCATCTTCGGCTATGTCGCCAACCAGAGCCAGACCGAGCAAGCCCTCTTCGGGATCAGGCTTTTCTTCGGTCCCGTCTCGGCGGCAGCGATCTTCATAGCTCTGCCCTTCCTCTTCAGCTATCCCATCACGCGGAAGGGACATGACAAGATCGTCGCCGAACTCGCGGCACGAAAGGCAGGCCTCAGGCCCTGAGGTCCACAAGCCTGGTAGCCAGGTCAAGGACGTCGGTAGGCCACAGGCACTCGGGGCGTGGGCGGTGTACGCCTGGCAGGCCGGCTTTGGGCCTGCAGGCAAGGATCGATTCCTCCCAGCGCCGTGGTATCGCCTCACGGCCATGCACGGCACCGAGCAGGGCACCAGAAATGGCAGCGTTGGTATCAGTGTCCCCACCCCTCATCACCGTATCAATTATGCCCAGCTCAGGGTTCGGAGCGTGAAGAAGCTGATACAGCGCATTCTGGAAGGCAATGAGGACCCAGCCCATCTTCGACATGAAATCAGCCGGTGCCTCGATGGCCGAAGCCTCGATCGAAGCCATGACCGAAGCCTCAACACAGCGCTCCAGCGCAATCCCTTGGATCCGTTTAAATAGGTCCTTTGGCGCGATCTCCTCGCGGACTGCGATGGCGATGGACATCGCATAGAGCGCATTCACCTGGAGACATACCGGATTGGGATGGGTAAGGCCTGCGTCAAGCTCAGCCCAACGGGCGACGGCCTCCAAAGGAAGCTTTGCTCCTGCGATCCCGACCGGGCAGACGCGCATCAGTGCCCCGTTGGCCTGGCTGGCCTCGTTGAGGGTCCCTCGCAGGGCAGTGGAAATCGTCAGGCCACAATCGAAGGGTCCGCTTTCAAGCCAATACACATAGCGTTCGCGCACAGCCAGCGCATCATAGGTCCCGAGCTCGATGAGGCTGCGGGCCAGGAGAAGCGCCATCTCGGAGTCATCGGTCGGCTGCCCGGGAAGCGTATCGAAGGTGCCTCCGGCAACCAGGTCGCGCAGGCCCTGAGGATAGAGCCTCCGGATGGATTGGGGCGACTGGAATTCAACCAGGCTTCCCAGCGAATCGCCTGCGACAAGTCCCAGTAAGGCGCCCTGGGCCTTCGAATGCATCCTATCAACTACATGCATGTCAGCATTGATGGCCTTCAGGTTCACCGATGCCTTCCTCCCAGGGACATCACCAGTTCCAGGCAAGGCCTAGCGCCATGCTTCCTTCCCGGATGAGCTGGGCGAGGCTTTGGGTGTCGGGACTCGAAGGACGGTCATGGTCGAGGAATGCGACACGTTCCCGGATGGCCTTGTAGACCCGCGAGGTTCCCGCTCCAAGACGCGCGGGCCCATCGAGGCGTAGATCCACCGCCTGCGCTGCCGTCATCAGCTCGATGGCCAGGACATTCGTTATGTTTTCGAGGATCTCAAGGCAGTGCCTGGCGGCGTTGGCTCCCATGCTGACGTGGTCCTCCTGGTTGGCGCAGCTCGGGATGGAGTCCACACTGTCGGGATGCGCGAGGGTCTTGTTGTCGGAAACCAGGGCCGCAGCAGTGTACTGCACCATCATGAGGCCGCCATCGAGACCGTTGTTGGTTACAAGCATCGCGGGTAAGCCGTTGCTGAGCTCGGGAGTCAGCATGCGGAACACGCGCCGCTCCGCAATGTCCGCAACCTCGGCCATCGCAATACCCAGGAAGTCCAGCCAGAGCGCGGGTCCCTGGCCGTGGAAGTTGCCTCCTGAAACCGCACGCAGATCCTGGCCGTCCGCCGTCGGGAAGATGAGGGGATTATCGGTGGCCGCGTTGAGGGCTCCGGCAAAGCGCTGGCGGACAAAGGCGACCGCGTCGAGGATCGGCCCGAGAACCTGGGGAGTGCAGCGCAGGCTATAGGCATCCTGCAGCCTTGCAGGGTCGGAGTCCAGGAGCCGGCTGCCCTTGCAGAGCGAGAGGATCGTGGCAGCGACCTGGCGGTTGCCTGGCTGCATGCTGATCTCGTGGAGGCTGGGATCGAGGGCCGCGGTGAGTCCGGTGAGGGCTTCGAAGCTGAGGGAGGCTCCCATCTGGGCGTGACGGAGGAGGTTCTCGGCATCGTAAACGGCCAGGGCCCCACAGGCGGCCATGAAGTCGATTCCGTTCGAGAGGGCGAGACCTTCCTTGGCTTCAAGCCTTATGCGCTCGATACCTGCCCGCTTCATCGCAACAGCGCCCTCGAGGAGTTCGCCCTTGTACCAGGCCTGGCCTGAATAGCCGCCATCGCCGGCGCCCTGGTCGCGGGAAAGGACTGCAGCGATGTGCGAAAGGGGGGCCAGGTCCCCCGAGGCCCCAAGTGAGCCCTTCTCCGGCACGAGCGGCGTAACGCCGGCATTGAGCATAGCTATGAGGGTCTGGGCCACGAGGGGTCTGACCCCGGAGTTTCCCTTCGCCAGCATGTTGGCCCGGATGGTCATGAGACCCCGTACTATGTCCTCACCCAGGGGCTTGCCGACTCCGCAGACACAAAGAAGGATCAGGTTGCGCGAAAGCTGCCGTGCCTCGGCTGCGCTGATCACCTTGTTGGCCAGTGAACCGAAGCCAGTATTGACGCCGTAGATGACCCTGCCTTTTCCTTCTATGGCCGCGACAACCCACTCATGGCTGGCCTGCATGCGCGCCGTGACCCCCGTTCCCAGATCGGCCACCTTCTCGTGGCGCCTTGCCACGGCGACCAGGGCTTCGATCGTCAGTGTGTCACCCGTCAGCTCGATCATTCTCGCACCTCCTTGAAATCATGTACCCGTCCCCGCTTGACTGCCAGGGACACCGCGTTGTTCCCCAGGCGATAGACGATATCCTCATAGCAGGGAATGTCCCAGAGCTGAAGGTCGGCGAGCATCCCTGGCGCGAGAGTGCCCCGGTCATCGAGGGCAAGGGCCCGGGCTGCCCCGGATGTGGAAGCAAGGAGCGCCTCCTCGGGAGAGAACCCGGAAACCCTACAGGCCAGCTGCATGACCGTCTGCATCGACTCCATCCAGCAGGCCGGACAGAAGTCAGTGGCCAGCGCCAGGATCATGCCTTCCTCGATCATGGCGCGGGCGTCGTAGGGATGAGGATGCCTGACGGCGAAGTCGAGGCCCGGCATGAGGACGCCTACCGTCCCGGCCTTCGCATAGGCGGCCATCTCGGCACGACTGGTGTAGTTGAGATGATCGGCCGATACCGCCCGGAGTTCCGCCGCTGCCTTCGAGCCACCGACATTGGCGTAGGCATCGACATGGATCCTGGCTTTCAAGCCATGACGCAGACCTGCCTCGAGAATCCTGCGCGATTCTTCGGCCGTGTAGTATCCTTCGTCGCAGTAGACGTCGCAGAAGGTGGCGAGCCCGCTTCGGCCACCCGCGGCCGGGGAAGCGGCCGTTGCCGCTGCCTGCGGGATCATGTCATTAATAATGCTGTCGATATACTCGCTCCGCCCCTGGTCCTGCGGAAAATCGTGGGCTCCAAGGAGGGTGCTGACGATATCCACTGGCCCGGATACGTCGAGGTCCCGGTTCACCTCGAGAAGCTCCATCTCCTTCTGCACCGAAAGTCCATAGCCGCTCTTGCTCTCCAGCGTCGTCGTTCCGGCGCGGAACATCCGCTCGAGAATCATGCGGGCGTTGAAGGCCAGTTCGCTTCTCGATGCCGCCCGCGTCATGCTGACCGTTGCCTGAATCCCCGTCGGAATGCCCATGGCCTTGACTTCTGCCGCAGTGCGAGTCATGCGGGCCGCGTACTCGGACGCCCGCGAGCCGCCGAACACGAGATGTGTGTGGCAGTCAATGAAACCCGGAGCCAGTATGCCTCCTCGGGCGTCCAGTACCCGTGCCCCGGATAGGTCCCAATTGCACTCGAGTTCTGCGTATGGTGCGATGGCGGCGATGTGTTCGCCTGCGATGGCCACCACGACGCCAGCTTTGCGTCCGAGCGGGTTTCCTGCTGCGGAAACGCAGGTCAGGACTTCCCCTGCGCCTGAGATAAGGAGGTCGATCCGTGGCTTGGGCATGGATCCCTCAGTCCTTCGTGTGCTTGCCGAGACGGTCCTGCTTTCCCGTTTCGGGGCCGAAGGTCGCGGTGGGCGACCACCAGAGGGGGATCTTGATGCTGTCGGTGGTGAGCGGCCCCTTGCCCTCGCAGACTTCGCGGGAGCTTTCGTAGCCTGCCTGGGCGTGGCGCACGACGCCGATGCCCGAGTCGGTTGCCATGCAGACGTCGAGGCGGATGTCCGCTTCCTCGCTGCCGTCGGCAATCATGGTGACGCCGGTATGGACGGCTTCGCCCATTGAGTAGTTGGCCTGGATGGCGACGAGGTCGGCCATGGCGGCAGTGTTCAGCAGTGCGTTGAGATAGGGCCAGTCGGAGATGAGGTCGCCGCCATCCTTCATGTTCTCGGACTCGAAGGTGGGATTGACGATGGAGCCTGAGTCGAGGTTGTCACGGGAAAATCCGACCGGGCCGGAGAGTTCTCCAGATTTGATCAATTGGTTAATCCTGAGGGCCAGGGACCGGCGCTCGCCGAAGCCAAGGTAGCAGACCCGGGCGGGCAGGCCCTCTATCGGAAGGGTCTTCCGTGCAAGCTCGATCCATTTTACGGTGAGCGTGTCCTTGGGAAACATGTCCAGGACAAGTTGGTCGATCGTCGCCAGGTCGCTGGCCTCTCCGGAGAGGCAGGTCCAGCGGAAGGGGCCTCGGCCGAGCATGAAAAGTGGCCTGATGTAGGCCGCCACGAAGCCAGGGATGGTCATGGCTTCCTTTTCGGGCATGCCCGCGTCGCGGCACTCTTTCCTGATGCTCGTGCCGTACTCGAAGGCCACGACACCGCGCCGCGAAAACTCGTTCATCGCGGAGAGCTGGCGCTTCATCGACTCGCGCGCCACCTCGAGGTACTTTGTTCGGTCGCCCTCGCGGAGAGCGGCGGCCTCCTCGACCCTGTATCCCGCAGGAATGTAGGAGAAGGGGTCGTGACAGGGGCACATCTCGGAGACGACGTCCGGTTTCCAGCCGAGTTCGAGGGCCCTGGGGAAGAGTTCGGCCGCGTTGCCCAGGACGCCGATGCCGAGGGACTTCTTCGCCGCCTTGGCATCCTCGGCCATGGCAATGGCAGTCTCGAGGTCAGGTGCCTGCACATCGAGGAATTTGCGTTCAATTGAACGCTTGATGATCCTGTCGTCGGCGTCGACGATGACGCAGACACCGCCGTGCATGGTCATGGCGCGCGGCTGGTTGCGCCCCATGCCGCCGAGGCCCGCGGCGAAGTAGATGCGACCGACCAGGGAGCCGCCGAAGTGCTTGTCGCCTACCGCGCCAAGGGTCTCGAAGGTCCCCTGGATGACGCCCTGGGTTCCGATGTATTCCCAGGGGCCAGCGGTGTACTGGGCGAACATCGTGAGGTTCCTGTCCTGGAGGTCGTAGAAGGTCTCCCAGGTAGCCTTCATGATGTTGGTGTTGGCCATGACGACGCGGGGGGCCAGGCGGTGGGTCCTGAATATGGCCACGGGCATGCCCGACTGAACCACCAGGGTCTCGTTGTTCTCGAGTTCCTTCAAGGATTTCACGATGGCGTGGTAGCTCTCCCAGTTCCGGGCGCACTTGCCGATGCCGCCGTAGATCACCAGGCGCTCAGGAGCCTCGGCGACCTCCATGTTGTTCTCGAGCATGCGGAGAATCGACTCCTGTTTCCAGCCCTTGCAGCGGAGGGTCTTTCCCCGCTGAGCCTTCACTGAATAGAGGATCTCCGGCTTTCCTGCTGGCATTGCTATAGGCTCCATCCTGTTCTCCTTTGTTTCCAATTGCGCTCAATCGATGAGCGCATTCTCGATGATCTGATCCATCTTGAAGTCGTGTGCCTGGAGGTAGAACTTGACGAGTTCCTCGAGGGCACCCAGGGGAACCGGACCGACGAGCTCGGTACCAGCTACCGCCACCCCGTAGCGACCAGCTTCCGAACGTACGGTCTCAAGGACGCGATGGAGGGGCGTACCACGGTAATCGACGAGGTTCATGGACACCTGCACCATGCCCTTGTCCTCGAGGGCCAGTCCCATGGCGCGCACGTGGCGGTAGCCTCCGTTGATGTGGCGCACGGCGCGGGCGATGCGTTCGGCTATGGAAAGGTCAGTGCTATGAAGATTCACGTTGAGGGCCACGAGGGGAAAGCGCACGCCGGTCACGAGGACCCCGGCCCGGGCGTTGAAGGCGAAGGGACCCTCGTCGGGCTTCCAGGCCGGATCGAGCATCTTGGCCTCGAGGGCCTCGTACTGGCCCTTCCTGATGTCTGGCAGCTTGGCCCTCTCAGGCCGGGTCGCCGCCTCCTCGTAATAGTAGACCGGTACGCCAAGGCCTCCGATGTAGCGGCCGAAATCCCGGGCGAGCTCCACGGCTTCCTTGATCTCCATGCCGCGTACGGGGATGAAGGGCACCACGTCGACGGCACCCTGGCGGGGATGGGAACCCCTGTGCCTGCCCATGTCGATGCGCTCCAGTGCCACCTTCGCCATGTTCTTTGTGGCGAGAAGTACGGCGGTCGGCTCACCGAGGTAGGTAAAGACCGAGCGGTTGTGGTCGGCATCGGAGGAGACGTCCAGGATGCGGATGCCCTCGACCTTCTGAATCTCGGCCAGGACCTCGCCGACAAGCGTGAGGTCGATGCCCTCGCTGATGTTGGGTTCGCAGAGCACTACCTGCTTCATGGATCCTGTACCTCCAATTGTGTCAAAGTGGTCACGGGGTGGCCTGCGCCCCGGGCGACCCTCCGGCCTGCGCCCCGGGCAGAGCCGCGAGGGCTTCACATCCCGCACGGCAGGCAGCTGCCCGGAGGGCGATCGCGGCGGCCAGGCCCTCGTCCCTGAGCGATGGCAGGTTGATGCTGACATTGTCGAGGCAGCCCAGGAGTCCGGCCCGCGCAAGATATATCCCCGAACTGTAGTCGGAGTGGACGTTCGGATTGACAGTGAGCCGGAGTTCGCGCCCTAGCTCAAGGAGGGCCAGGCAGGCCTCTGCGTTTTCAAGGGGTTTGCGCGTAGCCAGGACCCAGGCAGCCTGCACTTCCAGCTGACGCTTCGCTTTTTCCGCCTCGCTGGCCCTGGGCAGCCGGTAGCTGTCGCGGACAGCCTGGAAGGCCTCGGTGTCTTCCCGGGCCCCCGCGTGGAGGCGCTGGGACAGGGCTATGGCACGCAGGGCTATGCCTTCACAGGCAGCGTCATCTAGCGCGTCAGGTGAAGCGCCCGCCGAGCCCACAGAAAGGCCCTCTGCCAGGTCCGCAGGCGCGCTGAAGGCTTTTTTTCGCAGGCTGGGTCTGGAAAACCTGGCTACCAAGGCTAAGAGAGCCCCAGCCATGGCTCCGGCAATGGCAGAAGCAGAGCCGCCGCCAGCAGAGCTATCGTCTGGATCGAGAACCTTCAGGTATGTTTCCATGCTCACCTCGAATCTCGTATAGACGTATATACGAGTACCATGGCACACTGGAGTCGTCAAGTGCCAGTGCACACTGAATCAAGGAGGGCTCTCCATGGACACTCCATCGCCAAGGATCACCTCAGGGGCCATGCCCAAGTACCGCCAGCTCCTCATCATCCTCCGGAACCAGATCCTGGCTGGGCAGATAGCCCCTGGAGAGCGCATCCCCTCAGAGGAAGACCTGATCGGAAGCTATGGATTGAGCCGGGGCACAGTCCGCAACGCGATAGCCCAGCTCGAGGCTGAGAAGCTCATCGAGACCGAGCATGGCATCGGTTCCTTTGTCCGGGCCCTCCATCCCAAAGCCATACCCTTCCGCTTCCTGTCTGCATCGGAACAGGCGAGGACCACGGATCGGGAAGGACAGGAAAGCCCGGAAGGGGAATCCATCTGCGAGACCCTCAAACAGGAGATCATTTCCGCGCCTTTGGAAATAGCCGAGCGCCTGCGATTGCTCCCCGGTTCGGCTGTCCTCCACCTCGCTCGCCGGAGGCGGGTCGGCGGCCTGACAGTTTCGTATTCAGAGCGCTATCTCGAGGAGAAGCTCCTCCCGAGCCTGGCTACCCTGGACCTCGCTGGCATCGGCTCTATCCATGAGCTCCTGGTCAGGAACTCCGACTACCCCCTGCTCAGGGCCGAGGTCGAAATAGAAGCCCACCTCCTCAACGAGGGGGAAGCCCTGCTCCTCGAAACCGCTCCGGGTGAGCCGGCCTTTGTCGTCCACAGGATTACCTACACAGCGCCGAACAAGCCGGCTGTCTGGTACTACGGACTATTCAAGAATCGCTATGAATTGGGGGTGGGTATTCCGTGACGGGGGCTTCCCGCAACACGCGGAACAGGCGGTCGGGAAAGTCAGTGAAGATCCCGCTGACACCCCAATCGATGAGGCGTTCCATGTCCGCCTCTTCGTTGACCGTCCACACAAAGACATCCCGACCAGAGGCGCGGACGGCTTGGACTGCGGCTTCGGTCAGGGTCTCGAGGTCGGGGTTGTATGAAGAGGCGCCGCTCTGGTCCAGGAGGGCGACTGGATCGGGTGAGGCCCCTTCGACGAGGGCGCCGGTCCGAAGGCCTGGGGCAGCGCGCTTGGCCCTGACGATATACTCGTGCTTGAAGGAAGACAAAAGGACTCTGTCGACCATGTCGAGTTCCCGAATGAGCTCGACGACGCGCTCGGCAAGCCAGGAGTGACAGGCCCGCCCCTCCGCATCCTTGATCTCGACATTGACGGAAATGCCAGCGGCCTTGGTGAACTCGAGGCAGGCGCGGAGGCTGGGGATGCGCTCTCCTGCAAAGCGGGCAAGATCGGAGGGACCGACGCGGCCGGCCTTGACCTGGCCGAAGGGATCACTGGCGGCGTACCATGAGCCAGCGTCGAGGCTCGCGAGCTCGGCAAGGGTGAAGTCGTAGACTGACCAGGGGCTTCGTGCGGGAAAGCGCGCTGCGGCGTCGCTTGTCCGTGCGAGGCTGTCATCGTGGATGACGACCAGCTCGCCATCGGAGCTCGCTGCGACGTCGAGTTCCCACCAGAGCGCGCCTGCGGCGACTGCGGCCCGCGCGGCAGCGAGGGTATTTTCCGGGGCGATCGCGCGAAAGCCGCGATGGGCAAAGACAAGGACTGGCGGTTTTCCCATGCGTGGCCTCCGGTGGAAATGAGTACAATGGACCGACCCTACTACCGAGTCGTGAAATCTGGCAACGCAAGAGCGCATTTCGCCTTGCAATACTTGGGCGAAATGCGTTTTTGTGTATCCTGAACACCGGACTCGGTAGTAAAGGGCGATGCCATACAAGAGGAAGGAAGTGCCTATGGTCAAGGACCTCATCGGGGACGGTGACAAGGAAGCCTCAGCGTCGACCGCGGGAGAAGCGGGACTTATCAGAAGCTGGTCGGGGCGGGATGCTTTTATATATGCCTTCTTCTCTGTCAACCTCGTAACCCTCGGCCTCTACATAATAAGCCAGGCCTGGTACTTCAAGGGTGGTCTCATCCCTGCCATCCTCGCAGGCGCTGTCCTTGTGATCACCGAGATTGTCGTCTATGCCGGATTCATATCGGTGATGCCCAAGGCTGGCGGTGACTATGTCTGGCAGAGCAGAGTACTTGGCAGGGGAGCAGGCTTTGTGCTCGCGATGACGGGATGGTGCTTCATCCTCTGGCTCTGGACTCCCCTGTACGCCGACATGCTCAGGCAGATTGTCCTCGTGCCCCTGGCTGCGGTCCTCGGCTTCAAGTCCCTCGCCATCACCCTGGCAACAAGCAATGCGGTCTGGTTCGGTGCCTGCGTGCTCACCTGCCTCTTTATCTTTGTGGTCATCGCCCTCGGCATGGAAAGCTATGCAAAGGTGCAGCGTTTCTGCTTCTGGGCTGGAAACATTTCACTGCTCGTGGTCCTCGCCATCCTTCTTATCCCTACGGGCAGCTCCTTCGCTGCGCGCTTTGATGTGGGGGCCCTTTCCCTTTTCGGCCTCCACGATGCGACGGCGAGCATCAACGCCGCAGGCAGGGCAGCTGGTTCCACGACGGGGCTCTGGGGCGGCAGCCTCTCCCAGATCCTCCTCCTCCTTCCCTTTCTCGCTTTCTGGAACCTCTGGCCTAATTGTGGCGCTAGTCTTTCAGGGGAGGTGCGGGGTGCCCACGATTTCCGCCGAAACCTCCTGGTGATGTCAGCCGCCCTCCTTGCATCGACGGTCCTCGCCATTGTGATCCTCCTGGCGATCGAGCGCTCGATGGGTTTCGACTTCTACATGCGGGCCAATGCCGCCTACTGGCAGGGCCGCCTCCACCCGGCAGGACTCGCGCCGGTCCTGCCCTTCTGGCCCTATCCCGTCCTCCTGGCCCTCCTCGCCGTCGACTCACCCATCCTCCGGGTCATCGTCGTACTTGGTATGTCCTCATGGTTCTTCGGCTGGGCTGGCACGATCTATCTGTCGAGCACGCGCATACTTTTTTCAGCAGCCCTCGACCGCCTTCTTCCCGGCAATGTCGCAGAACTGAGCGCAGGCTCCCGTTCGCCGATCAAGGCCCTCCTCTACATGGTCGTGCCTGGCCTGATCGTCTCTGCCCTCTACGTCTGGAATGCCTTCGGCTTCGCCGGCCTCACCCTCATGTCGACCCTCGTCATCGCCGTGACCTACCTCGGGACGGGCCTGGCAGCTATCCTCCTCCCCTTTGTCCAAAGGGAGCTCTACCGATCCTCGCCGCTGGCCGCCTTCAGGATAGGACCAATTCCCCTGATTTCCGTTTTTGGCCTCGCTTTCATGGCCTTCATCGGCTTCCTTCTCTACGAGTGGATGATCGATCCCGCCGACCTCTACGGGATCAGCCTCCGCAACTCGACTTCGGTTGTCTTCATGGTGGTCGTCTACGGCATCGCCATCGCCCTCTATCTCCTCCTTCGGGCACGGCGCCGCCAGGTGGGGGCGAAGGAAGGAGAGGACCTCTTTGAGGAAGCCCCACAGAATGGAAAGGCCCTCCCGAGGACTCAGGGAGGGCCTTGAAACAAACGCTGCGAGATCGCCTAACTTGCATCTTCCTCTTCAATATCATCGACGGTCGGGGAAGCATCTGGCTTCGTGAGAATAAGTGCCTCGGGAGGGATGCCGAGCCTCACACGTTGCCCCAGGCCCGGGAAGCCCCGGCGGGGGTCGTTGAAGGCATCGACGGAGAGTTCACGCGTGCCCACCGCCACCATAAGGCGCACGATGGAGCCCAACAGCTTGATGTTGACGACCTCGCCTTCGAGGAAGTTGCCCACGCCATTGGCTCGCACGCCACGGGCGCGCACGCCACGGGCACCTGCGACATCGTCATCGAGTGAAAGGGCCTCGGGCCTGAGGCTCAAGGACAGTTCATCACCCGCCCTCCCCTCGAGCTTCCTGCCGGTCGAGATGGTCTGTCCCTCAACCTGGATCGAGCCGGCTTCCGGATCGACGATCTTGGCCGAAAGGACATTGAGGGTTCCGATAAAACTGGCCACGTAGGACGTCGCGGGGCGATTGTAGATCTCGAAGGGAGCGCCGATCTGCTCTATGAGGCCATCCCGCATCACCGCCACCCGGTCGGAGATGGAGAGCGCCTCCTCCTGGTCGTGGGTGACGTAGATCGTCGTGATGCCAAGCTGCCGCTGGATCTTCCTGATCTCGTCACGGAGCTTGACGCGGATCTTCGCGTCGAGGGCCGACAGGGGCTCATCGAGAAGGAGGGCCCGCGGCGCAATGGCGATGGCGCGTGCCAAGGCAACGCGCTGCTGCTGCCCACCCGAAAGCTGGTGCGGATAACGTTGGGAAAACTCTGCCATGTTGATCATTTCCAGCATCTCCTCGACGCGGGAGGCCACCTCGGGTCCCTGCTTGCCTGCGATGGAGAGGCCGAAGGCGATGTTCTTGCCAACTGTCATGTTTGGAAAAAGGGCATAGTTCTGGAAGACCATGCCAAGGTTGCGCTTGTTGGGTGGCACCGCCGAGAGCTCTTCTCCATCGATGTGGATCGTCCCGGAGCTCTGGGTCTCGAAGCCCGCTATCATGCGGAGGGTCGTCGTCTTGCCGCAACCCGAACCGCCCAGGAGTGACACGAACTCGCCTTTCTCGACCTTGAGCGAAAGGCCCTTCACAACCGTGTTCTTGCCAAAACTCTTGACTATGTCGTGTAGTTCGAGGAATGCCATGCTTGTTCTCCTGCCTGCTGTTTCAGTGAGTGCCGGCGCCGATGCCGGCGCCCTTGTCTTTGGCCGTCCGGGTCAGGAGCTGGATGAGGCCGATGGCTCCCCAGGTAAGGCCAAAGCTCATGATCGCGAGGGCTGCCGGTTCGTAGGCGCGGTTACGCCCCATAAGGGCCATGTAGGGACCGAAGGCCGGCCAGGCAAGGAGGACTGCGAGGGTGAGTTCACCGATGACTATGGCCAGGGTAAGGAAGGTTGCAGAGAGGAGGGCAGTCCGCAGGTTTGGCAACACTACACGGAAGAGGAGGGTTCCCCATCCGGCTCCGAGGCTCTGTGCGGCCTCGGAAAGTCCGCGCAGGTCCATCGCGCGCAGCCCCGAATCCACCGAGCGGTAGATGTAGGGAAAGGAGATGATCACGTAGGCTGCAACCAGGATGGCGGGCGTCGAGACGAGGGCCAGGGGCGGCCTGGAGTAGGTCCGGATAAGTCCAAAGGCGAGGATGATGGGTGGCACCGCGAAGGGCATGAGGGTGAGCACATCGAAGAGGGCCTTGGCCTTGGGCACCTTGAGCTGGATCCAGATCGCCGTCGGCACGATGAGCAGGAGCCCGACAAGGACGGTGAGGAGGGCCATCTCGAGGGAAAAGCCAAAGGTCTTGAGGAAGGTCGGATCCTTGAACACATTCTGGTAGGCGACGAACGACAGGACGCCTTTTTTCCCGCGCAGGGAAAAGAGGAAGGTCGCATAGAGGGGAAGGAAGAAGTAGATCATCCCGATGGCAAACCAGAGCCAGGAAAGCCAGGTTCGTCGCTTCATTTGACCCACCTCGAACTGATTTTCTGCAGCCAGGAATAAAAGAGGATGCTGACCGTCATCACGATGACCATGCCGAAGGCCAGGGCGTAGCCGAGCTGCGGATCATGGAGGACATTGCCCCTGATCTGGGCGCCGATCAGTATTGGCACGATATTTATGAGTCCGCCGGTGAGGGCGTAGGCTGTCGCATAGGCGCCGAAGGCGTTGCCGAAGAGCAGGATGAGGGCCGCCAGGATGGAGGGGAGGAGGACGGGGATGCCGACCCGGGTCCAGTACTGGAGGCTCGAGGCACCGAGGCTCTCGGTAGCCTCCCTCCATTCCTTCTTCATGCCCTCGAGGGCAGGTTCAATTATGAGGATCATGAGGGGAATCTGGAAATAGGTGTAGGTGAGGGTGAGGCCCCAGAAGCTGTAGAGGTTGAAGCCGGTGTTATAGAGCTCGAAACCGAAGAGGGTCCGGAGAAGGACGGTAAGGAATCCCATGCGGCCGAGGGTGGCGATGAAGGCGAAGGCCAGGGGCACGCCTGCAAAATTGGAGGCCACCCCCGAGAAAGTCGACATGAAGGTCTTCAGGGACTTCGGTAGGCCACCTATCGAGATCGCGTAGGCGATGAGGAGGCCCAGGATACCGCCGAGGAGGGCTGTTGTCGCGCTCACCTTTATGGTCACGAGGTAGGAGTCGAGAATGCTTGGCTTGAAGAGGTTTGCGAGGTTTGCGAGAGTAAATGACCCCGCCTCGTCCTGGAAGGAGCCGATGACGATCGAACTCGCAGGGAGGATCATGAAGAGAAAGGCGAAGAGGAGGAAGGGCAGCAATCCGAGCCAGGCCCAGGGCAGCTTCCTTCCCGGAGCGACAACGCGCGGCCCCGGTCCGTCGGCGAGCGTTCGCCGTGCGTCCGGGGCCGGCGGCAAGGATATGCCGGGCATATCCTTGCCAGGCATATCCTCGCCAGGCATATCCTTGCCGACGCTCCGCTCGATGCGAGCGGACATGATCGTCGCCTACTTCTTCTGGATGTTGGCGCCGACTATCTTGTCCCAGCCCTCGGCTATCGCCTTGGACGCGGCGGTCTGCTCAGCGAGCGTGGGGAACACTGCCTTGGCGTAGGCTGCGGAGGGAGGGAGCTTGGCTTCGACATCCGCGGGAATGACCTTGCGCTTGGCCATGTCATTGAAGCGGACAGGGTGCCCGTAACCCTTGAGCCAGATGATCTGGCCTTCGTCGGAATACAGGAACTCCATCCAGAGCTTGGCGGCGTTGGGATGGGGAGCGTAGGCGCTGATCGCCTGGATGTAGACGCCGGCGACAACGCCGGTCGTGGGGATGACGACTTCGATGTTGGGGTTGCCGGCAAGGGTGTCCTTGTTGGCGAGGGCGTTGTAGTCCCACTCGATCGTGATCGGCGTCTCGCCTGATGCGAGGGTACCAGATACCGCGATGAGGGGCACGAGATTGCCGACCTTGTTCATCTTGGCAAAGAATTCGAGGCCCTTGCTGACGTCGGAGGGGCTCTTGGCACCATTGGCCAGGGAGGCAGCCACGACGGTCATATAGGCCTGGGCGGAGATGCGGGGATCGCCGGCGAGGGCGAACTGGCCTTTGTACTCGGGCTTGAGAAGATCGGACCAGGTCTTCGGGACATTCTTGATGATGTCGGTGTTGACTTCGAAGGCAAGGGCGCCATAGTAGTCGCCGTACCAGTAGCCATCCTTGTCCTTGACGGAGTCGGGGATGCTGGCCCAGGTGGAGACCTTGTAGGGGGCGAGGAGGCCGGCTGCCTTGGCTTCGGGTCCGAACTTGAGGCCGACATCGATGACATCGGGAGCCTGGGGACCGGTGTTGCCCTTGTTGGCCTTGATCGCCTCGATCTCCTCGGCGGAGGAGCCGTCGGGATTGAGTTCGTTGACCGTGATGCCGTACTTTGCGGAGAATTTCTCGATCATCTCGCCGTAGTTCACCCAGTTGTGGGGAAGGGCGATGACAGTCAGCTGCCCTTCCTTCTGGGCGGCAGTGATAAGGGCGCTGGATTGGCCAATGGCGCCAATCGCTGCGAGGGCAGCGAGGGCTACGAATACGATTGCTCTTTTCATGGGGCCTCCTGTGTGCGTTGGCCCGGCGAAACCGGGCATGAGGGGGAGTATAAGGTTTCCCCGCCCGGAGGGGGAGAGGATTCGGCTAGTTCCTCGTTACAAATCGGTGAGGCATGCCCCGGAATCTGCATCCCCTCCGTCAGTAATCTGCATCATTGCGATCGGTATTCGCCTAACCTGCAAATTGACAGCAACCGATTGCTGGCCTATCCTACACCATCATTCCGCAGATCCTTCGATTGTTCCATTCACTCGCCCGCAGGCCAGACTGGATGCGAAGCGACCCAGGTGGTGCGATGCCGGAGGCCGAATGCCATCAGGAAGGAATACCATGCCTGACAAGAAAGACGATGTCGCCACTGGCATACCCGGGCTGCCCGACAAGGCTCCTGCCCAGCCCAGCGGAATCCGCATCAAGGTCAATGGAACGTGGCGCGATTTCAGGCTCGAGGGGGATCTCCACGCCGCCACGACCCTGGCCTACGTCCTCCGGGAAAAACTGGGGTTCACAGGCCTCAAGGTTTCCTGTGACGAGGGAGCCTGCGGTGCCTGCACGGTCATCAAGGATGGCAAGGCCGTCCTTTCGTGCATGGTCCTTGCAGTGGAAGCGGACGGGCACGAGATCCTGACAATCGAAGGCCTGCCTAAGGACGACCCGGTTGTCGAGGCCTTTGCCGAGCAATCAGAACCCGGCTATGGCACTGCCCTGCAGTGCGGCTACTGCACCCCCGGCTTTGTCATGACCGCTCGGGCCCTCCTCAATGCGAACCCGACTCCCACGCTCGACGAGGTCAAGGACGCCCTGGCGGGGAACATCTGCCGCTGCGGCTGCTATGCCGGGATCGCCCAGGCAGTCCTGCGCGCCTCCGGGAAGATCGCGGCACGAAGGAGCGCCTCATGATAGAGCGATACAAACCCCGTGTGCCGCGCAAATTCGTGGGCGGCTACAGGCCCAAGATCGACGGAGCTGAAAAGGCGAGCGGTAGGGCACAGTACGCCGACGACATGACGCTCAAGTCGCGATTCCCCGATCTCCTGTACGCCAAGATCCTCCGCAGCCCCTACCCCAGCGCGCGCATCGTGAAATTCGACACAACTAAAGCAAAGGCCCTGCCCGGTGTGGCCACCGTCATGACCTATCTTGATCCGGAATTCTCCTCCCTCAAACTTACCAACGCGGGCTGGACAGACTGTGTGGACACCGTCACCTGGGATCGCATGATGTTCCCCTTCCGCGACCGCCGCGTGCTTGGCGAGTACGCGAGCTGGGTCGGCGACGAGATGGGCATCGCCGTGGCGGCCGAGACAGAGGAGATAGCCGACGAGGCCCTGAGGCTGATCGACATCGAGTGGGAGACGCGGCCCTTCGTACTCGACCCGATCGTCGCAATGCAGAAGGACGCACCGCTGGTCCATCCGGACCTCAACACGAGCAACGTACTTCCCCCCGACCCGACGGGAGGCCCGGATATCTTCGAGGATCGAGGCAACGTAGATGATGATTTTGCCAAGGCCGAAGTCATCGTCGAGGGTACATCGACCTTCCACAACGCAAACCAGGGCGCCATGGACAATTGGTGCTGCGTCATGCACTGGAAGGACGAGCAGCTTACTGCCTGGTCCAATTCCTATGCTGCCGACCAGCTCAGGATGCACCTCAGCGAGATGCTTGGCCTGCCCCTCCACAAGATCCGCGCCATCGCCTCGTACATCGGCGGCCAGTTCGGCCGCGGCGACACCGGAGACCAGCCCTTCTTCCTGGTGTCCAGCCTCCTGTCGATGAAGACAGGCCGGCCGGTGAAATACCGGATGACGCGGCACCAGAGCTTTCTCAACACCCGTCAGCCCGCCATCTACAGCTTCAAGGCGGGGGCGAAGAAGGATGGCACCATCACATCCCTGTACACCAAGGCCATCGGGAATGTCGGAGCCTACGCGGACCTGTCCATGTTTGCCCTCAAATTCGTGCCCAAGGAACTGGCAGAAGTCTTCATGGCCCACATCCCCAACCTGCGGATGGAAGCCTACGGCGTCTACGCGAACAACATCCCCGGCTGCATGATGCGCGGCGTGGGAAACTCCCAATTCAACCTTGTTTTTGCCCATTTCATGGATGCAATGTCCGAGAAGCTGGGCATGGATCCGATGGACTTCTGCTTGAGGAATTTCGCCCACGAGTGGGAAAAGCTCCCGAGCGAAAGCCTCGTCGAGGTCCTGAAGATCGGAGCGGAGCGCCTGGGCTGGAAGGAAAAGCGGCACGAGCCGGGCAAGGGACAGGTCTATGACGGAGTCAAGAAGCGGGGCGTCGGTTTCTCCTGCCATCCTTCCTGGCATGCTGAGTGGCAGGAAAAACGCAGGGGCAAGGTCCAGGTCAACCTGACCCTCAACCCAGATTGCACCATCCTGCTCAACGCGGCCACCATCGAGGTGGGCGGCGGATCCAACACCTGCAATGTCCTGGGCTGCGCAGAAGCCCTGGGCTTCCTCGGCCTTGGTATCGACGATATCTTCTGGAGTCCCATAGTGGACACCAATGACGGAATAAAGGACTGCGTGCAGACAGACAGCGCCGTTTCCTTTCTCCAGTCAGAGGTCATGGTCGACTCGGCCAGGGAACTCAGGGAAAGGCTACAGGATGTCGCTGCGGAGATACTGGATCTCAAGCCCTCGGACATCGATTTCGAGAATGGCCGAGTCAAGGTTGCATCCCAGCCTGGGTTCACCATGACCGTGAAGGAACTCCTCCGGAAAGGCGACAACGCGCCCATCACCGTTGCCAAGAGCCGCTCTCCTGACGTCAAGCTCACCGGCGTCCCCTTCTTCGCGAACTTCGCCGAGGTGGAAGTCGATACAAGTACGGGCAAGGTCGAGGTGCTGAAGCTGGTTGTCGTCAACGACTGCGGCACAGTCATGTACGCATCGGGAGCAGAGGGCCAGCAGATCGGCGGCCAGTGCATGGGCATGGGTGAGGCGCTGACCGAAGAGCTCGTCTACGACCAGGCCACGGGCAAGCCGCTCAACTTCAACTGGGTGGATTACAACATCCCGACCATGGCGGACATGCCCGAGATCGATCCCGTCCTCCTCGAAGTCTGGCGGGGCACAGGGGAATACGGTGCCTGTGGCATCGGCGAGGGTACGGTGTCCTGCACGCCGGGAGCCATCTCCAACGCCATCTACAACGCCATCGGGGTCAGGCTCAACCACATTCCGATCAAGCCGGAAAAGGTCCTGGAAGCCCTGGGAAAGGTCCGGGGGTAAGACGATGGGAATGCGCAAATTCAGCCATGTTTCTGCAAAGTCCATCGGTGACGCCGTCGCCTTGAAAGGCCAGTTCCGCAGGAGCGCGGTGGTCGTGGCAGGAGGCACCGATATCCTGGGTATCCTGAAGGACGAGGTCCACCCGGTATATTCCAAGGTCCTCATAGACCTGAAGACCATCGCGGGCCTCGATTGCATCCGCGAGGAAGCTGGCTGCCTGAAGATCGGCGCCCTGGCAACCCTGGCCGACATCGCAGCGAACGAGGCGGTTCGGAAGAAGTATCCCCTTCTCGCCGAAGCTGCTCACGCTGTGGCCTCGCCCCAGCTCAGGAACATGGGAACAATTGGCGGCAACATCTGCCAGGAACCCCGCTGCTGGTACTACCGGAACCTCGAAAACGGCTTCCATTGCCTCAGGAAAGGCGGCGACAAGTGCCCCGCCCTCACGGGCGAGAACCGCTTCCACTCGATCTTCGGGTCAATGCGGGTCGGTCGTCCTGGCTGTTCTTCGGGTTGTCCCGACAACATCGACATACCACGCTACATGGAAAGGATGCGGGCCGGTGACATCGCCGAGTCCGCCCGCATCATCCTCGAAAACAATCCGATGCCGGCGGTGACCGGGCGCGTCTGTCCGCATTTCTGCGAGCAGGCCTGCAACCGCTCCGACGAGGACAGCGCGGTCTCGATCCGCGCCGTGGAGCGGCGCATCGGGGACCATATACTCGAGAACCCCACAACCTACGCCAGGCTTCCGGTCAAGGAAAATGGGAAGAAAGTCGCGGTTGTCGGCGGTGGGCCGGCAGGCCTGGCTTGCGCGCATTACCTCCGCCTGAAGGGCTTCGCCGTAACCATCTTCGACAAGCAGCCAAAGTTGGGCGGCATGCTCCGCTATGGCATCCCCGATTTCCGGCTTTCCCAGGGAGTACTGGACCAGGAGATTGACTTCCTCCTTTCCCAGGGGATCAGCGCGAAGACTGGAGTACAACTTGGCCGGGACTTTACCCTCGATAGCTTGAAGAATGATGGCTTTGACGCAGTATTCCTGGGCCTTGGCTCCTGGCTTGCCAAGGGCCTTGGCGTAGAAAACGACAAGCATGAGCGGATCATTCCAGGCATCGCCTTCCTCGAAGGCGTCAAGTGGAGCGGGCCACCCAGCCTGAGCGGCACAGTCGCGATCGTCGGCGGTGGCAATACCGCGATCGACGCTGCCAGGACCGCCCTCCGCTGCGGCGCCAAGAAAGTCGTCCTCCTCTATCGCCGTACCCGCGACGAGATGCCCGCCGAGGAAGAGGAGATAGAGGATGCGATCAAGGAAGGGATCGAGCTGCAGTTCCTCATCGCCCCGAAAAGGGTCAGCCTCGATGGAACGAAGCTGCTAGGCCTTGAATGCTGCGCAATGCGGCTCGGCGAGAACGATGCCTCGGGGCGCCCGCGACCGGTCGAAATAAAGGGCAGCGAGTTCCTCTTCAAGGCAGACTGGGTCATCTCGGCGATAGGCCAGGACCAGAACCTCCTCGGTCTTGACAACAAAACCTATGGGGTCATCACACTCACCAAGGGGAACGGCATCGACGCCGATCCAGAAAGCATGCAGACGAGCATCTCTGGAATCTTCGCTGGCGGCGACGTCACCACCGGACCGGCTACCGTGGTCGAGGCCCTCGCCGCTGGCAGGAAGGCCGCCTTCAGCATCGAAGCCTACCTGTCAGGCGGGAAGGCCGCGACGGATGACAGGCCCCGGACAGCAGAAAAGCTGCGCCCGATCAATTCAGGCTCACTGGGCAGATCGGAGCGTGCACGCGTCCTGGAAATCGAAGCCTGCGACCGCTGCATGGACAAGGAAGACTACTTCACGCTTGAAGACGGAAAAGCGATCACGGAAGCCCACCGCTGCCTGGATTGCAGCTGTGTGGCAGTCAACGCGTCGGACATTGCGCCTGCTCTCATGGCGCTGGGAGCATCGATCACGACCAGTCGGCGAAGCATTGCCGCAGAGGATTTCTTTACAGTTGCACTTATGGGCACTACGGTTCTCGCTGTCGATGAACTCGTTACAGAGATTTCCATTCCGGCCCCCAAGGCGGGCATGAGGTTCAGCTTCCAGAAGTTCAGGCTGCGCAATTCCATCGACTTCCCGATCGTCAGCGTCGCCTCGGCACTCCGCTTTGAAGGGGGGAAGGTCAAGGAGGCGAGGGTCGTGTTTGGAGCTGTCGCGCCCATCCCACTGCGCGCCGTGAACGTCGAAGAATTCCTCGTCGGCAAAGCAGCGAGCGAAGAGACGGCGGAAGAGGCTGGCGCTGTGGCAGCCAAGGAGGTATTCCCGCTTGAAAGGAATCGCTACAAGGTTCAGATCCTGAAGGCGCTTGTCAGGAAGGCGCTGCTGGATGGTTCCTGAGCTGCCGGGAAGGCGGCTGGCCTGCCCCTGCCTGAAACGACTTCGAGGGCCAGGGGACTGGCCTTCTGGGTCAGCCTCCATCGCTTTCAGCAAACCAGTTTTCGAGCATCAAGCTGCGGTAGCTTGAAAAGTCCGGGGTGTTTCGGGTAACTAGTATCACATTGTCCGCGAGGGCGATGGCAGCGATCTGTGCATCGACGAAGGGCGATGGGTGGCCCGAGAGTTCCCCCTCGGCGCGAAGGTCCGCGTGGATCCATGCAGCGTGTCCGTCGTAGGGGAGAACAGGCACGCCAGGTGCCATGACATCGAGAAGAAAGGCCCTGAGACGTCTTTTCTGTCGTCCATCGGGGAGCCGTGCGACGCCGAACAGCAGTTCGTGCCACACGATGGCCGGGACTGCCACAAGCCCCTCGTGCGACGCAAAGGATTCGCGAAGCTGGGGGTTCGGCTCTGGGCGAGCCATTTCCGAAATGGCATTCGTGTCGAAGAGGCAGGAAATCCGCATGCGCTATGCCTCGACAGGGCGGCCTGGGTCGCGGGATCGCAGCCCCTCGAATGGATCAGCTTTGCTCTGATCTAATTCCTCGGCAGGTGAATGTTCCCTGAAATATGCTGCTTTCCACCTGTCGAGCCTGGCAATGAGTCCGTCACCCGAGTCTTGAAGGCGCGCAAAATCGCTCATCCCGATGAGGATGGCTGCTGGCTTGCCATGCCGCGTACCCCATCACCCTCACAACTGGATGCCAAGGAAGGGTCTCGAGAACGCAAACACCGTCACCCCATCGAAGAGGATAGGCAGCATTCCAGGATTCCCGCTCCCCACCGAATAGCCATCGAAATAGAAATGCTGGTCAAAGCCCGCGAGCAAGCCAGGCCCTCCCTCAACGGGGCGGTACGAGAGGAAGACCCTCGTCTGAGGAATCAGGTCACGCCTCGGATCGTTCTTGCTCGCGCGGAAATCGAGCGCGAAGCCGACCCGGTTGTAGGCGATTCCCGCATCCATGTGAAGGGCAAGCCCAGGCAGAAGAATGGGAAAGCGGAATCCCAGTCCCGCCCCAAGGGATATCGCCGGAGGAGCCGTCGCGGCATCTTCGACGCCAGTCCGGGACTCAAAGAGGAAATACTTGTAGAACCATTCACTTCCAAAACGGATCACGGTGGTGGGCACCAGGTTTCGATCCCAGGCATCGCCGGTCCCCGAAAAAGCCAGGGCGAAATCAACGTGGTTCTGCCCGTTGAACTGGATGTCGATGATTCCGATCGGCAAACCGGTCAACTTCCGTGAAATGTTCACCAAGCCAATCTGGAGGCCGGTTCCCTCATCCGCATAATTGACAAAACCCAGCTGGACGCCACGGAAATTCCGCGCGAGGTTGAGGCCATAGGCAAGCTGCAATCCCGTGAACTCGCCCCAGGCCTGGTTGAGCAGGCCCGCCTGGAGGAAATTGCCATCCTTGGCGAGGTAGTTGGAAAGACCGATCTGCCCCAGCCTCAAGGTCCCCTCGATGAAATTAAAGGCCCCCAGCTGTACTCCGGCGAAGTCCCCATGCGTCACATTGAGCAGCCACGATGCCTGGCCGCCGATCGCGTCACCGCCTGTCCAGTTAAACCCCGCGCTCAGCTGGAGGCCGACCAGGTCTCCCTTGACAAGCGAGCCGCCCAGCGCCGATTGCAGCCCAAGGAAATCACCTCCGGTCCAATCGAGCGCGCCAGCAAATTGCGCCCCGGTGAAGTCCTGCGCAGCCGTACCGACGAACATCGCCCCCTGCGCGCCTGATGAGGACGTGTCGATCGTCCCGTACACAAGGGAAAGCATGAGGCCGGAAAGCTGTTTGCTATGTCCTCCAAAGACATCGAGAACCAGGGAATCGCGACCCTCGCTATCGGAAATGGAAATGCCGGTACCAAGCCAGCCCAGGCCTGGGGAGCTGATACCTCGATTCCGTGTGGCGCTTTTGGAGACCGCCTTCAGTGTGTCCGGCGAGACCCTGTACACCCCCGCTTCGTCCGCGATGATCATGGATTCCAGCAGCGATGCGCCTTCATCGACCGTTACCCGGTAGTACCCTTCCTCCACGCGGATCGACAGCTCACGCTCCGCTTCCTTGGCGAGTTCGACCACGAGCTTGTTTGAAATGTCCCTGATCGCCACCCTTCCCCGCAATCCCTTGGGAAATAGTATGATCGGCCCGCCCTTCCTGATGTCCGTCAGGACAAGGTTGCCTTTTCCGTTCAGCTTGATGTCGAAGGCCGGATGCTGCGTTCCGCCGCTCGCACGCTCGGTCTCGGCCAGGGTGCGATCATAGGCGTAGGCATATGCTTCGTTGAGCGTTACCGTGCCGTCGGCGTTGGAATCCGCCGCACCCCGCAGGGCCTCGATCAGCGAATGCGTGAAGAAAGACGACTCGATCCTGTCGGACTCCTGGGAGACCTCGTCAGCCGTGCTGGAGGTGATGAAGGCGTGTCCCTCGACCTCGGACGAAAGATCCTGGAGGAAGGGCGCGCCGATCTGCCCCCCCTTTTGCCGGGTGAAGGCTCCCGACGAACAGGAATCAAGTATGACGATTTCCACCTCCGCCCCGACCGCCGTTATACGTGACTTCAGGTCGGCATAGTCCATGCGCTCGCCGTCGAGAAGGAGCCCCCGCTCGTCGGAGTGCCCCGAGAAATAGAAGAGGAATTGGGCCTGCCGCGACGCTCCGGCGCCTTTCCGCAGCTTCGACTGAAGGAAGGCGAGTCCCCTCGCCAGGCTATCCTTGTCGGGATTGATCAGTAACAGGCTGTTCTCGTCCTTGATCCCTCCCATCCTTACCAGAAGGTCCTGGAAGCGTTTCGCGTCACTCGCGGCGTACTTCAGGGTACCCGTCCCCTTCCCGCCCGAGTTTGAGCCGGCCACCAGGGCAAAACGCTCGATGGCATCGTCGGCGAAGGCCGGAAAGGCCAGACAGGCGATCCCTGCGAACAATATAATAATTATGAATAAGCGCTTCATCGTACCGGCTCCTTGTCCTTCATTTTCTTGATTATGCGGAATTCCGCCGCCGAGAATCCGCGCTTGACCGCATCGCCGCCCTCCCCGCGGGAGAGCGCCTTCGCCATATCCTCGGCAGCGGAGACCGCGAAGGGCCGTTCGCTGGCGATGGCGACGAGCAGTTCGAAATCAGGCGCGTCGTCCAATCGATAGGCGTAAGGAAGAAGGGCCGGCTTCCCCGGCTCAAGCTGGCCTGAACGGTCGGAGTCGAGGGGGAAATGCCTGGTCACCGTGCCGCGCCCATCCACCGAAAGGATCACGACTTCGCGCTTCTTCGCGGTGACGCAGGCCAGCTGGATCTCCTCTCCCTGAGCCAATTCCACTCCATCGACGAGAATCTCCGACCCAGCCGGAGTGCGGTGGTAGACGAGGAGACCAAGATCGCCCCGCTTGATGCGCAGCCCATCGTCAAAAGACGGCATCGCGAGAATGACCACAACTGCCAGGGCCGCGGCGAGTGCCAGTACCGCCCCTTGCCATGGAATCCCGCTCCCTCTCCATCGACGCGCCGGAGGGCGGGACGGCAGGGTTGGATGCGCGTTGATGAAAACCCGATCTGCTGAACGCAGGGACTCAACTGCCTCGACAGCGTCGACATCCAGGTCGCTGGGCATCTCCCCGGCCGCGATTCTCTCAAGTTCGAGGACACTCCTCATGGACGTGCCTCCTTCCAGCGGCTGGCGTAGGTAGCCAGTTTCGCCAGGCGTTTGCGCGCTCCCGAGACGGAAAGCCCGGAAGCCAGCGCCACTTCATCCCAATTCATGCGATCGACCCAGCGATACCAGGCAAGCTCGCGGGTGAGCGGCTCCACGCGAGCGAAAAGACTCTCCAGGAATATCCGTCGTTGCCAGCCCTCCTCCGGAGCGCCATCGGGATCGGCGCCGTCACGATCCTCCCCCGGGGAGACGCTCCTGTGCTCGCGCTTGAGGCGGTTCAGCGAATAGTGGGTTGCCATGCCGAAGAGATAGGCCGTCATTGAAGCGACAGCGTCGAAATTGACGCGATCCTCCGCCAATTTAAGAAAGACTTCCTGAACGCCATCCCATGCCTCCTCCTCATTCCCAAGGATGGCCCTGCAGCGGCGATGCACCATGGCTCCATGGCGAACATAGAGCTCCTCGATCCGGCGCGTCATCCGAACAGTCCTCCTCGATTCATATGCGCCCTAATGACAAGGCAGAAGGCAAATTCTGTCACCGGAAAAAGAAAAAAGTGAAGGAAGGGGAAGCTACGGGGAATTCGGCGCCACGGCAGGCAGCCAGGACACGAAGTATATCTCCATCAACCCCTTGATGAAAAGCACCGGCACTTCCTGGATCCCCTCGCGCTGCTTGAGAAGTCGGCAGAGTTCGAAGCCGTCCATCTCCGGCTTGGCGATGTCGGGGATGATAAGGTCCGGAGTCTGGCACTCTGCGGCGCGGAGGGCCATATCGCCCCGGGTGAAGAGGACAACCCGGTGCCCTGCCCCTGCTGGACCTCCTGAAAGAGGCGGAGGTTGTCCGGCAAGTCGTCTGCTACCATGATCGTCTCGTTCTGGCCTTTGTTCCTATTTGTGTCCATCAGTACCTTCCATGCCCGAAAACCAGGTCTCGATGCCAGCGTAGTCATAGTTCTCAAGAAGCTGACGGAGGGTGTCCGCCGACTCAGGATCGCCCTGTTCAAGCTCATCGGCGATGGACTCAAGCTGCAGGGCATCCTCGTCGCGCGTCGCCTCCCTTGCCCAGGAGGCCATGCCCGAAGGAAGGCTGGCTTTTCGCGCTACAGTCCCTGTGCCTGCCCTCGGGGCTACGATCCCGGCAGCAGGAAGAGGTTCCAGCCCGGCCAGAGCCTCGATGAGGGTCAGGCCGGCCAGATCTTCATAGTCCCCATCATGGAAGACCGTCCCGATCTCGAACTCGAATTTTCGATCCCGCCCGGGTTCGCTGGTGATCGTGATGGATCGGCCCATTTTCTGGACCAGCAACCTGGACATGAACAAGCCGAGCCCGAGACCCCCGAATTTCCTGGTCTTGGATCCGTCGATCTGGGAAAAGGGCTCAAGGAGCCTGTCCATCCTGTCCTGCGGTATGCCGATGCCGGTATCGCTCACCGAAAAGACGAGCTTCCCTCGGGCGTCGGAGTCCTCGACAAAGCCCACCCTGAGCTCGACCTTGCCCGATTCCGTGAACTTGACGGCATTGTCCAGAAGGTTGGCGAGGACCTGCCTGAGGCGGCCGGCGCCGAGGTCCACGCTTCCAGGGAGCTCCGGCAGGGAAAGGGTGAAGCCAAGTCCCTTCTTCGCCGCCAATTGACGGCAGACCGCAGCCAGCTCCGAAATGGGCCTGCCTGATCCCGGAAGGGGCCCACCTGGCTGAAGTAGTGGGAACCTTTCTCGCTGAAATCGAAGCTCAGGGCCTGGGCGTTGGTAGCCAGGCTGGATTGGGGGCCGAGCTTCCCCCGCGCCGCAGCTGCGGCCAATCGTGTCAATTGGTTGGAACTCCCGTCCGCCCTCGTGCGCTCGTAGCCCGATCCCCCGGTTTTCGCCCTGGAGGGATTCTCACCTGTCGAAGAGGCTATGAGGAAGCCTGAACTTTCCATGATGAAGCTCTGGCCCGTCTTGCCCACCCTGAGCTGGGCGAGCATGTCCCCGAGGTGGGACAGGAACACATCGATCGCAGCGACCCCGATCAGTCTGCCAGAGGCGTCGAAGACCGGCTGGCTTGCGGCTATCGCAAGTTCCTGCCCGGTGAAAAGGACGTAGGGAGGGTTCCACACCGCCTTGCCAGCTGCGACCGCGTTGGAATACCAGGGTCGTTGCCGTGCGTTGAAGTGGGGCAGCGAACTCACCAATGCGCCCCGGTTGCCGCCCTCGTCGGTGGCGAACTTCCGGAAGACTCCCGCTGCAAAACCATCGGTGGCGATGACGTATTGAGCGCCTGTCGTCCCCTCCCTGCCCGCATTGGCGAGCCCCCCCCGAACTCGATGGCCACCTCGCCGATGGCGCGGCGGCCGATGGCAAAGGCAAGGGCGCCGATGAAAGCTGCGCTGCTCAGGGTCACGCCAAGCGAGGTGACCAGGAGGAGGGGCCCACGTGAAACCGACCAGCGCTTTCTCCTACCGGGCGCGCCAGGGACCCTAGCCATTCGAACCCTCCGCAGGAAGCCCCTCCAGACCCGACACCCAGATTTCGATGGCCCCATAGTCATAGCGATCGCTCAGGCGTCTGAGCAATTCGGCCTCCTTTGGATACGAGGGACGGAGCTCATCCTCGCACATGCGGAGGAGGGCAATATCGCCCGAATCAAGCGCGCTATGGATAGCCCGCATCAGGTGGAGGGGAAGGGTTGCAGGAGTTCCGGGCAGGACCAGAGGCATCGACGGCAAGGATCCTCCACCACAAAGCCCCGTGCAGGTTTCCCATGGAAGAAAGCGCAGCGCCATCCACCACGAAGGCAAGGGCCACGAGGCCGCAGACTGCAAAGGCGATCGTACTGAGCTTGAACATTTCTTCCTCTTCCACAGCTGCGCAGGGAATGGAGGGATTTCCCTCCATTGTTCCCGATGAATGCACGAATGGTATCAAGTTAGCCGCGACACGACCAGCCCCGATCAGGGGATCGGGCGCTCAGTATAGTCCCGCATGTCCAGGGGAATGGGCACATAGGCACGGGCCATCAGCGGGCTCGAGATCATGAAGTCCGCCGTGGAGCGGTTGCAGGCCATGGGCACGTCGTAGAGGACGGCTATGCGGAGCAGGGCCTTCACATCGACATCGTGGGGATGCGGAGACATGGGATCCCAGAAGAAGATGATCGCGTCGACCTTCCCCTCGGCGATCATGGCACCCAGTTGCTGGTCGCCGCCAAGGGGGCCCGATTTCAGCTTGCTCATCGAAAAGCCTTCGGGCAGGTCCTTGCCCGACTTGCGCGTGATCGTCTCCTCGACAAGCCGCCCCGTCGTAGCCGTGCAGACAAGGCGATGGCGAGCCAGGGTGTGCCAGTTGTACTCGACCCATTCGACGAGGGCACGCTTGCGGTTGTCGTGCGCGACGAGGGCCACGGTTTTTATTGCTTCCATGCCGGGAGTATAGCCGGAATCTGACCGTCGATCCCATAGGGTCTGGGCTGGGGTCTGACCCCGTGGCCGCCGCCACTGGCAAGCCTTGGTAGCTCACGATACTTCACGCATTTTTTCGCAAACACAAGCAGAAGGCCTGGTATCAGGCGTACAAGAAGGAGACTGCCTCAGCAATTCCAGGAGGCTATATGGCCAGAAACGATGGAATCCCTGAAAAGCATGACCCCAAGGATATCGAATACTGCGAGTCCCTGGTTTCAAAGGCCTTTTCCGCTCGCCGAAAGATAGAGTCGGGATTCATAGAACTCGCGGAAAGCATCGCCGAGATTCTCCGGACAAAGCTCTATAGGGTGAAGTGCCGGACCTTTGCGGAGTCTTGCGACGAGGAACTCGGGTTTTAGCGGCAGACCATCTACTAAGGATTTCGTAAATATGACAACACATGATCGCATTTCGATCAATAATCAGTGGTATGGAATGCGATCATGTGTTGCCCGACTTGTGAAATCCTTAGTATGTCTATATCAGTATTCTCAGGATTATCAAGGAGCATGCGGACCGCATTGACAGGGAGAAGGCAATTGACTTTGGACACAAGAAAATGCGTTGCACTAAACCGCTGCGCGGTGGAAACAACTTGTACGTAATCCTTTGATTC
>JBAXTA010000150.1:0-10717 GCA_037130415.1 Spirochaetota bacterium
GTGCGAGACAGGAAAGCGTGAGAAAGATTGTCAGATCAATGTGCGCGGCGACAGCAGGAAGGGCAAGTCACCATAGCGGAGGTAGAGATTGAGCACCTCGTCCGAATCGCTGCGCCCGTGGAAGACGAGAAACTCGTCGTAGGACAGGGGATGGACGCGGAGCGTGGCGACGCGGCCGGCGAAGAGGGTCGCAATTTCCCCCGAGGAGGTAGCGCGGCCGTATGATCATTGCTTCTTCTTCCACGCATCCAAAGTAAAAAAATTCATTCGTCAACAACATTGTCCATAATGATGGACAAGGCCCTGTGCTCCATGGTCCAGGCTGGACCACGTCCCCACTCATACCCGTGAATCATACTTTTGGCGAATGGCGTGGTCAGCGTGATGGGGCAATGATAGGCTCTGCCAGAAGATCCCCTTTGGTCTGTGTGCCAATAAATCGGCCGTGGGGAATAAGTACTTTCCTGCAATGGAGAACCAGGGTGAACCAGATACTCGTCCAGGGCTCGCGCCTTTTCGACCCAGCCTCAGGCTTGAATGAAGTCGGGGATATCTTGATCGAAGAAGGGCGGATCGCCGCGCTCGGCAAGGTCAATGCTGGTCCCGAAGCGACGGTCATCCGGGCACAGGGGCTCCTGGCCCTTCCTGGTTTCATCGATATCCATGCCCACGCCTTGCCTGGACTGATTCCGCTCTGCGCCGATCCTGACGCGGCGGGTGTTCATTCCGGCGCGACCTTAGTCTGCGACGCCGGAAGCGCAGGTTGGGCGAACCTCGACGAAGCTGCCGAACTCCTCTCTCGTCGCAAAGCGGCTGGCAAGCTTTCAGCCT
This sequence comes from Spirochaetota bacterium, assembly GCA_037130415.1. Lineage (GTDB taxonomy): Bacteria > Spirochaetota > Spirochaetia > Treponematales > Rectinemataceae > CAIJMU01. Next base: position 832 of record JBAXTA010000150.1, read on the forward strand.
TCGTGCACCTGGCTCCCGAGGGCGAAAAATATCTCCCCGAGCAGGGCTATGAGCGATGGGATGGCAAGGCTGCGCGCTCTGCCCTTGCGCGGCATTCCGATCTCGTGGTGGGCATCAAGGTTCGCGCCGTCGAAGCTGCCCTCCTCTACAAGGGTATCGATGTACTTGCGACTGCGGCGGAGCTCGCCCATGATCTCGGACTCCCCCTCATGGTCCATGTCGGGGACAAGGGATGCGCCGCCCTGAGCGTGGACGATATGTACGCCCAGACCACCAGGATCCTTGGCCTTTTGCACAGGGGCGACATACTCACCCATGCGTATACGCCTTTTGCGGGAGGGCTTTTTCGCGATGGGAATCCCATACCAGGGCTCGAAGCTGCGATAGCGCGCGGGGTCCTCCTCGACGCGGCACCGGGACGCGGGCAATTCAGTTTTCCGCTTGCGCGGCGAGCCATCATGCTTGGATTCAAGCCCCGGCTTGCAGGTACCGACACCGTGGCGCTGCCCGACCCGCAGCCACATTTCTATTGTGTCGCCACCGTGATCTCCAAATTCCTGGCCCTGGGATTGTCTCTTGCGGAGGTCGTCGCCCTGGCTACGGGGAACGCAGCCCGCGCCTTGGGGAAGGCCGAAAGCGCCGGCGCCTTGGCCGTGGGACGGGATGCTGACATCACGCTCGTCCGCCTGGAACGCGGGCTTTTTGTCTTTGCGGATGGGGGGCCGGGCAATCTACGGATGGGCACGGAGCTGCTCCGGCCTGTGGCGACTATCGCGGGGGGCAGGCGCTACGACATTTCCGAAGCGATCGCGGGCCATCGCGTCGATCCCGTGGCGGCCTTCAGGCAGATGCGCGAGAAAAAAAAAGCTGCCACGAAGCGTTGAGGATTCAAGGAGGACAGCATGGGAGATTTCGACGAGATCGATAGCGAGCGACTGTATCGGGATGTCCTCGAGCTCCAGGGCGTCAAGCACCCGGTGGTTTCTCCCGACGCCCTCAATGCCTGTGCCGACCGCATCGCCAGGGATATGGCAAAGGCTGGCTTGCGCGTCCGGGAGCAGCGCTTCCGCGTAGATGGCTTCGATCTCGAGTTCAGGAACATCGAAGGCAGCCTCGGCTCCGTCGATACCGAGGCCTCCGCTGTCCTTGTCGCCCACTACGACACTGTCGCAACGACGATGGGAGCCAATGACGACGCGAGCGGCATTGCTGCAATGCTCGAGATCGCAAGGGTCCTCGCCGCCCTCCCTTCCCCCCCTCCTGTGTATTTCGTCGCGGTGAGCCTTGAGGAGGGGAATCCTTCAATCTGGGCAGCGGAGCGGAAGCATGCCAGGGCTCTTGGCCTGGTCGACGATAATAATAATTACTTGAATTGGTCTGATGGCAAAGCCGCTGACAAGGCCAAGGCCGCTGCGCAGGCTGCCTTCAGCGGCGGTCTGGCGTACGGGGAGGCCTGGAGGAAGATTCTCGCAGAAGAAGCCAAGGACCTTACACCTGCACTCCGCGCACTTTTTGAGGCAATGCTGCCATTCTACGAGGGAGTCACCACTGCCACGGCACCCGGCTATCTCAGCCGGATAGGCAGCCATCAGTGGATCCGAAGCGCTTTGGCCGAAGGGCGGCGCATCGCATTCAACATCACGCTGGACGAGATCGGGACCTGTCGTCATGAGGAAGGCAGCCAGGGAAAGCTTGGCGGAATCGACCTCTATCCGCTTTTTACGGATAGCCATCGTGTCGATCGGGAACGGCGCATCGCTGACTTCCTCCTGGTTCTTGCCGACGCGAATTCGGGTGCGGTCGGAAAGGCCCTGATGGCCAAGGCACGGTCTCCGGGAATCGACCTTCCGGCGGCCTTCGTGCATACCCCCATGAACTTCCAGGAACTCGCCAAGGCCGTCCCGATGGCGCTCAACTCGGACCACGCCAATTTCTGGAAAGAGGGCATCCCCTCGATCTTCCTCTTCGACAGTTCGACGGGGCGCAATCATTTCTGCCACAGCATGGCAGACGATGCAAGGGCTGTGGATTTCGACCATGTACGGGGAATAGCGAGGGCCGTGGCTTCGCTCATCGCCGACCGCGGTAATTGGCCGGATCGCAGCTGAAGCTGGAGGGAAGACATATGTATGACGATCGCTGCGACCAGCTCGCGAAGCTCGTGACTGAATGGTCGCTCGGAGTACGCGAGGGCCAGAAGGTCATCGTGAAGGGACCCGATTGCGCAAAACCCCTCATGCTGGCCCTTGAAAAGCGGATCTACGAGGCAGGAGGCTTCCCCTGGTTCCAGATAGCCTTTGCTGAAAGCGAAGAGATAGCCTTCCGTTACGCGAGCGACAAAATGCTCTCCTGGCCCTGCGACCTCGACATGGAAGCCGTGGAGCGTTTCGATGCCTTCGTGCTGATCCAGGGCGAAGACAATCCGAAAGCACACTCCCGGGTGCCACCGGCGCGCAGGGCCATGGCTCTGGCAGCGGCCATGCCTGCCCGAAACGCCGTGATGAGGCGGGCAGCGACGGAGAAATTCGCGTGGACAGCGGCGGTGTGGCCCACTGCGGGTTATGCGAACGAAGCCGACATGTCCATCCTGGATTTCGAGGACGCCCTCTTCCGGTCGTGCCTTCCAGAAGGAAAGGACCCGGTGGCGCACTGGCGCTCGGTCGAGGAAAGGCAGCACGCTGCGATTGGGGCCCTTGCCGGGGCCCGCGAGCTGCGCATCGAGTCCGAGGGTACCGATCTCAGGCTCTCTGTAGCGGGACGGCTCTGGGGCAATGGCTGCGGCAAGCACAACCTTCCCGACGGGGAAATATACACCGGTCCCATCGAGGACAGCGCCGAGGGGCATATCCGTTTCCCCGGTCGCGTGCTCTACAAGGGGGGCGAAGCCCGCGGCATCGAGCTTCGCTTCGAAAAAGGACTCGTGGTCGAAGCTTCGGCTGAATCGGGTGGCGCCTTCCTTGCCGCGATGCTCGACACCGACCCGGATGCACGAAGACTCGGCGAAATCGCCTTTGGCATGAATGAGGGAATAACAGAACTCTGCGGGCAGATCCTCCTCGATGAGAAGGCGGGAGGCACGATGCACATTGCCCTCGGGAATGGCTACCCGCAAACCGGCAGTATCAACCGTTCGGCCCTCCATTGGGACCTCGTGCTCGACACGAGGAAGGGTGGACGTGTTTCGATTGACGGGCGCGTTGTCCTGGAAAATGGCAGATATGCCATCTAGGCCACCATGCCCGAAACCATGATGCCCGACACCATGATGCTCGATACGGGTGATGGCCAGCTAAGCCTCATCCTGCCCGCTGGCTTCGAGGTGGAAGTGCTCCGTCCGAACGCCATGGCGGCAGCGCCCGATGCGGTCGTCGAGATACTGCGTGCGCTCGCAGGGCCCATCGGATCTCGGAGGCTTTCCCTGATGGCACGCAGCGGCATGAAGGTTGCGCTGATCGTCTGCGATGACACCCGTTATGCACCACAGAAACTCATAATTCCAGCGATAGCGGCCGAATTGCAGAGCGCCGGGGTACAGCGCAGTGATATTACGATCATCATCGCCTGCGGCACCCATGAGGCAATGGGCAAAGAAGCCATCGTCCACATGCTCGGGCCGGAAATACCACAGGCCTATCGCGTCGTAAACCATGATGCCTATGACGAGGCGGATCTTGTCCATGTCGGAGTTTCGCGGGGACTCGGTGTACCCATTGTCCTTAACAGGATTGCTGTCGAGGCAGACCTCAGGATCGGGATCGGAGCGGTTGATCCCCATATCTTCGCAGGCTATTCCGGTGGCGCGAAAATCCTGTCGGTTGGCGTAGCCGGCCGGGATACCATAGCCGGGACCCACAACCCTCGGGTCATGGAAGATCCCGGCACCCGATACGGTGTGATAGAGGGGAACACCTTCCGCGCCTTCCTCGACGAGGTGGCGAGCCTTGTTCCCCTCGACTTCATCGTCAATGTCGTCCAGGACACGGAAAAGCGCCTCATCCGCGCCTTTGCCGGACATGCACGGGAGGCCTGGAAGCCGGCAGTCGCCCTGGCGCGTGAACTCAACGAGGTCAAGGCTGAACACGAGGCCGATATCGTCGTGAGCGTTCCCAAATACCCGAAGTCGATCAATCTCTACCAGGCCATCAGGGCAGCCAATCCGGTCGTTTTCGGAAAGCCGCCCCTGATAAAACAGGGTGGAATTCTTATCATCCCCGCTCGATGTCCACGGGGTGTCGGCTCTGATGAATTCGAGAACGACATGGCCAGCGCAGCAGACGCCGCTTCCATCATAGAGAAGGGGCGGGCCGAAGGCTTCGGGCCGGAGGGCAACAAGTCCTTCACTGTCGCGAAGGTGCTATCGCGTTGCTCGGTCGTTTTCACGGACACCGACCTACCGCCAGAGACGCTTGCCCGCATGAAGCTCGGATGGGAGGCAGATGCTTCCAAGGCCCTCGCCACTACAGCTTTCCGCACCGGCGCTTCCCATTCCGGCGGGCGGGGACGGATAGCGATATTGCCGGACGGTTTTTCGATCTTGCCGCGTCTTGAGCCGCGGGCTGGAACACAGGAGTGATGCGATGAACAAGCCTTTCCGGAGTTCGGCGGTGGTCGACGGCATCGACAGGGCGGCGATGCGGGCACACCTCAAGGCCTGCGGCCTTCTTGACAGCGAGATGGATCGGCCATTTATCGGTATTGTGAACACATTCAACGAGATGCATCCCGGGCACCGTCACCTCCGGGAGCTCGCCCAGGCAGCCAAGGACGGTGTCCGGATCGCGGGCGGAGCCCCCTTCGAATTCTGCACCATCAGCATCTGCGACGGCATCAGCCAGGGCCACGTCGGCATGTGCTACGTCCTGGCGTCAAGGGAGATCATCGCCGATTCCATCGAAGTCGTGGCCCAGGCCCAGCAGCTCGATGGCCTCGTGTTGCTGGCCTCCTGCGACAAGATCGTACCGGCTGTAATGATGGCCATCGGACGCCTCGACATACCCTGCGTCGTCGTCACCGGTGGGCCGATGCTCCCCGGCAAGTTCATGGGCCGGGATATCGCGATTTACGAGATGCGAGAGGCTGCCTCGGAGCTCCAGGCCGGCACAATGACCCAGGAAGAGTTCAACGAAATGGAGGACTGCGTCTGTCCGACTTCCGGGTCCTGTTCGATGATGGGGACTGCGAACACCATGTCCTGCTTTGCCGAAGCCCTTGGCCTCACTGTTCCCGGTTGCTCCACGACCCATGCCGTGTTCTCGAAAAAGCTGCGTGAGGCGAAGGAAAGCGGCATGGCTGCGGTGGAACTCGTAAAGGCGGGCACCAAGCCCTCGGACATAGTGACGAAGGCCTCGTTTGAGAACGCGATGGTTGTCAACATGGCCATCGGCGGCTCGACCAATTCCCTCATCCACATACCCGCCATAGCCGGTGAATTCGGCTTCGAAGTGACGCCGGCTGATTTTGAGCGCATCAGCAGGGCGACGCCGCATCTTGTCGGCGTCAAGCCATCGGGCAAGCTCAGCCTCTGGGAATTCGACCAGGCCGGAGGCGTACCAGCCGTGATGAAGGAGCTCGGTCCTCTCCGCCTCGATCTTTCCGCCAGGACAATCAGCGGGAAGTCCTGGGACGAGATCATACGCACGAAACGCAACAAGAACCCTGAGCATGTGCGCCCCCTCTCCAATCCCGTCCACGCCGAGGGAAGCCTCGCCATACTCAGCGGCAGCCTCGCTCCCGAGGGCGCGGCAGTGAAACAGACTGCGGTCGTTCCCGCGATGCTCAAGCATACGGGTCCTGCCCGGGTCTTCGACTCGCAGGAAGACGCCACAGAGGCAATGTACGCGGGCACGATCAACAAGGGCGATGTCATTGTCATCCGCTATGAAGGGCCGAAGGGCGGGCCCGGCATGCGGGAAATGCTCGTGGCCACGACGGCCCTCATGGGCCTGGGCCTGGGGGACAGCACGGCGCTTGTCACCGATGGGCGCTTCTCCGGAGGGACGCGGGGTCCCTGCATCGGGCATGTGGCTCCAGAAGCGGCCGAAGGCGGTCCGATTGCCCTGGTGCGCGATGGAGACCGGATTAGCATCGACATTCCCGGTCGCGCCCTCACGCTCCATGTCGACGAGGCAGAGCTTGCCATCCGGAAGCTGGCCTGGAAACCCATTCCACCCAAGGTCAATTCCAAGTACATGAACCGTTACAGGAAACTTGTAGGCAGCGTTTGGAAAGGCGCCATCCTTGCTGAGTAAAAGGAGATAATCATGGACATCAGAAAGGATATACTTGCGCGCTTCGAGGCCAGGACCAGGCGTTCCAGGAACTTTGACGGGCAGGCCAAACTGTCGCTGCCGGGAGGGGATACGCGTTGGGCGACGTATTACCTTCCCTGGCCCACCTATATGGCCAGTGGCTCCGGCTGCAGGGTCCAGGATGTCGACGGGAACGAGTACCTGGACTTCCTCAACAATTATACCTCCCTGGTGCATGGACATCGCCACCCCCGGGTCATGGAAGCAATACGCCAGGCCCTCGACGAGGACCTGATCTTCGGCGCTCCCGCGGAGAGCCAGTTCATCCTTGCGGACCTCATCACAGGGCGCATGCCTGGGATCAAGCGCCTGCGCTACACGAACTCGGGCACCGAAGCCACCATGATGGCCATGCGTGCCGCGCGCATGTTCACCAAGCGCGAAATCATCATCAAGATGGACGGCTGCTACCACGGGTCCCATGACTTCGCCGAGATCAATATCACACCGGATCTCAGCGGGCAAGCGATGCCGACGCCGAAGACAGAGGCTGTGGGAATACCCGAGTGCCTCCTCGACGCCGTAAAGGTCGCGCGCTTCAACGATCTTGGCAGCGTCGAAAGGCTGCTGGAGGAACACAGGGGCAAGGTAGCCGGCATCATCACCGAACCCCTGCAGAACCAGGCCGGAATCATCCCTGCCTCGGTCGAGTTCCTCAGGGGATTGCGGGAGCTCGCAGACCGCTACGGAGTGCTCCTCATCTTCGACGAGGTCGTCACCTTCCGCCTGAGCACGGGCGGGTCGCAGAAAATGCTCGGCGTCATTCCCGACATCACCGCAATTGGCAAGATCATCGGTGGTGGCTTCGCCATCGGAGCCTTCGGCGGCAGCGAGGAAGTGATGTCCATCTTCGATCCAGCTGGCAGCTCGGGCTATCATCACTCGGGCACCTTCAACGGCCACAATGTCACCATGAGGGCTGGTGCCGCTTCCGTGGAGCTCCTCGACGAGGATGCCATTGCCCACATCGACAGCCTCGGCGCGAGGCTCCAGAAAGGCATCGATGGCGCGTTCCATAAAGCCGGGATCGCGGGTCGGACGACGCGGGTCGGATCCCTCGTATACAGCCACTGGACGAATGGTAAAATAACCGAGTCCAGGGATGTCGTTCTTTGGAAGAAAAAAGCCGCTGATCTTCCACGCTTTTTCCATCTCGAACTTCTCAACAAGGGCATCTTCGGGTCGAACCGGGGCCTTTTCAACATATCCACGCCAATGAGCGAATCCGATGTGGACCAGGCTATTGTCGTGATAGGTGAAACCTTGGGAACCTTGAAACCCCTCGTCGCCGAATCTGCTCCACACCTGGTGCTTTGAAGGTGGGGCAGCTCCGGACTCTGAGCCTGGCCGGCTCCCCGCGCGAGCGGGGACGCGCTCATGGCGAGACTTTTAAGGTAGAGATAGTTGCGCATATGCAGGCCTGGGCCCAGGAGTGCCGGAAGGATACGGGCCTTGAGCCCCTGGCCTACCTCGACAGGTTCTATAACGAGACGGATTTCCTGCCCGCCATCCGCCGCCTGACACCGGAGCTCCTTGAGGAAACCGAGGGCATCGCCGAGGGCTCGGCTCTTCCCTTTCCCCTTGTGTTCGCCAGGCAGCTCAGTGATGAGGAGCCGTGGTTCAGGATGTGTCTGAAGCTTGGTGTCGATGTCCGCGAACATTGCACTTCCCTGGGCGCAAAGGGTCAGCTGGGTTCGCCCAACGTCATCGGGCAGAATATGGACACGCCTCGTTATTATGAGGGATTCCAGACCTTGCTGAAGATCCGCGAGAGCGATGGCACCATGGCATTGATTTTTTCCCTGACCGGAAAGCTCTCGCTCTGTGGGATGAATAGTCACGGCCTCGGCATCTGCTGCAACAGCCTTCCCCAGATGGCCTTTGACCGCAGGGGCCTCGCCGAGGACTTCATAGTGCGTAGGGTTCTCCAGCTTCACAGCGCCCGGGAAGCCCTGGCCTTCCTTTTGACGGTACCCCACGCCTCGGGACAAAACTACCTCATCGGCGGGCCTGACGGCATATTCGACCTGGAGTGCTCGGCGGGGGCCGTGGTCGCATGGGAACCAGATCCAGAGGGCGGTCGCTTCTGGCATGCGAACCATCCCCTCGTGAACCGCGATTCGAAGCTCTGGGACGAGAAGCTGGCCATGATGCGCGCCACCGATCCCGATCGCTACGAGGCCTTCACGTCCCGGTTTACGACCTTCCGCCGTCATGAGGTGGTGGAGCGCAGGGTCAGGGAAACGAAGGTTCTCGACGCCAGCTCCATCGAGGCCATCCTTTCTGACCGCGAGGCTCCGCTTTGCCTTTGCGGTGAAGGTGGGCCGAACATCACGCTAGGTACAATTGTAATGATATGTGACGCAAAGGAACCACGGATGCGGGTCGCTGCGCTGCCAGGTCGCGGAGGGGATTACGAGGAACACGGATTTTGATGGACATCCTGGGGATGCCCATATTCAGGATCATCACGCAGAACGCTAAAGGAGCAGTCATGAAACGAGTGGTTGTCGCACTGGCATTTATTGCCGCGCTATCGGTTCCGGTCTTTGCGCAGGAAGCCGCAGGGATAGATACATCGCTGGTCGTCGCTTCTACGCTGGAGATGAAGGCGGAGGTTTCCAAGACCTGGTCTGAATCCACTCCGTTTGGCGGACTCGCCTTTACTCCCGCCCTTGAACTGTCGCCCATCACGGTAGCCGGAAGGGCCGCCCTTACCTGGTCAGCCCCGATTCACCTCGTGACTGCCACCCTTGGCGGTACGGTCGGCTCCGGCTGGAAATTCCTCAGCATCGCTAATGGTGTTGGCGTGCAGCAGGCTGGCTTGGCGACAATGAAGTATTCCGAGAGCCCCTTCTCCGGTATCTACTTCAAGGGCAGGGCAGGAGGGGCAATCCAGTTTGACACTGCCGCGATATGGCCTGGCGAATGGAATCACCTGATTACGCAAAGCTACCACGAGATTTACTACGAGTACCTTACGGGCACTGGTGCAAGCGATGTCTGGCTTTACGAAGCAGGCGGAAGCAAGATCAACGGCTTCCGCTACCGCTCGAGTTCAGTGCTCGGCTACCAGATGCCTCTCGTGCTTTCCAGGGTTCTCGCGATGCTGGAGACCGATATCAGAGTGACCAACCAAAAGACCTCCACCATGGCCTCGGGCGGCTGGGGTTCTGATTTCCTTTATATGGTACCTGGATTCCTCGCCACCTTCTCCTTCGGAAAAAACACTAGCCTGGACACGATCGTCCAGTTCCAGAACAAGCTCAACTACACGAGTCCACTGGACGCTTCGCTTTACTCGAGCAAGGTAGATGCAGCACAACCCGTGGGCTGGGCCTTCCGTCGCGTGGCGGTGATACTCAACGTCAAGTTGTGAGATTATATGCCTGAATTCGAACTGGTGATCCGGGGGGGGCGCGTCATCGACCCCGCCTCCGGGGTGGACGCCGTCATGGACCTGGCCGTCAAGGCAGGGAAGATCGCCGCCCTCTCGACCTCCACCCTGGTCGGGAGGAGGGTCGTCGATGCCTCGGGTCTCGTCGTCGCCCCCGGTTTCATCGACATCCACAGCCATG
>JBAXTA010000151.1:0-10602 GCA_037130415.1 Spirochaetota bacterium
AAAAGGCCGGCAAGGCAGGGAACCTCGAGGAAGCGCGAAGGCTTAGGCCCGAGCTGGAAACCCGCGAAAAGGAGTTCAGGCTGGCCCTGGCCTAGGAGCCTGTCAGACGAAACTCCGCAGCCCGGTTCCTGGCGACTCGCGCTCTTTCGTCGCCCCTCCCCTCGACATTCCATTCATTCGACTATATATTATGAAATTACTATATTCCCCGCCCCAAGGACGCCCCGGGGTTCGGGTACACAGGAGTTCACATGCCAAAGAATAGGGGAATGATCGACAGGATCACCCGCCTTACAATCACTACCGGCTCCACGAAAAGCTGAGGGAAGAACATGGACAACATCACTACCTACGTCATCCTTGCCGCGCTGGTGGCCTTCCTCCTGTGGCGCAACTTCGGCCCCAACAAGAAGGCCTCCCCCGCTCTCGTGCTTGCGAAAATCGAGGCTGGGGCACGGGTCATCGATGTCCGCACGCCAGATGAATTCCGAGGTGGCGGCTATCCGAAGGCGATGAACATTCCCCTCGGAGAACTCTCTTCGAAAATCGACCGGCTCAAGCCCCTGGACAAACCCATCGTCCTGTACTGCGCCTCCGGCGCGCGCAGCAGCCAGGCAGCAGGCCTGCTGAAAAAGGCCGGGTTTACCGACATTACGAATGGCGGGGGTCTGTCCGCCATGCCAAAGTGAGCTGACGGAGCCGCTACACCAATCCGGCCATCCCCACCGCAGCGCCAAGGGCGATAAGGAGGAGGGGGCTGGCCTTGCTTCGGAGCATCACAAGGACGGTGAGGGCGACCAAGGCGACTGCGCTCCACTGCCCGCGCGTGGGAGCCAGGAGTATCCAGCCGGTGGAGAGCAGGAGCCCGAGGACCAGGGGCGTGAGGCCGGCCGTGAGGGCACGGAAGGCCCGCGAGTCGGCGCGGCTGTTCCGGTAGCGGCCGACAAAGAGAGTGAGCAGCGAAGACGGCAGCATTATGCCGATCATCGCGGCCGCCATGCCGGCCAGACCGGCGATGTTCCATCCCAGCAAGGCCACAAAAAGCACATTGGGGCCCGGGGCAGCCTGCGCGAGGGCTACAGCCGCCGTAAAATTGGCGTCGCTCATCCAGCCATTCGCAACTACCAGGAATTGCTGCATGTCGGGGGCCGCCGCCAGGGCACCGCCCACCGAGAGCAGCGACAGCATCGCGAAATGCAGGAAGATGCCCCCGATGTCGGCCCACGCGGTACCGTGAAGGCCCAGGGCTTCGAGTCCGGTCATGTGCCCGCAGCCTTTTTGGACAGGCGGCGCCAGGCCAGGGCGATGGACGCAGAGCCCAGGCCGAGCAGGGCCCAGACCATCGACCAGCGCAGGAAGCCCACGAGGCAGAGCATGAGGGCCGCAAACACGATGCCCCAGAGGCGACCGAGGGGATTGGCAGCAAGTGTTTTCCACAGCTTGAAAGCCGTCGATACCACAAGGCCAGCCGCTACGATGCCCATTCCCCTCAGCGCTCCGTTGACCATCGGCAGGGAGGCGAAGCGCTGGTAGACGCTGGCAAGGACCAGCACGATGAGGAGGGGTACCGCAAGGAGGCCTGTGCTTGCGGCAAGCGCGCCGCGCCAGCCGAAGCAGCGGTCTCCATAAATAATGGACATATTTATGATGTTGGGACCCGGCAGTACCTGGCCCAGGGCAAGGAGCTCGACGAACTGCCCGGGACTGAGCCAGCTGCGGCGCTCCACCAGCTCGCGGTGGGCTATCGGGAGGACCCCCCCGAAGCCCTGGAGGGCCAGGCGGTTGAAGGCGAAGAAGAGCTCGCGAAGGCTTGCGGGCCGCAGCCAAGGCTGGGGTTCCTGCAAAGGCGTGTCGCCCTTGGCGGAACCCCGGCCTTGGCCGCTGCCCGTATCGGAATCAGGATCGCTCATGCGCCCCAGGGTCTGATGGCGCTCTTGAGCTTGTCGTAGCCCTCCAGATAGCGGGGGGTCTTGCCTCCGTAGATCCTGTCGAAGGTGGCGAGCTGGGCGTCGAGCCAGGTCGCAAGCTCCTTGTTGCCGGGATTCGCGGCCTTGTAGGCATCGTTAATGAGTACAAAGTGGATGCGCGGATCGTAGGGGTTCTTGGTTCCGCCCACCGTCTCGTCGCCCGCCAGGAGGCGCATGAGCATGGCGTCGGCCGAGCCGAGGGTCTGCTCGTAGATCGGTGCACCCTCGGTCCGGTACATGATGCTCGTCATGTCCTTGCCGTTCTTCATGGTAAAGCCCATGTCGGCCCAGACCTTCTGCATGTCCATGCCCGGCTTGACGTGGTCGAGGACCATCTGGCCCCAGGCGCGGAGGGCGTCGGGCGCGTCGGCCAGGAGGTCGGTGAGGCGGTCACCGTCGAGGTCGGTCGCGTAAATGATGCAATTGCGCTTGTTGATCATGTCGTGGAGCATGAGGCCGAAATTGGTGTCGGAGATGTGCTCGGTGATCTCTCCCTTCCAGTTCTCCATGCCCGCCTTGAAGTCCTTCGGCAGGAGGGCGACGATGGCGTCGATGTTGTCCCTGTGCTCCTCGTAGGCATCGACCGCGTAGGCACGCTTGAGCTCGAACTTCGTGCCTTTGAGCATCCAGCGCACGAGGCCGGCGTTGATCGCGTCCTCCTGGGCCTGGGTCGGCTTGGTGGCGACGCGGCCGATGTGGCCGGTGTCGTTGACCATCTTGAGGAAGAGCCGAATCGCGTGGGCCATCCGCACGCCGGGGGTGTTCATCTCGGAGTGGATGATACCCGTCTCGCGGGAGATGTTGAACTTCTTCTTGTCCTGGGAGTAGGGAAGGCCGGGCATGAAGCGGATGCTCGTGATGGTCCCGTAGGGGCGGACATTGCAGAAGACTCCCGCAGCGGTGCGCAGCGGCGCATTGGCCGACTTCCCGTTGACGACGACCTTCTTGCCGCCCTCGTTGACCAGGAAGTCGCCCGCGGTGGACCACTTGATGGCAGTGTAGTCGAGCTTGCCGAACCACTCCAGCGACGCGAGCCTGGAGTCGTGACGGAACTGGGCCATCATCGGCACGCCGAGGAAGGGGAGGCCCAGGACGTCGAGGGCCATCAGCGTACCGTTGAGGGCGAACATGTCGGTGAAGGCGTGGGCGACGGGCTTGACTCCGCCATGCTGGTTTCCGCCCTCCCAGATGATCGCGTCTGAAATGCCTGTGGGCTGGACCTTGGAGCGCTTGTACAGCCCATCGAGGTGCTTGAAGAGGTCGCCAGTCTGTTCTTCCTGGGCGATTTTCAGGAGGTCGAGTCGTGTGCTCATGTCGGGTGCTCTCCATTGGGGCAAAATTGAACTGCCAACTGCGTCGAAATATGCTATTCGCTCTGTCGAAGGCAGTCAAGGGAGGCCCAGCCACCTTGCCAGGCTCGCCAGGCCTGCTCCATCGTGTTCATCATGAACCGCCCCCGCGCAAGGCAACAGAATCGCTGTTCGGCAAGCGTCCCCTCCTCCTCAGCCTGACCCAGGGTCTTACAGCCTTGGGCTGTGTCATGGCCATCTGATTCGAGCTTCTCAAACTGGTCACCAGACTGCGCGGGAAGTCCTTCATCTGATGCGATTCCGGGCCCTGACCCAGGCCCCGGCATCAAACATCGCCACGGCTTCCCCGTCGATATCGTCCTCTAGCTACCCGGCCCCCCCGGCTGAAGCCAGGGGGCTCATCAGCCTGCGATATTGAACCAACTAAACCCGCTATTCGCCACTACCACGCAGACCGCGCAGCGGATGTCGTACGGGGGGAAGGTCGCAAGAATGTCTGCCTTGTGGCGCTGCACCTGGGCTACTGCGTCGGCCGGGGGCTCGGTGATGTCGCCGGGCTTTTTTCCGCTGGAGGCGGGCAGGTACTTGAACTCCAACAGAGTTCGAAGAAGGTAGTGCGTACGAAGTTTTCGTTGATCTTGCCGAAGGCCTGGGCGGGTATCTGGCCGAGGTAGCGCTCGTAGTAGCCGGCGAACAGGCCCTCCAGGTCCAGGCTCTCGCGGAAGCGGGCGAAATAGCCGGTGTATCCCTTGGATACTTCCACCCGCGCCAGAATGCTGCAGTAGTCGGCGAAGATGCTCATGAGGGTCTGGTTGGGGAAACCCAGACGGTCCTTGGACTGGACGGTGAGCATGCCGAGCCAGAAGAGTCTGGCCGGGTAGTGGTCCACTTCGAAAAAGCGGCGCATGCTGAACTTGTCGCGCAGGTTGCGGGCGTCGAAGGCCAGGCCGTCGTTGTGCAGGAGCTCCTGCATGAGGGCCAAAGGAGTCCCCTCGCCAAAGCCCAAGCGCTCGATCCAGCTGACGTCGGTCTTGACGTTCGGGTCGATGAGGTCATCGGGGTACTCGCCCTTGTGAAGTGCATAGTATTTAAGGAAATAAGCAAGAATAGTTGAATTGTAAAGACGTTCGGGAGCATCCGGCAAGAACAGGTACCCATTGTAGTAATTCTTGATAGTCTGACGAGTCGCGGGAATCATGGCGGAATCGATTCCGTAGTCGTGAGCCACCATCTCCATATATCCGTCCACCTCTGCCTGGGTGAAACCGAGCATATTGTGAAGAAGAGGTTCCAGAGAGACGATCTCCGCGATGTTGAAGCCCGAGGTCATGTCGTCCATGGTAATGGGAAGTACACCGGTGATGAAAACCCGCCCGATGGCCCGGCTTTCGCAGCCAGCCTTGCCATGTCCTGGCTCACCTGGACGGTGGAAAAATTGAGCCGCAGGACCATGTAGCTGTTCCGCTCGCCCGTGGGATTCCGCCCGATGTCCAGATGGCCGAACAGCTCCTCGAATTTTTCCTTGCGGCGGATGTCGTAGTAGCAGTCGAGCATGTAGCCCTTGGTCATTTCCCTGACCCGCTTGACCTGGTTTCCCGCAAAAGCGGGAATAGTCTGAAACTGGAAGCCACTCATATCTGCGCGAGGACGGCGAAGCCGTGGTGGCGACTGGAACGATGGGGCCTTGAGGGCCGTTTCCCTCCTTCATCCCCTCAGCTGGCAAGGCCTTCCTGCAGGACATACTTCATGAGCTGGGAAGTGGTTTCCATGCCCATTTTCGCGAGGATTCTGGTTTTATAGGTACTGACTGTCTTGGGACTGAGGAAGAGTTCTTCGGCGATTTTCACGTTGCTTTTGCCCGCTCCGATGCCGATTATTATCTGCAGTTCACGGTCACTCAGCTTTTCATGACGGCTTCCAATGCTGTCTTTCCTGATTATATCAGCCATTTGTGCGCCGATGGATTCTGTTACGTAGTTTCTTCCAGCCGTGACGGCCTCAACCGCCTTCAGGAGTTCGGTTGGATGGCTTTCTTTCGATATATAGGCACTGGCTCCGCTCTTGAAACAGCGGATGGCATACTGCTCCGCGGGGTACATGCTGAAGACGATGATACTAAGGTTGGGTTTTATGGCTTTCAGGGAAACGAGGACTTCGAGTCCTCCCCTCCCTGCCATGCCGATATCGAGGATTACGAGGTTGAAATCCATCGTTCTGACCATATCAATGGCTTCCAGACCCGATGAGGCCTCACTTATGGATTCTATGCCATGCCAGCCGAGAAAGATCCTCATAAGCCCTTCACGGACTATGGAATGATCGTCGACGATCAGCAGCTTAAGCATGGTCTGGCCTGGCCCTTCCCGACCGGGGTATGGAGATTCTCACCTTCGTTCCTGCAGCATTGCGCCTGGCGATTTCAAAACTGCCACCGAGCAGAAGGGCTCGCTCCCGCATGCCCAGGAGTCCAAAGGAGCGGGAGTTCTCCAGACTGGCTTGATCGATGCCGATGCCGTCATCCTCAACTGTATAGAGAATACTGTCTCCTTCCTCCTGTACCTTCAAGACAGCCTGCCTGGCATTGGAGTGCCGAAGGACATTGCTCACGCATTCCTCAGCCATGCGGAAGAGGGTCGTGGTTATCGCCTGATCCAGAAGGCTGTCGTCGACTTCAAATTCGATGGCAAAGACCGGCCCCCCATGCCGGTTGATACTGGACACGAGCCATTCGAGTGCTGCCTTGAGTCCCATGTCATCGAGTATCCTGGGACGAAGTCGGGTGGCGATGTCCTGGACTGCCTGAAGGGTTCTCCGATTCATCTCGAGAAGGTCGTCCAGGTGCTTGTTGAGAACGGCAGGGTTGTCGGAGATCCCTGACGCGGCCCAGTGCAGACCGAGACTCATCGCGGTGAGACGCTGGCCAAGATCGTCATGGATATCGCCGGCGATCCTTTTTCGTTCGTTCTCGCGGACTTCGTAGAGATGGGCAGCCAGTTCCCTGAGCTCTTGCTCGCGCTTTGAGAGGGTTTTCCGCAATTCAAAGAGCTCACTGATGTCGCGGGCGCTGCTCAGGATACCGATGACCGTACCTTCGTCACTGCGGAGGGGTACCTTGAAGACATCAAAGACCCGGGAGTTGGTGGCATGATCCGAAAGGTCAACGATCCTATGGATTGGCTTGCCACCGAGAACCTCGAGCTCGTCCTGGCGATCCGCGTGCAATCCTGCTTCCTGACTTCCGTCGTTGCTTTCAGGCAAGTCCGTTTTTCCCATCAATTGTTCTGGTAATTTCCCGATATTTTCCGCGAAAGCCCTGTTGCAGATGAGTGTCTTGAGTTCGCGGTCCCTGGCGATGATCAGGTCAGGAGAGCTGTTGAGGATGTCTTCGAACAGGATCTTCTTGGCGCGGATCTGGTCGGCCGTTCGATGTCCTTCAGTGCTGTTCATGACCAGCCCGAGATACTTTGCTACTGTACCTGCAGCGTTGAACAGGGGTCGCCCATGGCAGGTGAGCCATCGGCTGGAACCTTCATTTCCGATCGTTCGCCATTCGATCCTGAAATTCTGGCTTGCAGCGATACGTGCCTGAACCTCCTCCCGGACCGGGTCCCTGTCTTCAGGATTGGCAGATTGAAACCATGAATCGAGAGAAGGCCGTAGCGATTCGGGCGCCAGGCCAAGAATCGGCCACATCGCTTCGGACCAGATCCAGGAATTTGCGGCGATGTTCCACTCCCAGGTCGCTGCCTGTGCCGCCTCGAGCGCAAGCTCAAGCCAAACCTTGGACCTGTCTTCCCGATCTGTCTCCGCGAGCCAGTCCTTTGGACACCCTCCGCATCCATCGCTTCTGACCATGGTTTTTCTCCTGCACCAAATCCAAGCCTTCGTGCCATTCGCCGAAAAATCCTAAATTCCGGGCAATGGTTTGCACAAGTCTGAATCCGTCCATTTCGGAGCCATCCAGTCCATTGCGAATTTATCCTACACAACATGTCGCACCTGCCCTACTCATTCTGAGGCCTCCTGCCTATTTCGCGATAGCCCTCTCCCCCCACTAATTCATGATTCGAGTTAGGCGAAAAGGGAATGCATCGTATTGGCCGGCACCACATGGCAAGAATGGCTGCCAAGGCCGCCGCCTAGATTCGTATCCGATATGGCAACCTGGCTAGCCCAGGAAGGAGCGGCAGTATGGCATTTGTCAAGAAGAACCCTGGATCCGAGGGCGGAGCGATAGTGTCTGAAGGCAAGACTTCAGCGGTCGCCACCCGCGAGGCTGAGGCGCAGCGCAAGAAGGCACGCACCCTTGGCAAGCAGCAGCAGGCTGCCGAGCGGATCGCCACGGCTACGATCCAGCTCGGTTCGGGCATCAACGAGGCAGCTTCGGCGGCTGAGGAACTCAAGAGAGCCTCGGATCAGATCGCGACTGGAGCCAACGAGGCTTCTGGAGCGGCGCAAGAATCGCTGGCAGCCTTCAAGCAGGTGACCCTCGCGATATCGAAGCAGCTTCAGAACGCCGAAGTAAGCCAGACCAAGGGCGAGGCCTCCCAGGTCCTCATCGCGAAATCAAGTGCTGATGTCGCGTCCATGATCATCAATGTGAGTGTGGCAGCCCAGCGTCAGGCTGCATCGGTCAAGATGGTCGCGGAAATGGAAAAGCAGGCAGCGAATATCGGTGATATCGTCAAGGCTGTCGCGCGCATTGCGGATCAAACGAACTTGCTCGCCCTCAACGCCGCCATCGAGGCAGCTCGGGCGGGGCAGCACGGCAAGGGTTTTGCCGTTGTCGCCGACGAGGTGCGAACGCTTGCCGAAACCTCCGAAAAAAGCGCAAAGCAGATCCAGGATCTCGTAGGGCAGATCCAGACCGATGTGAAGACGATCGCTGATGGCATCGGCAGTTCTGCCAAGATAGTGGAAGAAGAGGTCATAAAAGGAAAGGCGATAACCGAACAACTCGAGCTGATCAGGATCGATGCCATTGAAATCACCAAGGGCATCAGGGAGGTTGGAGCCGGGGCACTCCAGTCCAATACCGCCGCCTTGCAGGCAATGAAGGGATCGCAAGAAATCGCTGCCGCTGCCGAAGAGCAGTCCTCGGCGGCAGAGGAATCAGCCAAGACGGTGGCTGCCCAGTCCCAGGCCCTCGCCGAGTGCGAACAGGCTGCCCAGGCTCTCTCCGAACTTGCCGAAGACCTGAAAACATCGACCAATGTAGCCAAGAGCGCCGAGGAAGTCGCCTCCTCAGCCGAGGAGCTTTCCTCGGCCGTTCAGGAAATCAACCGTTCAAGCGCCCAGATCATGACTGCCCTCGACCAGATTCGAAAAGGCTCGGAGGTCCAATCGGCTGGCTGCGAGCAATCCTCGGTAGCGATCAATCAGATCGAAAAGGGCGTTGAGCTTGCACAGAAGCGGGCAACGGTCAGCGGCGAAAAGGTGACCTCCATCACCAGTCTCATGGCAAAGAACAAGACCAGCATTGACGGCATGATCACCGGTATCTCCTCGGCGACCAATGCGGCGAAGGCCAGCATCAAGCAGATGAAGGATCTTGAACTCGTCGCCCGGCGAATCGACAAGATCGTCGACGCCATCAGCACTGTCTCCATCCAGACCAACATGCTGGCGGTCAACGGCGCCATCGAGGCTGCCCGGGCCGGCGAATTCGGCAAGGGCTTTGTGGTTGTCGCCACCGACATCCGCAACCTTGCCCACGACTCCTCCGAAAACGCGGATCGAATCAAGGATCTCGTGAAGGGTGTCCAGGACCAGATCGACCTGGTCGCCCGCGACCTCGATGAAATTTCCGTTACGGCGCTCAATGAGATCGAGAAGGCCAAGGCCACGACGGCCGACCTCGTCGCCATCGAGACCGACATCGCAGAGATCGGAAGGGGCGCAGCGGAAATACTCGCCGCTTCCAACGAAATCGCTGCAGCGATCACCCAGGTCAAGAAAAGCACGGAGCAGATTTCCACTGCTGCCCAGCAGGCCGACAAGGCAGCTACGGAGGCAGCAGGGGCAGCCAAGCAACAATCCCAGGGTGCTGAGGAACTTGCGGCGGCCATCGAGGAAATCGCCTCACTCGCTGATGAGCTCCAGAGTGCGGGCTGAGGATCACCCTCATGAGCAGTACAACCCCAAAGAAAAGGGTGGAGGAGGCGGCTCTTCCCGAGGAGCAGGTCCTCGAGGCGAAGACCGCTACCGCCCATCAGTTCGTGACCTTCGCCACCGGTTCGGAAGTCTTCGCCGTGGGCATGGATCTCGTGCAGGAAATCATCCGTGCGCCGGAAGTGGTCAGGGTGCCCTTGGCACCGGCGACCCTCGAGGGATTGGCCAATCTCCGCGGCAAAGTCCTTCCCATCATCTCCCTGCGCGGGCTCTTTGGCTTCCCGCGACAGGAGCATGACGATGCTACCCGCGTTGTCGTGGTCGATGTCGGGCAAGCCCTCGGCTTTGTGGTCGACAGGGTGTCGAGCGTCATCGAGGTGGAGCCGGAAAAGATTGAAGATGTCGGTACGATCAGCAGCACAGTTGACACAAAGCTGCTGACGGGTCTCATCAAGGACGTGGGCGGACACTCCATGATCATGATCCTCGACTTTGCCCGCCTTGTCGAACGTGAATTTTCCGACATCGCGGCTGTATCGCGGTCGTCGGGCCTCTCTGATTCCATGGTCGGCGGCGAGGAGGTCGACAGACGCCAGGCGATTGATGAACTGCAGCTGGTGAGTTTTCACGTCAACGAGCAGGAATACGCGGTAGGTATCGACGCCGTCCAGGAAATTGTCCAGGTTCCGGAAAAGATCGCGCATGTGCCACACTCTGAAAGTCATGTCCTCGGGGTGATGACCCTGCGGAACAAGCTCCTTCCCCTCGTCAGCCTGCGCCGTCTGTTCGGTCTTCCGGAACGCGAGCTGGACGAGAAAAGCCGCATCGTGGTCCTGGTATTCGGGGGATCCTCCGTCGGGCTCAGCGTGGATGGAGTCAATGAAGTCCTTCGGGTTCCGAAGACCGCGGTAGATCCGATGCCGATGCTCCTTGCCCGCGAGGAAGACCTGACCGACATCACCGAGATCTGTCGCCTGGATGAAGGCAAGCGTCTTGTATCCATCATTACCGTCAAGAACCTTTTCAGGAATTCAGCGGTAAAGGCTGCCTTGGCCGTGGTGGTCGAAGTCGAAAAAGAAGCCGGTACGGGAGACACGATCCAGGAGAGAGCGATGGACGAGGACGAGCAAGTTGTGGTGTTCCGTCTGGACAAGGAAGAATTCGGTGTTCCCATCACCAATGTCGAGGAGATTGTCCGCGTCCCGGAAAATCTG
>JBAXTA010000152.1:0-10581 GCA_037130415.1 Spirochaetota bacterium
AAGAGCGGACGGGAAAAAACACCTAAAAGGGCTTAAGAACTCGGTACTCTCAAGTGGTCAGGGACCTATGATATTTCGACTCGTCGATGCCGAACGGAACGTATCTCGTCTGGCGCTAGGACCATTCTCAAGCTCGATGAGGAAGCTTTTGCCCTCTTTGATGACAAGGGGACGGTGGTCCTTGAAGGCAGCTCCGCGTCCTACACCTATTCAGGTTCCATTCTTTCCATCATCGCGGAACCCAAAGCGCATAGGGCCTTTCTTGTGGTAAAGAAATTCATGGCCGGAATCAAGCCTCTTGAGTCCAGAGCAGCTGCGGAAGCGAGCCCGGCAGGGGGAGGACATTGGACTCGTCCGGATTTCGGAGATGCTCGGCGAAGAAGAGGATCGACAGCGATGATCCTGATCCTCTCGGGTGAAGGTCCCACGGACATGGGAAAAAAGATCCCGACTCCGGAAGGATCTCGATTTCCCCCTGGCCCGATGGCCGAACTGGTCGACCGCCAACTATTCCCACGACTTGGCGGATCGATCCTGCGACACGAATGTCCCTCCATAGATGTACGATTCCTTGCCGAGAGGGATCTTTCAGACCTAAAAAGCCTGCCGCCCAGACTTCTCTACGGTTTGAAGCGCGGCAAGAACACAGCCTTTTTCGCGATGCCGATGGCAGCAGATCCTCTTCCGCCAGCCTCTGGGAAGAAAAGCGCGAGTCGATGAAGGCCGGATTCAGGCAGGTGTTGTATCACAATGGGGTCGCCATGCTTCCCCGACCCAAATCGGAAGCGTGGCTTATCTGCGCACTCAAGTCCGATCCCGGAGTGGCCTGCGACCGCCTCGAGGAAAGGAGCGGCAACGATGGAAGCCCAAACTCGCTGAAGCGGGAGCTTGCGGAAATTCTCGGCCACGAATCATCCGGACAGGAACTGGCTGATCTTGTCCACGATGGCACTATCGATCCTCGAACCATCAAGATGAGCAGCTTCGAAGTTTTCAAGACGGAATTGCGGCAGGTCGTGGATTCGGTCCTTGGTGGCGAATAAACGACTACCCTCCCGACTCCTGCGAAGCCATGTCAAGGTACTATATTGCCCTTGCTTGGCAGGGTACTATCCTTCCGGCGACCCGTCGATACCTTCGGTATGGCAGGCCTGATGGCCGCTCCCAAGGGCAGCAGCGAAAGGCAGCGCCGAAAGGTCGACACCATGGCAGAAAAGCAGCAATTGCACCCTGATCTGGCAGCACTGGAGGGCCTCCGCCCCGGCGGCCTCAGGCTCTCGCCCCAGGTCCTGGGAATAGCGAACTCAATAGGCGCGATCAGCATGGTTCTGCACCGACCCAGCAAGGACATCCAGCGCAGCCGGCACAGGATCCACACGCCAGGGGGGATGGCCGATGTCACAATCTACGAGCCTGCAGGCCTAGCGGCCGGCGCTCCCTGCCTCGTCTACCTCCACGGTGGCGGCTTCGTGCTAGGGGATTTTCCCTATTCCCACGATTTCGCCATCAGCTACGCGCGCGCCCTGCCCTGCAAGGTCCTCTTTGTCCGCTACCGGCTCGCACCGAAACAGCCCTTCCCCCAGGGCCTCGAGGACTGCTACGCGAGCCTGGTCTGGGCCCGCGACCACGCAGCCGGACTCGGGATCGACGCTACGCGGATGGCAGTGGGCGGGGACAGCGCGGGGGGCTGCCTTGCCGCAGCGCTCTGCCTCCTTTCCCGCGACCGGGGCGGGCCGGCCATCCGCTTCCAGATGCTCATCTACCCCGTCACCGACCGCCGCCTGTCCACGCCTTCCATGAAGGAATTCGACAACACGCCCATCTGGAATTCGAGGCTTTCCAGCCAGATGTGGGCTCACTACCTCCGCGACGGCGACCAGTGTCTGCCTGGCTACGCCTCGCCGATGGAGGCGGAGAGCCTCGAAGGACTGCCTCCGGCCTATGTCGAAATCGAGGAATTCGACTGCCTCCGCGACGAGGGAAGGGCCTACGCCCAGCGGCTGGCAGCAAGCGGCGTCGAGGTCGAGTTGAACGAAATACAGGGTAGCTGCCACGGTTTCGATGTCCTGTCCAAGGCAGGCATCGCAAGGGAGGCCATGGAGCGCAGGTACGCCGCCCTGCGCGCGCATCTCCTGTAAGCCGGCAGCCGGGCGGCGTCCAGCCCAAGCGGCGCCGTGTCCCGGTGTGCGGCCTTGCCCTAGGCGCCACATTCCCGTATTTTCAAGGCATTCGCGAAGCTGTACGAAAGGCGGAACTTGCATGGAATCCAGTTCAGGCAGTGCTACGACGCACAGGATCATCATCACAGGAGGCACCCGCGGCATCGGGGCCGGCCTCGTGCGTGCCTTTGCGGGTGCAGGCTGGCAGGTCCACTTCAGCGGCCGCAGCGAGGCAAGCGTAAAGTCTGCCATGGAGGGCATGCCCATCGGCCTTGCCGAGCGGGTCTCGGGCCATGCCTGTGCTGCCGACGACGCCGAGGGACTTTCGCGGCTCTGGGACTCCGCATCGCGCGAGGGTGCCGTCGAGGTTGTACTCTGCAATGCCGGCATCAGCCACAACAGTCCCCGATTCTCCGACCACAGCCCCGGTGATCTTAAGGATGTTGTCGGAACCAATCTTCTGGGCCCCATGGTCGCAGCCAAGGTCCTTCTCCCCCGACTCGAGGCCCAGGGTGGAGGGTTCTTCTACGGCATGGAGGGCTATGGCTCCGGCGGCCAGATCCAGGCAGGCATGACCCTCTACGGCGCCAGCAAGTACGCCCTGGCCTATCTCCTGCGGGCCCTGGCTGTGGAAAGCGCGGGAAGCAAGGTAGCAATTGGCGCATTGTCGCCCGGCATGGTCGTCACCGACCTCCTCCTGTCGGGCGAGGGAGGACTCGCCGGCATACCCAGGATGGACGAGGGCCGGAAGCGCATCTTCAACATCCTGGCGGACCGCGTCGAGACGGTCGCTCCCTGGCTTGCCGCCCGCGTGATGGAAGACGTCGAACGCGGTCCGAAGCCTGGCAGGCTCACCCGCCACGACTGGCTCACCACGCCGAAGATCCTCGTCCGCTTCCTGACTGCGGGCATCGCAAAAAGAAGCGTCATCGAAGGAGCCAGCTGATGGGCGCAACCGCGACCGGTGCCCAGGGCGGGCAGGAGCCGATACTGCTGCCAAGACAGTCGGCCGGTATCATCGCAATTACTCTATTCGCAGTCCTCATGACCGTGGCAGTCGCTGTCCTCACCCCCGCCCTCCAGCGCTTCGAGTCGCCAGGGGCGGCCCTCATCACCCGCGACGCCGACCTGCCAGCCGCGCAGCGCGCTGCCCACTACGAGTGGAAGCTCAACGAACCCGGCTTCGCCTCGCGGGCCTCTGCCTGGGGCCTCTACGGGCTCCACCAGATCCTTTCCTGGGGCATGATAGCCTGGGGAGTGCGCCGCAAGAAGGCGCTCGGCGCAGCGGGAGGACCGCGTTTCTCCGATCGGCTCGATCCGGCGGGCATCGGCTTCCTCGTGGTCAACGTGGTCTTCGGCATCCTTCACCTTGTCCAGACCCAGCTCTTCTACGACGGCCTGGCCCAGGACGTGGCGGTGATCTCGAGCCAGTACTCGGTCATCGTAATGCTGATCTTGATACTTGTGATCCAGAACGACCGGAGGGGCCTCTTCTTCGGCCGGAAGGTCCCCATGCCGAAGGCGGCAGTGGCCTTCATCAAGAAATACCACGGCTACTACATAGCCTGGGCCCTCGTGTACACTTTCTGGTTCCACCCCATGACGGGCACGATCGGGCACCTCGTGGGCTTCTTCTACATGCTCATGCTCCTCGGCCAGGGGGCCCTGTTGTTCACGAAACTCCACGTCTCGCTCAGGTGGAGCGCCTTCCTGGAGGCCCTCGTGCTCATCCACGGCGCAACGGTCGCCCTGGCCATCCAGCAGAGTCCCATCTGGATCATGTTCATGACCGGCTTCGGCTTCATGTTCATCGGAACCCAGCTCTGGGGCCTCAAGCTCTCCCGGACCCTCAACGCCGTCTCGGTCGGCCTCTACGCCGCGATCGTCATAGTGCTGTATTCCGGCTCTCTTGCCGGCCTCGGGCCGCTTTTCGCCCAGAAGCCGGCCAACATCCACCAGATCCTCTGGATTCCCGTCACCCTCTACGGCCTCGTGCCCGTCTTCCTCGGCCTCGCGGCCCTCCTCGCCTGGATCGGGAGGCTCGCGAAGCCACAGCGCGCCGGCTGAGGCTCAGACTCCCGGAGGCAGGCGGTCCTTCCAGGGCCGCGCCTCCTCGAGCTGGGCGGCGAGCCTGAACAGGCCCGCCTCGTCGCCGTACTTTCCCACGAAGTGCATGCCGATTGGCAGACCCTCGGGGCTCCAGTGCAAGGGCACGGACATGGCAGGCTGGCCGGTGACGTTGAAGACTGCCGTCCAGGGCATGAACTCGAAGGTCTGTGCCGCCAAAGGCTTGATGATGCCCATGGCCTTCAAAAGGCCGCCACCGTCAAAGGCACCAATTACCCTGATCAGGGCTTTTTCGCCGGCCGAGGGCTGAAGGCTGCCGACCTTCACCGGAGGCCTCGAGAGCGTGGGCGTGAGGAGGAGGTCGTAGCCCTCCGAAAAGGCTGCGATCTGCCTGGATGCAAGTTGGAGGTAGCGTGCCGCGGAGGCGTAGTCCTGGGCGCTCAGGGCCTTGCCGAGCATGCCGAGGCCGAAGCTCGAGCGGTCATAGTCCTTCACCGAAATCCGCTTGCCCGCCGCGCGCGCGGTCTCCACGATGTCGGCGCGCAGTTCCGCTGCGAGGATGGTGACAAAGGCCAGCGAGAAGGCCTCTCCATCCACCGGAGGAGCCGCCTCGACCAGCTCGTGTCCGAGATCCTTCAGTATTCCCAGGGTTTCAGCCAACCCCTTGAGGACCTCGGCATCGACGTTCTTTCCCATAAGCGGCTTGCCCGTAAAGGCGATGCGCAGCTTGCCCGGCTTTTTCGCCAGCTCGGCGAGGTAGCTCCCCGTGGATGCGGGCGCATGATAGGGGGCACCGATGTCAGCGCCCTGTGTCGCATCGAGCATGGCCGCCGAATCCCGCACCGAACGCGTGAGCACATGCTCGATGGCAAAGCCGTGCCAGGCCTCTCCGATGGCCGGCCCCGTAGGCGTGCGCCCGCGCGTCGGCTTGAGCCCGAAGAGGCCGCAGGCAGAGGCCGGTATGCGGATCGAACCACCGCCATCCCCTCCCGAGGCCAGCGGCACGATGCGCGCCGCAACCGCAGCCGCCGAGCCTCCCGAGGAGCCCCCCGGCGTACGCGTCACATCCCAGGGATTGCGCGCAGGGCCGAAGGCCACCGGCTCGGTGTAGGGGGTAAGCCCGAACTCCGGGGTATTGGTCTTACCCAGAATGACGACGCCCGCCTTTTTCCAGCGCTTCACGAGCTCGCTGTCGACCAGGGCGGGAATGTTCTTGAGGAGGCGATTGCCGGAACTCGTGGGCACGCCCGCGACCGTGGCCAGAAGATCCTTCACAAGGAAAGGCACGCCAGAAAAGGGCCCTTCGGGCAGCGGCCCCTTGGCTGCCGCCCGTGCCTCGTCGTAGAGCTTCGTCACCACGGCGTTGATGGCGGGATTGTGTTTTTCGATCCGGGCTATGGCCTCTTCTACCAGCTCGGCGGCGCTCACTTCCTTCCGCCGGACAAGATCGGCGAGGCCTAGGCCATCGTGCGTGGGATACTCGGAAAAGGCTGCCATGGGGGACTCCTCAATAAAAACTGTCTGAATTTCAGTGTGACCGAGAGGCTTCCAGGCCGCAAGGGGCAGGGGGCAGCTGCCAGACCGCTGGCTCCCCTTGCTTCCGCTGGCCTCCCGCTGCTACCGCTGGCCTCCCGCTGCTACCGCTGGCCTCCCGCTGCTACCGCTGGCCTCCCGTTGCTACCGCTGGCCTCCCGTTGCTACCGCTGGCCTCCCGTTGCTACCGCTGGCCCTGCCCGGTTACAGTAGCAGCCAATGGCTAAGTCAAAGGCCGCCAAGGCCCTGGTCTTCCGCTGCGTCTCCTGCGGCCACGTTGAGGCGAAATGGCTCGGGCGCTGCCCGGGCTGCGGCGAGTGGAACAGCCTCCGGGAATCCACGGCCAGGGGCGATGAGGGCCCCGAGCGGGCTGGCGAGAGTTTCCCCGTACCCATCGGCGCGATAGATGCCAGCGAAGCCTCCCGCATGAGCACCGGCCTCGGGGAATTTGACCGCGTCCTCGGCGGCGGCCTCCTTCGCGGTTCAGCCATCCTCATCGGGGGAGAGCCGGGCATAGGGAAGTCTACCTTGCTCTTGCAGGTCGCAGCCTCCTGCGCGGCCAACGGACGGGTCCTGTACGTGTCCGGCGAGGAGTCCCCCGCGCAGATCCGCATGCGGGCGGGCAGGCTCGACGCCGTGCGGGAGGGCCTCGAGGTCTTCGCCTCGGGGAACCTCGCCACCATCAGGGCCGCCCTCGAATCCCTCCGGCCTACAGTCGTCATAGTTGATTCAATCCAGACCCTCTGGTCGGACGAGGCCGGCTCGGTGCCCGGCACGGCCAACCAGATCAAGTTCTGCGCGCAGGAGCTCGTGGGCTGGGCCAAGGCCCACGACGCGAGCCTCTTCCTCGTGGCCCACGTCACCAAGGACGGCCTCATCGCCGGGCCCAAGGCGGCGGAGCACCTGGTCGACGCGGTGCTCTCCTTCGAACAGGGCGAGGGCGACATCCGCGTGCTACGCGCCGCGAAGAACCGCTTCGGCTCGGTCGACGAGGTCGGCCTGTTCAGGATGGGTCCGAAGGGCCTGTCGGAACTCCTCGACCCCAGCGGGCTCTTCCTGGTCAGGCGCGAAACGGGAATGCCCCCCGGCGTGGCAGTCGCTCCCGTGCATGAGGGCTCGCGCGTGCTCCTGGTCGAGATCCAGGCCCTCGCCGTACCGGCCAAGGCCGGCTTCACACGCGTGTACTCCGACCGCATCGAGGTGGCGCGGGTATCGCGTATCGCGGCCGTCCTGGAAAAACATGCCAACATGCGCCTGTCGGACAACGACCTCTACGTGAATGTCGCGGGAGGCATGCGGCTCACGGAGCCGGGCATCGATCTCGCCGTAGCGGCGGCGCTCTGGTCTGCACGCACGGGCCAGGCCCTGCCCTCCGGCGCGGCGCTGGCCGGGGAGCTCTCGCTGGCGGGGGAGGTCAGGCCCGTCGTTCAGATGCGGAAGCGCGCGAGGGCGGCCGCCAACCTGGGCTTTGGCCTGGTGCTCGGGCCCGCCGACGAGTACGGCAGCCCCGATCCCGGCGAAAAGGGCACAGAAAAAGACACAAGTGACTGGAAGCGGGTCTCGGACCTCGGGGGGGCCTTGAAGGCCCTCTTCGCTGCGGCGGATCCGAAGGCGACAAAGGGAGAGAAAGCATGAACTATGAGGATCGGGGGCGACCCCGCGCGGGCATCGTGGCGGCACTCGGCGGCCTCCGGAGCGAAGCCTCCCCTGCCTGCGGGGAATACCCGGACCTGGCGCTCCTGGGCGAGCTTGCTGCTTCCTGGGATTTCGGCCTTGTGCAGCTCCTCCCGGTCAACGACACCGGTTCGACGCCCTCGCCCTACATGGCCCTGTCGGCCTTCGCCCTCCACCCGATGTTCATCAGCCTCGGGGACCTGCCCGAGGCTGCCCCGGGCAGCGCTTCTGCCCCGGGCAGCGCTTCTGCCCCGGGCAGCGCCGCCCTTGTAGTGAAGGAGGCCCTGGTCCGGGCCAGGAAGCGCAAGGACGGGAAGCGCCTCGACTATGGAAGCTACTATGATGAAAAGCTCAGAGTACTGAGGGACGTCTTCGATCTGGCCTACGGTGCCGGGAAGACGGGCATGAAGGCAGCCGGAGACCACGACACAGGCCTCGCAGGCATCCAGGGCTATCCAGCCTGGCTCAAGGCCAATGCCTGGGTAAAGCCCTACGCCATCTTCTCGGAGCTCAAGCGGCGCGAGGGCGGCAAGCCCTGGTGGGAGTGGTCTGCCCACTCGACGGTGACCAAGGCCACCCTCGCAACCCTGTGGTCGAAGCAGGAACTCGTAGCAGGTACCCGCTTCAACGCCTGGCTCCAGTTCCGCGCCGAGGAGCAGTTCGCTGCAGCCACGAGGTCCTTGAAGGCGAGGGGCATCGAACTGCTCGGGGATATCCCCATCCTCATCGCCAAGGACTCCGCCGACGTCTGGGCCGACCGGGCGATCTTCAGACTCGACGTGTCGGCGGGCTCCCCCCCCGACGGGGAGAATCCCCTGGGCCAGAGCTGGGGTTTTCCCGCCTACGACTGGGGGGAACTCGAAGCTCGCAATTACGACTTCTGGCGCGACCGCCTTGCGGTGGCCGCCCGCTACTACTCCGCCTACAGGATCGACCACGTGCTCGGCTTTTTCCGCCTGTGGACAAGTGGTGCCCGCGAGCGCAACGCCTGGCTCGGCCACTTCCTTCCGACCCATCCTGTCACCCGGTCGGAGCTCACCTCGCTCGGCTTCGACGAAGGGCGCATCCGCTGGCTGTCGCGGCCCCACCTTCCCCTGTCGGCCCTCCGTGATTCCGCCGGCGGGAACGGACAGTCGCTGGAACGCGCGATATCATCGCTGCTCGACCGCATCGGAAACGAGGAGTTGTTCCTTTTCCGTACCGACATCCTGGGCGAGGAGGACATCCGAGCGCGCCTCGGGGACACTTCCGGGCAGCTCTTCGAATACCTCTGCCGCGCCTGGCGAGACCGTGCACTTCTCGAAATTGCCCCGGACAGCTTTGTCGCGACGCCTGCCTGGCGTGACAGCACTGCAGGCAGAGGCCTTTCGGGAGGCGAGCGCGATGCCCTTGGCAGGCTCGTCGAAACGCGCGGCGCCGAATCCATGGCCCTCCACGAAAGCAATGGCAGGAAGATCCTCGAGGTCCTGACCGCATCGAGCGACATGCTCGCGACAGCCGAGGATCTAGGAGGAATCCCTCCCTACGTTCCCCGTGTACTTGAGGGCCTCGGCATCCTGGGCCTCCGCGTGCTCAGGTGGACCAGGCGATGGAACGAGCCGGGCCAGCCCTTCGTTCCCCTGTCCGACTACCCCGAAGCCTCTGTTGCCTGTCCCTCGGTGCACGACTCCAGCTCCTTGCGCCAATGGTGGGAGAGCGAGGCCGACCAGGAAGCTGTCTGGGGCTGCGCCGCCGAAGCCCTCGGCGTAGTCTCCGGGAATCCCCCGCCGCTCCTGGGCTGCGCCGAAGCCCGCTTCCTCAACGAGGCCCTCGCATCCTGTTCATCACGACTCGTGGTATTCCCCATCCAGGATCTTCTTGCGATGTCTGTGGCCTGGCGAGCCCCCGACCCAGCCGCCGAACGCGTCAATATTCCTGGAACTGACAATGCCTGGAATTGGGGCTATCGAATTCCAGGAACGCTGGAGGCCATCACCGCCGATGGGGAACTGGCCGAGGCGGCCCGCAGCGTTGCCGGCAAGCGACGCAACGCAAGGACGAAAAAGCCTGAGAACTCAGGGCCAGGACCCGGGCCGAAGACCCTCTCATTGACGCCCGTGAATGAAGCGGGCTAGATTCCTGCCCATGACGTCCGAAAAGGCATCCTTGCCCGCCCGTGTCGCCACAGCGGCCGCGCAGGGCCTCAGGGCCTCCATCCGGACCATCGTGTTCCTTTTAAGCATCGTGATTCCCGTCACGCTGGCGGTTGCCCTCCTTGAATGGTTCGGCGTCCTCCGGGCACTGGCAGGCTTCCTCGCCCCGCTCATGCGCCTGGTCGGCCTCCCCGGCGAGGCAGCCTTGGTCATCATCTCCTCCGTGTTCCTGAGCCTCTACAGCGCCATTGCCGTGGCCGGTTCGCTCGCCCTCGACCTTCGCGAAGCCACACTCCTGGCCTTCATGTGCCTGACAGCGCACAACCTCATCGTGGAAACCGCCGTGATGCGCAAGACCGGATCCTCGGCCATCAAGATGGTCGTCCTCAGACTCTTCCTTGCCATCGCGAGCGCCTTCGTGCTCAATCTTGTCCTGCCAGCCTCGCTGTCCGCCCGGAGCTTCTCCGCCCATGCCTCAGCCACCACCGCGGCCTTTCCTGACATGCTCGCCGCCTGGGGTCTGTCGACAGCCTCCCTCGCCCTCAGGATCGGCATCATCGTAATTGTGATAATGATGATACAGGGCTTCCTCGAGGAATTCGCCTTCATGAAGTGGCTGTCGAGGATCCTGGCTCCGGTGATGAAGGTCTTCGGACTGCCAGCTTCCCTGAGCTTCCTGTGGATCGTGATCAACCTCGTCGGTTATTCATACGGGGCGGGCATCGTCATCAAGGAAATCGAGGAAGGAAGGATGAAGCCGCAGGACGGCGACCTCCTCAACCACCACGCGGGCGCCTGCCACTCGCTGCTCGAGGACACCACGCTCTACGTGGTGCTGGGCATTCCCATCCTCTGGATAACCCTCCCCCGCCTCCTTTTGGCCATCATCGTAGTCTGGACCGAGCGCGCCAGGAGGAGATACTTCCGGAGGTCCTTCCGCGCAGGCATCGCCTAGGCAGCATGGATAGAGCCTAGGCAGCAAGGATAGAGCCTAGGCGCCCTGGAAGAGAAGCCAC
>JBAXTA010000153.1:0-10539 GCA_037130415.1 Spirochaetota bacterium
TCGAGGGTGATCTCCTCCAATCCGGCGGGGGGCCTCGGTTTCGAGACCGATGCCATAGTCGCCGTAGTGGTGGGCGGCACGAGCTTGGCAGGCGGGAAGGGAAGCATAATGGGGACGATCCTCTGTACGGTGACCATCGGCGTGCTGAGCAACGCCCTGAACATCCTGAACGTCACCGCGTACCCGCAGCTGATGATCAAGGGCGCCATCATCATCATGGCGGTCGCGTTGGACGTGTGGAACAAGCGCGTGAGGGAAAGGGAGCTCGCCAATGAAAAGTCCTACGCTTGACCGGACCGCGCTGAGGAATTTCCTGTCGGAAAGCGCAGTCATCCTCATCCTCGGGGTCTTTGTCCTCTTCATGATCGCGAGCAAGCCCTCGTTTTACACGTGGGGAAACATCGCGAACATCCTGACCGAATTCTCCGTCTACGGCATCACCGCCTGCGCGATGACAGTCGCAATCATCTGCGGGGAGTTCGACCTCTCGGCCTCCGCGGTGTTCGCGTGGTCGACCATTTTGTTCGTCAGCATGGTCAAGATGCTCGGACTGGCCCCCGCCATGGCCATCACTATCGTGAGCGGCGCCGCGTGGGGGATCCTGAACGGATTCCTCGTTGCAAGGATGAAGATGAGCGCCTTCATCGTGACGCTCGCCACCATGACGATCGCCCAGGGCCTGGCCTTCTTCTACACCAACGGGGTGCCGATCAACACCTCGGACGAGGCACTTCTCGCGATCGGCAATTTCCGCGTCGTGGGGCTCTCCTTGACCACGCTGGTGTTCGCCGTGGTCCTGGTCTTCTTCGCCTTCGTCCTCAGGAAGACGCGGTTCGGCAGGAACATCTACGCGACCGGC
Organism: Spirochaetota bacterium; assembly: GCA_037130415.1. Taxonomy (GTDB): domain Bacteria; phylum Spirochaetota; class Spirochaetia; order Treponematales; family Rectinemataceae; genus CAIJMU01. Next base: position 860 of record JBAXTA010000153.1, read on the forward strand.
GGTAACATCGAGGTCGCCCGTCTTGCGGGGATCAATGTCACCTACTACAAGTTCATCATCTTTGTGATACTCGGGGTCTGCGCCGCGCTCTCCGCTATCATGTTCAGCACGCGCATCCGGGCGGGCTCGGCTCTCTACGGGAGGGATCTGTCCCTTTACTGCGTTGCCGCGACAGTCATCGGCGGCACGAGCCTCTCCGGCGGTAATGGCGGTGTTATGAAGACACTCGTGGGGCTCCTCGTCGTGTCCATCCTCTACAACGCCCTTACCCTCCTCGGGGTCCAAGGCTATTTCCAGCAGCTGATCAGGGGTATCGTGCTTATCGTGGTCATCATGACGGATGCCTTCATCAACCGGAAGAGCGATAGCTAGCCCTTCCAGCTTGTAGTTTAAATCAGGCGTAGCCCTAGGGCTGTGAGGTGTTCAAAGTATTGCGGTGCCAAGCGAGAATTGGCTTGACAAGGATCCGGGAGTGCTTATAATCAGGAATTACAACGTTGTAATATAAAAGCGCAAGCCTTTCGACAGCGTTGAATTCACTTACAGCGGCGGGCATCCGGGCGGGTTCAGGGCTTACCAGGCGGCCGGCGGGTTTCGCGTCCCTTTGCAGGACACGGCTCCCGAAAGCCAAGGTAGAGCCTCGCTCCGTCGCTGGTCTCAGCAAGGAGGGACAGATGTCGTATTACGATCTGAACGAGACGAAGGCGAGAATCGAGAAGGTCCGGAACATTCTCCGGGAAAAGCACCTTGATGCCGCGCTCATCTATTATGATGAACTCAACGTGGCCAACGGCTGGTACCTCACCGGCTGGTGCCCCCAGTTTGAAAAGGGTTGCGTGCTCCTCCCTGTCGCAGGCGATCCCCTTCTTCTCGGCGGGCCGGAGAGCGAGCCCTTCGCGCGGATGAGCAGCGCCATCACCGAGACGCGGAATTTTCCACCCTTCATGGTGCCTGATGAGGAATACCCGAACGCAGTGATAAGCACCTTCGAATCGCTTTCTGCGGAATTCAGGCGGAAGAACATAGCTATGGCGACAATCGGAATAGTCGGTACTGCCGCCCTGCCGCACAATGTCTACACCCAGTTCGAGTCCGGTTTTGCAGGCATCCGCCTTGTCGACATCACCAACGAATACGAGGCCCTGAGGGCACACAAGTCCCCCTGGGAAATCGCCAACATAACCAGGTCCTTTGGCCTGACCTATTCGGCCTACGGGGCGATGAAAAGGAAGATAGCCCCGGGCGTGATCGAGTACCAGGTCGCGGCAGAGGGCGAATATGCCTGCCGCAGCGCGGGAGCCCACAACTTCGCCTTCTCCTGCATTGTGGGAAGCGGCGAGCGCGCCAAGGCCGTGGTGCCCACGGCGCTCAACAAGGAGATGAAGGCCGGAGAGCTTGTGATGGTGGGTATCGCCCCGCGCACCAATGGCTACGCCGGTGTCGTGGGCGACACCCTGCCAGTGAGCGGGACCTACAGCAGCCGGCAGAAGGAATGCGTCAACCATCTGCGCGAATCCTTCCGCCTCACGCGTGCAATGCTGAAACCAGGGGTGAAGGGCCGCGAGATCGATGTTCCCGGCCGGGGATATTTCGTCAAGCACGACCTGATCAAATACCTCGTCTGTCCCTTCGCCCACACGATAGGCCTGATGGAGGCGGAGGGTCCCTTCTTTGGTCCCAACAGCAACGATGTGCTCGTCCCTGGCATGACGGTGTGCGTGGACGTGAGCTTCTTCGGCCATCCGGAGTTCCACGGGGCGCGCATCGAGACCGGCTATGAGATCACCGAGACCGGGTACCGGCCTCTGTGTCCCGAGATGGATGCGCTTTTTTCGGAAGACGTCAAGTAATTCCGATGGGCCGGATCGAGGGTGGGCCGTGGGTTTCCGTGGATGATGGTCTTGGACGACTGCTCGAGCGCTATATGGAACTCCATGCCTCGCCGGAGAACCTTCGCCGTCGTCAGGCTTCCGGCCCCTCTTGGTCCATTCTTCCAGAGTTCCCCCTCCTGGCCAGGGTCACCGGAGCCCGGCTTCGTGATGCCTACCTCGAGCCCGAGGCATTCCTGTGTTTTACCCTCGCGCAGCGCATCTATCGCTTTGAACGCTGGCGGGACAGGACAAGCCTGGACCTCGATATCGCGTATTGGCCAGGGGTCGTTCTTGAATCCTCCTGCTTCGGAATGTGTCCCCTCTACCCCGAAAACCAGGATCCGTGGATCAGTCCCGAGCCAATCGCAACGAATCGGGGAGACATCGAGGGCCTGCGGGCCAGCTTCGATCCGGGACAAGGCGTGGTCGCTCGTATGTTGGAGATGTCCGAGTCCTGCAGGCGCGAATTGCCGGGCTTCACGGTCCATGTCCAGGCCTGGGACCGTTCGGCCTTGGGGATAGCCATGGATCTCATGGGTGCGGAGCGCTTTCTGGTTTCCACGGTGGAAGCGCCAGACCTCGTGCGATCCATCATGAGGCGTGTGACCGATGAGCGGCGGTCGTGGTCCATGGCGCGCGACAGGCAACTCAGGGAGCTGGGTTTTCCCCGGGAGTCGAGCGTCTCGCCGGGGACAGGGGCGACTTCCGAAATGAATTCCACCCTCGTGAACATAATAGCGGACGAGGTCAATGGACCCATGCTTTCCCCGGCGACGTACATGGAATTTGTCCACCCCTACGAGCACGAGATCGTGGAAGAGGCAGAAAGGCTCAATTATTACCATTCCTGCGGCTGCCTGACGCCCTTCCTGCCCGCCATCGCCGAGCTCCGGCCGATGGTGCAGCACGTCAGCGCGTGGACAGACTGGCACACGGCTGTCGAAACCTACGCAGGCACCGACACCATTCTGCAGAAGACACTCCATCCCCTGCGTGACGTGATCGACCTGGACGAGGCGGGCATGGAAGAAGTGATCGACGGGATCCGCACGACAGCGGCCGACCGGGTTGGCTATTGCATCATTGCCAATGGCATAGACGTCCCCAATGGGGACATTGAGGGAGTTCTCGCCACCTGCGACCGATGGGTCGGTGTGGCGTCGGCTCTCATGGATTGATGGGAAAGGAGGTAGATGGTGGAAATTGGCAAGAGGCTATGGGTGTTCGCGGACGGGGATTTACCGCCCCATCCTGCGGGCATGGCAGAGCCGAAGGCCCACGAGGCTCTCATGGTGGTCAACAGCAACGAGGTTGGGGCCAACCTCAGGATCACCTTGCTGTTCGAGGACAAGGATGCGAAGCGGGGCCTGACACTCGCGGTGCCAGCGGGGCGCGTTAGTTGCTTCAGGATGGACCAGCCGATCTGGGGCAGCGATTACGTGATCCCCTTCGGGCAGTACGCGGTCGTACTGGAGAGTGACGTTCCTGTCGTGGCGGTGTTCGGCAGGCTCGACCGGCGCAAGGACATGGCCTATTACCCGGTGGCGCCGTACTCTCAATGATGTGGCATCCACGATGAAATCGAAGGGTACCTGAGACGGTTCCAGGTTCCCGAAACTGTGCGACAAAGGACGCGGTTCGCGTCCTCATGAATTGACACTATGGAGGATACACGAGATGAAGAAAGCACTGCTCGCCCTGCTCATCGCGACGATGGTCATCGGCCTCGGTTCGGCCCAGACGGCGAAGGCGAAGAAGATCATCCTCTCGAACGCATACTACACAGCACCCTATTGCGCGGCCTTCAATCCCTCGGCGATTGCGAAGGCGAAGGAGCTGGGCTACGAGCTTCAGATCCTGGACGGCGAAGGCAACCAGCAGAAGCAGCTGGAACAGGCGCGCCTGGCGATAGCCGAAGCTGCCGGCTTCATCTATTTCCCCGCCGATGTCGCCGGTTCCATCCCTGTCGTCGAGGCGCTCAACAAGGCTGGCCTGCCCTACGTGATCGTCAACAACTACACGCTTGATGCGCTCAAGACGAACAAGGTTCCGGTCTACGTCGGTACCAACGTCAAGCAGCACGGGCACAACATCGCAACCCTCGTCAAGGAACTCCTGCCCAAGGGCGGCAACGTCGTGGCGATCGAGGGAACCGCGGGACATGCCCAGACCATCGCCTTCAACGAGGCCTTCGCCGAGGATTTCAAGGGAACCAAGATCGTCTTCCTCGACAAGCAGCCTGCGGATTTCGACGCCGACAAGGCCCTGGCCAAGATGAACGACTACCTGACCAAGTACGGCAGCAAGATCGATGTCATCATCTCCCACGATGGCGGCATGCTCGCCGGCGTCATTGCCTCCCTCAAGGCTGCAGGCAAGCTCGGCAAGATTCCCATTGTGTGCGCCGGATCCAACAAGGTCATCTATGATGCGATCAAGGCTGGCAATGTCTATGGGACCTCGACCCAGGATCCTGGGGTGGAAGGTGCCCTCGCCGTATCCACGCTCATCGACATGATGAAGGGCAAGAAGCCCCCACAGTGGGTGGAGCTTCCCATAAAGCCCGCCAACAAGGCCACAATCGACAAGTTCAACTGGTTCTGATCCGGGATTTTCCGGACCGGTCCAGCTCGACCGGAGGAGGGGAGCCGCGGGGTTTCCTTCCTCCGACCGATGCAGTACCACCTATCGCCGGGGGTCCGCTCACCATGAAGTTCTCCAGGAGGGACCTGCACATGGACCAGAACATTCTCGAGATGCGGGAGATCACCAAGACCTTTCCGGGTGTTGTCGCCCTCGATCGCGTTTCCTTCAGTGTGGCCCGGGGCGAGGTCCACGCCCTGGTTGGTGAGAACGGAGCAGGCAAATCGACGCTCATGAAGGTGCTCAACGGAGTCCTTGAGGCCAATTCAGGAGAAATCCTGATTGACGGCAAGCCAGTGGTCCTGAAGGGGACCAAGGATGCCCAGGCAAGGGGAATCAGCCTTATTTACCAGGAGTTCAACCTGGTCAATACCCTGAGTGTGGCGGAGAACATCTACCTCGGGTTCATGAAGACGGGAAGGGCTCGGTTGATTGACTGGAAAGGAGCCCGAAAGGACGCAGCCGATCTGATAAACCGCCTCGGATTCGATTTCAGCGTGAACGAGAAGGTCCAGAACCTGAGCATCGCCGAGAGACAGCTGGTGGAGATTGCAAAGGCCCTGTCCGTGAATGCTCGCATCATCGCCATGGACGAACCTACCTCCTCGCTGACAAGGAACGAGATCGGAAGGTTGTTCGAGATAATCCTGGAACTCAGGAAGAACGGCATCACCGTGATCTATATCTCGCACAAGCTCGACGAGGTCTTCTCCATCTGCGACAGGGTGACCGTCCTCCGCGACGGCCGCATCATCGATACCAGGCCGGTGTCGGAGACCAGCCATCCCGAGATCATTTCGAAGATGGTGGGTCGCCCGGTCGAGATGAGCTATCCCCGGCGTGCAAGCGCTGTTTCCTCCGATGTAGTACTCGAGGCGCGGGGTCTGTCCTGCGCCGGATTTGTCCGGGATGTGTCTTTCTCCCTTCATCGGGGTGAGATCCTCGGGATCGCGGGTCTCGTGGGTTCCGGTCGCACGGAACTTGTCGAGGCCATTTTCGGGGCCCGGTCCCTGCGCGCGGGCGAGATCCTCATAAATGGAAGCAAAGCGAGGATCAGGAGCACTGCCGATGGCAAGGCCTGCTCGATCGGACTTGTGACGGAGGACCGGAAGGAGACGGGACTGGCCCTCCACTACAACCTGACGGACAACGTGGTCATAACCAACCTTCCCAAGGTGAGGAAGGGCTTTTTCATGAGCCGGAAGCTCTCCCGGACAGCTGCGGAAGGCTACGTGCGGGACCTTGGAATCAGGACCCCGTCGGTGCTCCAGGCAGTGATGAACCTCTCTGGCGGCAATCAGCAGAAGGTGGTGCTGGCAAAGTGGCTCTTCTCGGATGTCGACATACTCATCCTGGACGAACCGACCCGTGGAATAGACGTCGGGGCGAAATACGAGATATACCTCCTGATGAACAGGCTGGTGGGGCAGGGCAAGTCGATCATCATGATCTCGTCCGAGCTCCCCGAGGTCCTTGGCATGAGCGACCGGGTCATCGTGATCAACGCCGGCAGGAAGAAGGGCGAGCTGCGGGGGGACGGGATGAGTCCGGAGTCGGTCATGAGCCTGGCGATCAACTGAGGCGATGATGGAAACACGCAATTCCGCGACGGGACTCGCGAAGAAGGCAAGGTCCGGTGCTACACGGCTCCTCAGGAACCAGGGTGTCCTTATTGGCCTGGTGCTGATCATCATAATAGCCTCGATCGCCGAACCTTCCTTCATGACTTCGGGCAACCTGCTCAACATACTTCGCCAGGCTTCACCGATCGGGATAGTCTGCCTCGGAGTCACCTTCGTTATGATGACCGGCGGCATGGATCTGTCGGTAGGGGCGGTAGTCTCGCTCTGCTCCCTTGTGGCGGTGGGCATCATGAACCGCTTCGGCCAGGCAGACGCCTCCGACGGGATCGCCCTCGTAGCCATCCTGGCGGTCGTGGCCGTTGGCTTCGTCATAGGAATCGTCAACGGTTCGCTCATCGTTGCCTTCAACGGGAAGCTGGGAGAGACCTTCATCATCACCTATGGCATGCAGATCGTCGTGGCATCCCTGGCCCTCCTGTATACCGGTGGGCAGTTCATACCCGGGGCCTTCGGTACGGGCATCTACCAGGGCCTGAGCTCTGGCTTGGCGCCCATACTCTGTCTCCTCGTCCTGGCGGCGGTGATGCACATGGCGCTTGTCCATACAGGCTTCGGAAAGCAGATCTCCTTCATCGGCGCGAACATGGACTGTGCAAGGATGTCGGGCATCAAGGTCAGCAGGCTCCGCGTGCTTACCTACGGGATCTGCGGCATCTGTGCGGGCCTGGCCTCGATCATCGTGAGCTCCAGGGTCTACTCAGCGTCCCCCCTCCAGGGAACCGGCTACGAGCTGGAGGCGATCGCCGCTGTCGTTGTGGGCGGCACCAGCCAGTCAGGCGGCACGGGGGGCATCGTCAACACGATACTGGGAGTCCTCGTGCTCAGCGTGCTGGGCAATGCCCTGAACGTGATGGGGGTCGACGCCAACGCCCAGCTCCTGTTCCGCGGGGCCATCATAGTGATAGCGGTGGGACTCGACATGTGGAACAAATCGGCTGGACAGAGGGAGACGGCAAGATGAAGAGGGACAAAACGCGGGAAGCCCATCCCCTGGAACTGCTCCTGGACCAGACCGTCCTCTTCCTCCTGGTCGCCTTCGTCATATTCATGGCCTTCGTCAAGCCATCCTTCCTCGCCTGGTGGAACATCCAGAATATCCTCATAGATGTGTCGATCTACGGTGTTGTCGCCTGCGGCATGACAATACTGATCATTTCCGGCGAGTTCGACCTGAGCGCCTCGTCCCAGTACATGTGGGCGCAGATACTTTTCGTCACCCTCCTCAACTCGACGGGGAACTTCCTCGTCTCCGCCATCGTGACCCTTGCCTCAGGCCTGGTCCTCGGGACTGTCAACGGACTTATCGTCACCCGCTTCCGCATCAATTCCTTCATTGCGACGCTCGGAACCATGACGATGATCCGGGGCCTCTGCCTCGTTTTCACCGGCGGAAAGATGGTGAGCACACAGCATCCCTTCATCAAGGCGCTCGGCTCAGCCGAGTTCCTTGGCCTCTCTTCCCTTTTCTACATTTACCTCTTCGTCCTGGTGGCGATATCGATTATCCTGGCCTACACCAACTTCGGCAGGCGGTTCTACGCAACCGGTGGAAATCCCGAAGTTGCCCGCCTCGCCGGCATCGACACGTCACGACAGAAGACAGCGGCCTTCTCGATCATGGGGCTCCTGTGCAGCATCGCGGGCATCATGCTCGTCGCCCAGCTCCGCGCCGGTTCCACCATGTACGGGACGGACCTGGCCCTCACCTGCGTAGCAGCCACGGTCATCGGCGGAACGCGCCTTTCCGGAGGGGCAGGAAACGCCATCCGGACGGCGCTGGGCATGTTCGTGATCGTGGTGCTCTACAAGGCCCTCATCTACATGGGGCTCCAGGCCTACTACCAGAACCTCGTGAAGGGCCTGGTGCTCATCCTTGTCGTCATGTTCGACCTGTTCATGACGAGGCGTCGCGCCACGATGCGCCGGGAGCGCTCATGAGGATGCCGGGATCCGCATTCCCGGCGATTGGATCCTCCGACCACCCTGGGAACGGCACGTGAACGGGAGGGAACGCGTGATCGCCGCGATCCGTCATCAGGAAACCGACTTTGTACCCTACCACCTGCGGTTCACCGGGGCTGAGCGCGAGATCGTCGTGGCACATACCGGCATCGAGGATCCCGAAAGGCATTTCGGAAACCATATCGAAATCGCACGATGCATGGACTTTGCGACGGAAGTCGAGAAGGGATTGTTCCGCGACGAGTTCGGCGTTGTATGGGACAGGCGGGATGGATCCGACATCGGCCTCCCCCGCGAAAGCATCCTGAAAGCGCCTGTTCTGGATGCCTTCGAGTTGCCGGTGCCCAAGGGGCTTGAAATAGGGATGCAGGTGGCTCGCCTCACTGAAGGTACATGGGACAGATTCCGCGCGGTCACCGTCGGTTTCACCCTTTACGAGCGGGCATGGTCGATGCGTGGAATCGAGAACCTCCTCATGGACATGCTGCTGGAAGAAGACTTCGTGACAGATCTGTTTGACCTGATAGTGGACTACGATATCCGCGCCATGGATCTTGCGAGGAAGGCCAGCGACGATTTCGATGCCTTTTTCCTGGGGGATGATTGGGGTCAGCAAACCGGACTCATCATGAGCAGGGCGGTCTGGAAAAAACTGATCGGCCCGCGCATCGCAAGGCTCATCGAGCACAGCAGGGAATGCGGTAAATTCACCATCCTTCATTCCTGTGGGAAAATCGCCGATCTCTTCCCCGACCTCATCGAAATGGGGCTGGATGTCTATGACACATTCCAGCCGGAGGTCTACGACATCAGGGAAATCAAAAGGCAATTCGGCGGCAAGCTTGCATTCCTGGGTGGCATCAGCACCCAGACCCTCCTGCCGCGTGCGTCGCCGGCGGAGGTACGGTCGACGACCAGGGAAATCATGGAGATCATGGGGAGGAACGGCGGCTTCATCGCGGCCCCGACCCACGACGTGCCTTCGGACGTTCCGGCTGAGAACATACTCGCCATGATCGAAGCCTTCACGTATCAACACTCAGGGAGATAGTAAGGGTAATGCGGATCGTCGTTGGTTCCTTGCAGCAGGAGTCGAACACCTTGACTTCGCGCCCCAGCACGCGCGGGGACTTCACCGTCTTCAAGGGCGTGGAGATGCTGCCCAGGGTTTCGGTGTCGGAGTACTTCCTGTCCTGTGGAGCCGAGCTGGTTCCGACCCTTTACGCGAATGCCGTGCCCGGTGGGCGCTTGCGCGAGGCCGATTTTCTCGGCCTTGCGGAGGAACTCGTGTCCCTGATACCGACGAGCAGGGTGGATGGCATCTGGCTCTATCTCCACGGCGCCCTTGAGGTGGAAAACCTGGGTTCTGGCGAGCTGGCCCTCCTGCGTCTGGTCCGCGAACGCTGCGGCTTCGGCATTCCCATTGCGCTGGCCCTCGATTTCCACGCCAACAACACAGGGGAGCTGATGAAGCTCGTGAACATCGTCGTCGGCTATCGGACGGTGCCTCACCGGGATATGGAGGAGACGGAGCTGCGGGCCGCACGGATGCTGGTCCGCT
>JBAXTA010000154.1:0-10533 GCA_037130415.1 Spirochaetota bacterium
ACGTTATTCTGGCACGTTGGGGAAGAAAGAGGAAATTTTGCCGGGCGGGGAACAGAATACTTCACGCTCAATGTGGCGAGCATTCACTACCAACCTGTAGCCCGTGACCTCCTCATGCAATTCCTCCGGACTAACGAGCAAAAGGTCCTGTCCTTCAAAAAGGCTGCGGGCGCAGAGTCCCGTCTTGAGGACTATCTTGTTCGGGGACTCATCGATCAGCCTGACATCAGCTACGACGAGCACGCCGATTTCCTCTACGATTTGGCCAGCCAAGTAGTCAACCATCTCCGTTCCTATCTGGGAGGCGCGGACGAGGTACGCAATGTCCTTCGGTACCACCAAAACGACCTCGTCGCCTTCATCGCCGCACAGATGCGCGAGCACCGGTCCGTTTCGGACACTGGCTTTGAAGTCAAGGTAAGCAGAGGCTTTACCCCCCTCAGGAAGAGTGCGAACCTCGTTGAGACAGGCCTCGAATCCTTGGACTATCGACGGACAGATTTCGAAAAGTCCAAGATAGGACGCATCCTCTTTACCGGATATCAGCGTTGCCTCTATCCTGCTGTGAAATTCGACTCTGACACTGAACGGCGTTTCTCAATCCTGCTTGATCGTGAGGCAGAGAAATGGTTCAAACCAGCCAGGGGTCAGTTTCAGATCATCTACCAGGATGGTCAACAGCACTGTGAATATATTCCTGACTTCGTGGCTGAAACACAAAAAGCCATCTACATGGCCGAAACAAAGGCCCGCAGCGAACTAAAGGACGCAATAGTCCTGGCAAAACGGAAGGCTGCCGAGCAATGGTGCCTCCATGCCACTGAATACAACCGGACCTTCGGCAAGAAGCCCTGGAAGTATCTCCTCACTGCCCACGATCAGGTTCAGGAGAACATTAGTTTGGAAACCTTTGCTTGAGAGCCTGAAATATCAACCAAGTCCTCATAAATCCATCGTGGACCTATAGGGCTTCTTCCCCTTCGCGTGCTCGCGTCTGGCCCTCGCGACAAGCCTCGGGTCGAGGGCAAAGGCCAGCCCGGTCGCCGCCATCGAAGCGGCCGCCCAGCGCATGGCCTTGAAGGCCCAGGTCGAGCCCGAGGCCGCAGCCGACTGCCAGGTGTGCGCTCCGACGCCCAGGGGCCAGGTGGCCGAATTGAGCTGGCCGGTGGGGACGACGTAGGAAACGTCGCCGGTGTCGAGGGAGCCCCCGATCCTGCAGCCCCTCCCGAAGTCCCCGAGCCGGGAATGGATGGGATCGGTCAGCAGCGATATTGGCGCATCGATTGGCGTGAGGGTCGCCTGGCGGTCGTTCCGTGCCACAGTAGCCTGGAGGGCCCGGGCGAAGGCGAGCTCATCAGCGTCGGGAACGGGGAGGCTCAGGCTTCCCATGAAATGCAGCATTGTGTCCTGTATCACGTCGTTGGGGATGTAGTCGCACTTTCCAGCCAGTATCCGGTGCTCCACCGAGGTCTCGGTCATCAGGGTGGCGCCCTTCGCTGCCTTCATGATGCGCTTGATGACCTCGCGCAGGTCTGTGGCGCGGGGGGCGCGGATGTAGAGCCAGGTGGCTGCGTTGGCAGGGACGATGTTGGGCTTGGCCCCTCCGTCGGAAATGACATAATGCAGAAGGGTTCCCCGGGGCAGGTGCTCGCGCATGAACTCCAGGGAGAGGTTGAAGAGCTGGACTGCGTCGAGGGCCGAGCGGCCGGCCTGGGGCGCCATGGCAGCGTGGCTGGCGCGGCCGGTGAAGGAAAACACGATCGAGAGGTTTGCGCTCGAAGTGTAGCGGTGCGGCGTGTTGACGTCGGCCGGATGCCAGGTGAGTGCGATGTCGACATCGTCGAAGCGGCCTGCCTTGACCAGGGGTATCCGCCCGAGGGATTCCTCGGCGGGGCAGCCGTAGAAGCGCACCCTGCCGGGGATGCCGCCTTGGGCGAGGGCCTCTGCGAGCGCCTCCGCTGCGGCGAGGGACCCGGTACCCAGGAGGTTGTGGCCGCAGGCGTGTCCTGGTCCGCCTGCGAGGAGGGGCTCCTGATGAGGGGTGCAGGCCTGCGACATCGAAGGCAGTGCGTCGTATTCGCCCATGATCGCAATGACAGGATCGCCGGCTCCGCGCTCGGCCACGAAGGAGTAAGGCATTTCGGGATATTCGGTCACGGCAAAGCCGCGCGAAGCCAGCCGTTTCCGATAGATTGCAGAGGAGCGCTCCTCCTCGTGCGAGAGCTCCGGATGCTCCCATATGTCCTTCGCAATAGCGTCATATTCGGAGGCCCTGGCTTCGATGGTGGCCATGATGCCTGTGTTGTCAACTGTTTTCAAAGTACTCTCCTCACGATCCACCCAGCATAGAACGCGCGGCCCCTTGAGGCCAACAGGCTTCGCGCAAAGTCCTGCCCTCATCGACAGCCTCCCTTCCATCCACTAGACTTTCCCCGAGGTCACGATGAGAGAACACTCCACTGAATTCCGCGCCGCTGACGCCTATCGCTATGATACACGGAGCCCTGCACGCTGGATTGTCTCCCATGTGCGGCGCTACGCCTGGCTTCCCCTCCTGGCCCTGGCCTTCGACGTGACAAACAACATCGGCTACTCAGGGCTCCAGGTCCTCATCGGGTCGGGCTTTGACCTCCTGGCGAAGCCTCATTGGGTCCAGCGGGATCTGCTCGGAGTGGTCCTCCTTATCGTGGGGGCAGCCTTCATGCAGGGCATTTCAGGAATCGCGCGCAACCTTTCCTTCGAGCTTCTGGCGCAGCGGGTCGAGCGTGATTCACGGGCCGAGCTTTACGCATCGCTCCTGGGGAAGAGCCAGACCTGGCATTCGAGCCAGAAGGTCGGAGACCTCATGGCGAGATCCACGAACGACGTGCACTACCTCAACCTGATGTTCTCGCCCGGCGTCATGCTCATCATGGACCAGGTGGTCATGACCATCGTACCCCTTGTGATGGTGGCCCTCATCAACCCGAGGCTCCTCCTCGTCCCGCTGCTGTTCATAATTACCTTGATCGTGACCGTGGCCCTCTACAACCGGACCCTCAACCCTCTCACGGGGGCACAGCGCGAGGCCTTCGGAGGCCTGAATTCGGGACTCGCCGACGCCCTCGAGGGCATCGAGACGGTCAAGGCGAACCTGGGCGAGGGCCGGGAACTCGGGCGCTTCGCCGCCCAGGCTGGCAAGCTCCGCGATCTCTACGTCAAGGTCGCCCGCGTCGAGGGGCGCTACTGGCCCCTCCTGGCCTTCGCGGTAGCATGGGCCGCGGCCTTCTTCCACGCGGTGACGCTCTGGCACGCGGGGATCATCACCGTCGGCCAGGCCATCGGTTTCATCATGCTCTGGAATGCCTTCAGGATGACGACCTTCATCTCGATCTTTTCCTTCAATTTACTGCAATTGGGCCTTTCGAGCGCCGGCCGCATCCTCGAGGTGATCACGGCGCGCACCGACCTTGACGAGAATCCGGCGGGAAGGTCCGCGAGGATCGAGGGGCACGTGGAGTTCAGGGGCGTGTCCTTTTCCTTCGGAGGGAAGGAAGGCCCGCAGGTACTGCGCGACCTGAACTTCACGGTCGAACCGGGGCAGACCGTCGCGATCGTCGGCAGGACAGGCTCGGGCAAGACCAGCCTTGCGCGGCTGGTGGCGCGGATCTTCGACGCGACTGGCGGCTCGGTCCTCGTGGACGGCGTCGATGTCCGCGACTGGAACCTCGAGAGCCTCCGCTCGCAGATCGCGGCCGTCGAGCAGGATGTCTTCCTGTACAGCCGCTCCATCCGCGAAAACATCTCCTTTTCACGGGACGATGTTGGTCCGGACCGCGTCGAGGCGGCGGCCCGGGAGGCCCAGGCCCACGACTTCATCGTCTCCTTCGAGAAGGGCTACGATACCGAGGTCGGCGACCGTGGCGTGACCCTCTCCGGCGGGCAGAAGCAGCGCATCGCCATAGCTCGGGCCTTCCTGGCGGATCCGCGCATACTCCTTCTCGACGATTCAACCAGTTCGGTTGATTCGCAAACGGAGGACGGGATCCAGAAGGCCATGCGCCGCGCGGGAGAGGGGAGGACAACCTTTCTCATAACGCATAGATTGTCGCAGATACGATGGGCTGACCGGATACTCCTCCTCGAGGGAGGCAGGCTCGCCGCGGCGGGAACGCACGAGGAACTCCTGGAGCGCTCTGCGGATTACCGCCGCCTCTTTGCGCGCAGCGCGGAGGGGAAGTGACATGGGCTGGCTGATGGACGGCCTCGACAGCGAGGCCTACGACAGGCAGTACTCAGACAGGGCCCTGCTCTCGCGGATCGGGGCGTATTTCAGGCCTTCGCGCGGAAGGCTGGCGGCAGTCGGTCTCGCATTGGCGGCCGCAGCCCTCTCGGAGTTCGCGGCGCAGGTCGTCATCTCGCGCTCGCTCGACGCCGCTGCGAAACCGGGCCCAGTGGCCTCGAACATCGCATTGCTGGCGCTGGCCGTAGGCGCCTTCGGCGTACTTGAGTGGCTGCTGAACTACGCACGGCAATACCTCACGGGTCGCACCGTGGGCGAAACCATCCTCCGCCTCCGCTCCGACGCCTTCGAACGCGCGCTGTCCCACGACCTTTCCTTCTACGACGAGAATTCCTCGGGCCGCGTCGTAAGCCGCGTCACGACGGACACCGAGGATTTCGCAGGGGTCATTGGCCTTGTCGTCGACTTCCTCTCGCAGATAATACTCGTTGTCGTATTCTTCGCGTATCTTACATCCATAAGCTGGAGGCTCTCCCTCATGCTTCTGGCCATGGCCCCCGCTGCCATCGCCCTGGCGCTCTCCTTCAGGGGCTTTGCCCGCTTCGTGACGAGGAACGCCAAGCGGGTGACTGCCCAGGTGAATGCGCGCATCCAGGAGTCCATCGCGGGCATATCTGTGGCCAAGGGCTTCAGGCGCGAGCGCTTCCTCTACGGGGCCTTCGCCGCCGACAACCAGCTGTCCTACCGCTTCCACCTCAGGCGCGGCGTCACCATGGTGCTGATACTGCCGATCGTCGGGATCGCCTCGGGCGGGGGCAACGGCCTCCTTGTCTGGTTCGGGGCCTCCGCCGTGCGCGACGGGACGCTCAGCCTTGGCCAGTGGTTCCTCTTCATGCAGGCTGTGGGCTATTTCTGGTGGCCCCTCCTCAACATCGCGAGCTTCTGGAGCCAGTTGCAGGACGGCTTTGCGGCGGCCGAACGCGTCTTTTCGCTGATTGACCGCGAACCGAAGGTCAGGCAACTCGTCCCGGAGCCTGCAGGCGCGACCGTGTCTGCGACCGAGGTGCCGGAAGCTGTGCCAACTGCCATGCCAGCGCCTCTGGTCGGTGGCCGGAAGGATGGGGCCGGCCTGGGAATCCGCTTTTCCGGGGTGGATTTTGCCTACTCGAGCAAGGAAAGGGTCCTCGATGGCTTTTCCCTCGACATCGCCCCTGCGGAAAAGCTGGCCATCGTCGGCCACACGGGGGCGGGCAAGTCGAGCGTCATCAAGCTTGTCGCACGCTTCTACGAATTCCAGGGCGGATCCATCGTCCTGGGAGGCCGGGACATCCGCTCGATTCCATTTAACCAATTACGAGGATCCATCGGCCTGGTCTCGCAGGACGCCTTCCTGTTCCCGGGTTCGGTGCTCGAGAACATCCGCTATGCGAGGCCCGACGCGGGCGACGCGCAGGTCGAGGCGGCGGCACGCTCGCTCGGCCGCGGAGACTGGGTCGATGACCTTCCCGAGGGGCTCGCCAGCTCCACGGGTCACCGGGGATCGGCCATCTCGCTCGGGCAGCGCCAGCTCGTCAGCCTGGCCCGTGTCCTCCTCAAGGATCCTGCGGTTTTCATCCTCGACGAGGCTACCTCGAGCGTGGATCCCTTTACCGAGGCGCAGATCCAGGAGGGACTGGAGGCGGTCATGCGTGGTCGCACCGCTATCGTGATCGCCCACCGCCTGTCCACCGTGAGGTTTGCCGACCGGATAATCGTCCTCGACAAGGGCAGGATCCTCGAGGAAGGCACGCATGTGGAACTCCTTGAAAAGCGGGGCCATTACTCAGGACTCTACGAGACCTATTTCCGCCACCAGAGCATCGAATATGTCGAGGAACGGGGTCCTGGATGAGGTTTTCCCTCCTTGGATTTCCATCTGCCTTGCAAGGTGGCTGTCTTCAGCCGATACTTGGGATCGATGAAGAACATGCTTGATCCTGCGACGATCCTTGTCGTAGGGCTCTCCAGCCTTGTGGTCCTCGGTCTTGCCGTCTTTGTGGTCCTGCGTCGGCGAAGCCTGTTCCAGCTGCATTCCTGGAACATCGCCAACGCTGCTGGAGTCCTGCTCTTCAGCCTGGGCCTCCTATGGCCCTATGTGCAGCAGGACGTCCTTTCCTTCATCAGCAGTTGCCTGGGCATGCTGGCCTACGCAGCCTTTGTGTATGCGGCCATCCTTCTCCTGGGGGGGAAACCGCCCGTGCGGCGCTGGGCGGCCATTTCGGGGGCGGCACTGGGTGGATTTGCCCTCCTTACCGCCTTCTCCGCAGGCAGGGGACTGCGGGTCCTTGTCACTTCCCTGGCCATCGCACTGATTTTCGCCGAGGGAGCCTGGCAGGTCCGGAAACATGCCCGTCGTTCCCGAATCTCGATAGGCCCCCAGATGATCGTTGCCGTCTTCGCACTGGCTTCCTGTTTTTTCCTCGCAAGGGGCCTGTACCATGCCTACGAGTGGGCGAGCCCGGCACTGACGGATGGGATGGCGGGCCTTATCGACTCGCTCTCCCTATTAATAATTGTGATAATATTCATGGCCAGTGACTTCGCGCTCCTGGTGATCCTGATGGCGGGGCTCGAGCGCGAGGTGACCGGCAAGGTCCTCGAGATCGGCGGCAGCCGAAACAAGCTCCAGATCCTCTACGACGCCTTTGCCGAAACAGTCGGAGCCGTGGAACTCGATGAGCTTGTCCCACGCATCCTCGACTTCATCCAGTCGACGCTCAGGATCGATGCGCTGTCGCTGTTCATCGCCGACGCCGAGGGTACGGCGCTGACCCTCGTGGGCCATCGCGGCATGTCCGACCGGGCGATCCACCTCATCAGCAATCCCGACCTGGACCGCAGTATCACGGGCAGGGTCTTCCGCGAGGCGAAGGCGCAGTTCGTCGCAATTGACAGCTATCGTCCCGGCGAATACCGGGAGGTCCTCGAGGCGATGGGAATCGGGACCCTGGGCAGCATCCCGCTCGGGGAGCCCGGACACATCGTCGGAACACTGACGATGGGGTTCAGGGATTCTGCAGCGGTGGATTCCGACCTTATTGCCCTGCTCGAGGACCTCGGCCATCAGATGGGCAAGGTGATCGGCGCGGCGACCCACCACGTCGAGCTCGACCGCACGAACGCGCGCCTCAAGGAACTGGCGAGTACCGACACGCTGACAGGTCTCGCCAACAGGCGCGCCGCCCTCGTCGCCCTCGACAGGGAACTCTCGCGGGCCCGGTGCGATGGTACTAAGATCGCCGTCCTCATCGCGGACATCGATCACTTCAAGCGCTTCAACGACCTCCACGGTCACGAGTGCGGCGACTATGTGCTCGAGCAGACCGCCTCGGTTTTTTCCGAAGCGGTGCGCAAGAGCGACCTTCCCGCCCGCTGGGGGGGGGGAGGAATTCCTGGTCGTCCTCGGAGACGCCGATACGAAGGGCTCGGAGATGCTCGGCGAGCGGATACGTTCGCGGATCGAGAAAGCCTGTTGGGAATACGAGGGGAAGTCGCTGTCGGTTACCATCACGGTCGGCGTAGCCCTCTGTCCGCCGGAAGCCGACCCGGACTGGATAATCGCGCAGGCGGATGAGGCACTCTACAAGGGGAAGGCCTCGGGCAGGAACCGTGTCTGCCTCTCCATGCCGGAGTACACCCCTCCTCCCGCAGCCCCTCCCCGGACCGATCAAGCGCCAGCCGAAGCGGAACGAAAGGACGCGGTCGCCGACCTCTTGCCTCTCGAGGATTAGGGACACTAGGCCTGTTCAGAACCCGTTTAACACAAACCTTCCACCCACCATGCTGGCGATGGCCCTCCACTCCTTGTCGAACACGACGAGGTCCGCCTCGTAGCCCGGCACAAGGAGGCCCCTCTTTCCAAGGCCCAGGATGCGCGCGGGATTGGCCGATGCCATCTCGACCGCGTTTTCGACTGGCACCCCCCAGCTCACGATATTGCCGACGCCCTTCATCATGGTCAGGGAGGAGCCGGCGATAACGTCGTCGGTAAGGCGGTGGAAGACACCGTCACGGAGGATCACCTCCTCGCGGTTGGCAAAAAGGGGGCAATTGTGTTCTTCTGTGGGCTTGAGGGAGTCGGTGACGAGGACCACCTTGCTCGCGGGCTTGTCGCGCATGAGGAGCTTGATGAGGTCGGGATGGACGTGGTGGCCGTCGGCGATGATCTCGCAGGAGAGCTCGGAGTGGATCATGATGGCGCCGACTGCGCCGGGGTCTCGGTGATGGAGCCTGCTCATCGCGTTGAAGAAGTGCGTGGAGTGGAGGATGCCGGCCTGCATGCCCTCGAGCATGTTCTCGTAGGTGGCGTCGGTGTGGCCGGCCTGGAGCACGATGCCGCGCTTGATGCAGTAGAGGGCGAGTTCGCGCATTCCCTTGAGTTCGGGAGCGACGGTCATGTTCGTGATGTGGCCCTGGCCGGCTTCGAAGAGGCGCTCCATCAGTTCGAGGTCTACGGGTTTCACGAACTCAGGCCGCTGCACACCCAGGCGCTCGGGTGAGATGAAGGGGCCCTCGAGATGGACGCCCATGATGCGGGCTCCCGTCTCCTTTCCGATGGCCTCCACTGCGGCCCTGATTGAAGCGACCATGTCGCCCTCGTCCATGGGGTAGATCGTGGGGCAGAAGGCAGTGACTCCATAGCGGCCGAGGTGGTCGGACATGGCGATCATCGCATCGACGGAAAGGTCTTCGGTGCCGTAGCCGGCGAAACCGTGGATATGGCTGTCGATGAGTCCGGGGGCCACGAAGATGCCCCCCGCGTCGTAGATCTGGGTGCCTGAGGGAAAACGCTTCTGCTCGAAGCGCCGCTCGGAAAAGACGTCGGCAATGAGGCCGTCCTCGATCAGGAGGGCGGATCGTTCCATGCGGGCGTAACCGGCGAGGAGTTCTGCGTTGTGGATGACGATCTGGGACATGGGGGCCTCCGTGGAACTCGTCGCGCTCTGCTTCGACAATACCCTTCCATACGGAGTCGCTCAAGCGTGCACTGCAAATGTTTCCTCTGGCGATTCGGGCTTGCAGATCGGATGGCAGGCTCGCATACTCGCCCGGGAGACATATGCGCTATGTATTCGGAATAGACGGCGGCGGGACAAGTTCGAGGCTCGCCATCGAGGATCTCGGGGGGCGCAGGCTTTTCTATCGCGAGGGGGCAAGCAGCAACCCGAACGCGCGCGATCGCCTCGAGATCGAGGCGACCTTCGCGGAATTGTTCGCCTCTGCGATGGCGGAGGCAGGGCTTTCGCCATCGGACTGCGTCGCAGGCTTCGCTGGGGTTGCCGGCATCGACCGCGCGGCGGACCGTGCACCCTTTGTGGAACTCCTCCGAAGGGCATCGGGTCTGTCCTGCCCCATGGGCGCGGGCAATGACGCGGAACCCGCGCTGGCTGGAGCCTTGGACGATATCGAGGGAATACTGTTGATCTCGGGCACGGGCTCGATCGCCCTGGCGCGGGCCCGCGACGGTACGCAGGTGCGGGCGGGCGGATGGGGACATCTCCTCGGGGACGAGGGTTCGGCCTGGCGCATAGCCTTCGACGCGATCTGCCGCTCGATGCGCTCCTCCGAGCGCCGCGACCTCCGGACCACCCTCCTGGAGGACGCCCTGGGCTTTTTCGGTCTGGCGGAGATCACCGACTTGATTCCCTTTGTGTACGGTGGCCTCGACAAGGCGCTGATATCAAAGTTTGCCCGTGTGGTGGGCGCACGGCGCGACGAGGGGGATGCCCTCGCCCTCGACCTCTTTGACCAGGCGGCCGCTGCCCTGGCGGGTCTCGTGGAGTCCGTCTATCTGCGCATCGGTCCTGCGATGGGAAGCAGGCGGGCAGCCTTCCGGGGCGGCCTCATCGAGTCGGACACGAGGCTCAGGGAGGCGACGAAGGCCCTCCTGGCGCGCAGCATACCCGACCTCGAAATTGTGCCGGCCGCAGCGGACTCGGCCCACGGGGCCTGCGTGCTTGCGCGCGACCTGGTTCACCAAACGACCCGCTAAGGAGCCAGGACGGGGGCGATCCCGAAGGCCCGAAGGCTAGATCATCCCAACTACGACGATAACCCTCACTGCTGCGCCGGTGGCTCGCCCGCGAGCATGCCGACGAGGCGCTCCCGAAGGCTGGCTATCGTGGAGAAGGCCTCCGATTCGGCGGGCAGGACCTTCCTGAGCCGCGCTTCGGCCTGATCGAGGAGGGCTCCTATGGGAGCCAGATCCTCCTTCGCCGCAGCTGTCTGCAGGAGGGCGATGGCCTTGTAGAAGGCGAAGGCACCCGCACCCT
>JBAXTA010000155.1:0-10524 GCA_037130415.1 Spirochaetota bacterium
GTCGACGACAATCCCTTGAACCTCTTTGCACTCAGACAGACCCTGGCCGAGCTGGAGGTCGCGGTCATCGAGGCGGGCGACGGCAACGCGGCCCTGGCGGCGACGCTGGACCACGACTTTGCCGTCGTCATCCTCGACGTGCAGATGCCGTGCATTGATGGCTTCGAGATGGCCGAACTCATGCGGGGCGACGAGCGGACGCGACACACCCCCATCATTTTTCTTACAGCCGCCTACGGCGCCGAAGAGCGGATGTTCGAAGGCTACAAGGCTGGAGCGGTCGACTATATCGTCAAGCCCTGCAACCCGATTGTCCTCCTGAGCAAGGTCAGGTTCTTTCTGGAACTCGATGCGCTCCGACGGGAACTCACCGAGGAGCGGCGCCGGGCGGGGGAGCTCGTCAAGGTCAGGACTGCGGAACTCAGGCTCAGCGAGGAATGCTTCCGAAGCGCCTTCGAGGATGCCGCGATCGGAATGGCGCTGGTGGCTCCGAACGGCCGCTTTGTCAGTGTCAATGGCGCGCTGTCCTTGATACTGGGATACCCCAAGGACGAGATGCTGGCCAGGAACTTCCAGGCAATAACCCATCCAGACGATCTCGAAAGAGACTTGGATTTCGTGCAACGCATGTTGTCCGGCGAGATCTCGTCATACAGGATGGAAAAGCGGTACATCCGCAAGTCGGGCCAGGTCGTCTGGGCTCTCCTGAACGTCTCGCTCGTGCGGGACAAGAGGAAGCTACCCTTGCACTTCATCTCCCAGATCCAGGATATCACCGAGTCCAAAAAAGCGGGAGAAGCGCTCGGGGAAAGCGAGGAACGCTACCGGCGGATCAGCCACGGCCTGAGCGATTATCTCTACTCCGTGCGCCTCGACCAGGGAAGGGCTGTTGAAACGACGCACAGCCTCGGCTGCGAGTCGGTGACCGGCTATTCTTCGGAGGAATTCGGAAGGGACCCCTGGCTCTGGCTCACGATCGTCCCCGAGGAAGATCGCCCCATGGTCTCCGCCCAGGCCGAAGCCATCATAGCCGGAGGGAAGGTTGCCACCCTCGAGCATCGCATCGTCAGGAAGGATGGGGAAGTCAGGTGGGTGAGTGATACGCCCATCGCCAAACACGATATCAATGGGATCCTCCTGTCCTACGACGGGGTCATCAAGGACATCAACGAGCGCAAGAAGGTCGAAGACAAATTAATTGTTACCAATAGGGAACTGGAAAAATCGAAATCCCATATCGTCAATCTCAACGAAGATCTTGAACGACGCATCACGATGCGCACCGCCGAGCTGGGATCGGCGCGCGACCTCGCCAATGCCGCCAGCCAGGCCAAGAGCACCTTCCTGGCCAGCATGTCCCATGAGATCCGCACGCCGATGAACGCCATCCTGGGCTTTTCCCAGCTTCTCCGCCGTGAACCGGACCTCACCGAGAAGCAGGGTCAGATGGTGGGCACGATCATCCGGAGCGGGGAGCACCTTCTGGGCCTGATCTCCGACATCCTCGAATACTCCAAGATCGAGGCGGGCCGGACCTCCCTTGCGCCAACGACCTTCGACCTTTGCTCCATGCTGGGCGACCTTGAGGATGCCTTCCGCCTGCGCTTCGAGTCGAAGAATCTCCGCCTCTTGGTGGAGTCGTCTCTGGCCTCCGCCTGCATCGTGATGAGCGACGAGTCCAAGCTCAGGCAGATCCTTCAGAACCTCCTTTCCAACGCGGTGAAGTTCACGGAGCGGGGCGGCGTTGCGCTCCGAGTGAAGATGACGCCAGGCGAGGGGAAGGCCCCCCGCCTGATCGTGGAGGTCGAAGACTCCGGGCCGGGGATCGCGGAGGAGGAGATGGACAGGCTCTTCAAGGTCTTCGAGCAGACCGAGAGCGGGAAGAAGTCGAAGAGCGGCACAGGGCTGGGCTTGGCCATCAGCCGGAAGTTCGCCACGCTCATGGGGGGCAGCCTCGAGGCGAAGAGCCAGCTCGGCAAGGGCAGCGTCTTTCGCCTCGAGCTGCCGATCAGCGTGGGTTACACGATGCCGGCCGAAAAACAGGCCGCTTTCCGGGCCGTCACTGCCCTCGAGAGCGGTCAGGAACAGTGCCGGATCCTCATTGCCGATGACCAGGCGGACAACCGGAACTTCCTCAAGGAGCTGCTTGGCGCGGTAGGCTTCGAGACCAGGACGGTTGAGGACGGGAAGAAGGCGCTGCTCGCCTTCAGGGAATGGCAGCCCCGGCTCGTCCTCATGGACATGCGGATGCCGGAAATGGCGGGGGCCGAGGCCATCCGCTGCATCCGTGCCGCTGTCGGCGGTGCGGCGGTCAAGATCATCGCCGTGACCGCGAGCGCTTTCGAGGAGGACCGCCTGGCCGCCGTCGAGGCAGGCGCCGACGACTTCCTCTCCAAGCCCTTCCGCGAGGAGTTGCTCTTCGAAAAGATGCGTGCCCTCCTCGCTGTCCGGTATCGCTACGTAGGAGAAGGGGAGGAAGCGCCTGCCCTAGCGCCGCGCGTTTCCGAGAGCAGGTTCCGGGAGGCGCTGTCCACCCTGCCCAGGGACGTCGCCGAAGGCTTGCGTGAAGCCGCACTCGACGCCGACCGTGAGCTGATTGTCTCCCTGGCCGCGGGCCTCGAAGAGCGGAATTCCGAGATCGCGGGAGAAGTTCGCAGGCTCGCGGCGGGCTTCGAATACAAGAGACTGATAGCCCTCTGCGAGGGCGAAGGAAAATGACAATGCCCATAGACCCTGAGGTCATCGAGACAGCTACCGTGATCTGGCGTCTGAGTGCGGATGGAATCCTGCACGGCCTTGTCAAATCTTCCAGCCCGGAAGATACCCTTGCCACCGCCAAGGAGAACATCGACGCTTTGGAGCGCCTGGCAGCCGGGCGTTTGCTGCCCGTCTTTGTGGATGTGCGCAAGGTCAGGACCCTGCCGCGCGAAACCCGCTTGGCCTACGCCAAGGACACAGCGGCTTTTAATGTGGCCACGGCCCTCCTCGTCGAGTCCGCTTTCAGCTGGATAGTCGCCAATTTCGTCATCCTGCTGACCAATCCGGCCAAATCCTTCCGCCTGTTCACCGACGAGGAGGAGGCCCTGGAATGGCTTAGGACCTTTCTATGAGCCATGAGAAGTGCGAGACCGCGAGCACGGTCATCTGGCTGGGTGAGGATGGTATCCTCCGAGCCACTGGCAAGCCAGGACAAGATGTGAAAGGCGCCGACGCCGCGGATCTCATCGCGGCAGGATTGGCCCTGAACGGGGGCCTCCGCAGTCCAATCCTGGTGGACCTCAGGGCCTCCAAGTCTGTCTCTCGCGACGCGAGGCGGGTCTTTGAGAAGACCGGCGCATCCTTTAACAGCGCCGTGGGCTTCCTCGTCCATTCGCCTTTCAGCCGCGTCCTGGGATCTTTCCTGATCGGTATCAACAAGCCGGATATACCGGCGCGCCTATTCGAACAAGAAAACCAGGCCCTTGAATGGCTGAAAGGCTACGTATGATCCTTCAGGGCATCGTGACCCCTGCCGCAGCACTCTGGGATTGGTTTACCGAGCCGCACGCGTCCCTCACCGGCAGGAAACGCGAGCGCGCCCGCACTCTCACCGCGTTGTTGCTGGGACTCTTCACCCTGTGCTTCCTGG
The DNA here is from genome assembly GCA_037130415.1 of Spirochaetota bacterium. Lineage (GTDB taxonomy): Bacteria > Spirochaetota > Spirochaetia > Treponematales > Rectinemataceae > CAIJMU01. Next base: position 3,629 of record JBAXTA010000155.1, read on the forward strand.
CGATGATCCTCGTCTGGTTGGGTATTTCAAAATCCAGTTCTTTGCCCGGCATGCCGGCGGCGGCAGTGATTGCGGTTGCATATAGCCTCAGCCGGACACGACACAGCGACCTCGCGTTCGGATTGACCTTGGTCTCACTTTCGGCTGGTCTTTTCATAATGTTGGCGCTTCATTACGATGATGAGTCTTTGCGCTATCTGGCCATCCCCATCATGCTGTCCAGCATATTCCTGTCGATCCCCGGCACCATCGCGGTCGCGGCCGCCCAAATCTGTGCCTTTTTCCTTTTCTCGTTTTTCTTTCCGTCGATATCCACGCTGGTGACGCCGGGAAGCGTTTTTTCCCTTTCAGTCATAGGGATTCTCGCGATGCTCATCGCCTGGGGCAACCATCGCAACCACGACGAAATCAGCGCTCTGGAGCGCAGCGCCCGGCAATCGCTCATCGAGGCACAAGGTCGCACGGACAAACTGCTCGAATCCATCGTTGCCCTGGCCCAGCTCGACTTCACGCATCCGGCGCACATGAAGGGCGACGACAGCGTCTACGACGCGATGGCTGCGGGCTTCAACATGCTCGGTGAGGAACTCGCCAGCGCCTTCGAAACTATAAAGGTCCAGCTCGCGGAGCTCCAATCCAGCAATGCGTCCCTTGTCCTGGCACGGATCGAGGCCGAGTCCGCCAACCGCGCCACGAGCCTCTTCTTCAATAACATTTCCCACGAGTTCCGCACAGCGCTCAACGCGATCATGGGCAATTCCCAGCTCCTCGGCCGTGGCAGCTCCCTTACGGAGGGACAGCGGGAGATGCTGTCCACTATCTATGGAGCGGGTGATCAGCTCCTCGGCATGGTCACCGAGCTCATGGACTATTCCAGGCTCGAGGCCAGCCCGCTTGCCGTGGAAAAGTCAAGCTTCGATCTCCGGGCAACGCTGGACGACCTCGCCATGTCCGCGCGTCAGAGCTGTGACGCCAGGGGCCTTGACCTCCTCGTGGAACTGTCTCTGCCCGAGGCCTGTTTCGTGGTGAGCGACGTCGCCAGGCTCTCCAGCATCCTCCGGCAGCTCCTCGACAACGCGATCATCGCCACGGAACGGGGGCGCGTGAGTCTCAGGGCAGCCATCCTGCCAGACAGGACCACGGTCGAGAACGCCGTCGCGACCACGGTCGCCTCTCTCCGCCTCGTTGTTGAGGTGGAGGACTCAGGTTCTGGCTTCACGAACGAAGAGGCGGAAAGAATTTTCGAGGCCATGTCGCGGCCTGCCAGCGGTTTTGGGGACAAGTCGCGGACCGGGCTCGCCCTTGCCCTAGGGCGCAGGTTCATCGAACTGATGGGCGGCAGCCTCGCGATGACCAGCCAGAGCGGCAGGGGATCGACCTTTCGCCTGGAACTGCCGGTCGGTAGGGGCGAGGCCTCTGCGACCGCCCCTCGAACCGCCGCAGCCCTGAAGTTCCCCGAAAAACCTGTCCTGACTCAGGTCGACTTCTGCGCGGACGTAGCCGCCCTGCCGGAGGCGCTTCGCGCAGGCCTCCGCGAGGCAGCCCTCTGCGCCGACATCGAGCGCATCCTCGCCCTGGCTGGCGATATCGAGGGCAAGCAAGCCGGGGTCGCCTTTGAGATACGCCGTCTCGCGAAGGGCTTTGAGTACCGGGGGCTGATCACACTCATTGAAAACGGAGAGGGGGAATGGCGATGAACATGGAGAAAACTTCCGGCTACATACTGGCCGTCGACGACGTCCCGGCAAATCTCGATATCCTCGTGCACCTGCTCGCGAATCTCGGTCACCGGGTGCGTCCGGTCCTCGATGGCGGGATGGCCCTCGACGTCGCCCGGCGGGAGTCGCCCGAACTCGTCCTCCTCGACATCAACATGCCAGGAATGAACGGTTACGAGGTCTGCCTCGAGTTCAAGAAGGATCCGGCCCTCGCCGCTATCCCCATCCTTTTTCTCAGCGCCAACAGCGAGACCCAGGACAAGCTGCGGGGCTTCCAGGCTGGCGCCGTCGATTACGTGACCAAGCCCTTCCAGGCCGAGGAGGTCAGCGCGAGGGTCGCGACCCACCTCAAGATCAGGCGGCTCCAGGTCGAGCTCGACCGCATCAACCACAGCCTGGAGGACATAGTCGCTTCCCAGGTCACGGAGATCTCGGAGTCGCAGGTCGCGACCATCCTCGCCCTCGCCAAGCTCTCCGAATCCCGCGACGATGACACCGGCGCGCACATCCTCCGGGTCCAGCGCTACTGCCGTTCCCTCGCCGAGAGCCTGGCCGCAGAAGGGGGAGTCGGGGGCCTCATCGACAGGGGCTTTCTCGAGAACATCTTCTACGCGAGCGCCCTCCATGACATCGGCAAGGTTGCGATACCGGATGCCATCCTCCTCAAGCCCGGGAAACTGACGGAAGGGGAATTCGACACAATGAAGACCCACACGACCCTCGGTGCGAAAACGCTTTCTACCGTCTTCGATGCCTACCCGAGAAACGCCTTCGTGCGGATGGGCATGGAGATGGCGTGCTCCCATCACGAGCGTTACGACGGCTCGGGCTATCTATCCCCAGGGGCTCAGGGGAGAAGCCATACCGCTCCCCGCGAGGATCCTGATAGTCGCCGACCAGTACGACGCCCTGCGGAACAAGAGGCCCTACAAGCCGGCCTTCGACGCCGCCACGACCTTCGACATAATCACCAAAGGCGACGGACGCAGCGAACCCCGGCACCTCGACCCCCGTGTCCTCGCCGCCTTCACCGCACAGGCCGCAGACTTCGAGGCGATATTCGAGGAGCTCAACAAGGCAGGGCCAGCATGAAAGACGGCAAGGCTGCGAGCATCATGATCGTGGATGACACGCCCGAGACACTGGATCTCCTCTCCACGATAATCAAGGAAGGCGGGTACCGCTCCCGGCCGGTTTCCGACGGCGAATTCGCCCTGCAGTCGGCGGCTGCCAGTCCTCCCGACCTCATCCTCCTTGATATCCAGATGCCCGGCATGGACGGCTACGAGGTCTGCAGGACCCTCAAACGGGATGTCCGGCTCGCGAAGATTCCCGTCATTTTCCTGAGCGCCTACGTCGAGCCAGAGAACAGGGTAAAGGCCTTTGAGGTCGGCGGCATCGACTACGTGTCCAAGCCCTTCTCGGCCGAGGAGGTGATCGCACGTGTGGCCGTCCATGTGAGGCTCCTGCAGGAGGAGAGAAAACTCCGTGAGAGCTACGAAAAGCTCCTCGAACTCGAGAAACTGCGGGACAGCCTCGTGCACATGCTCGTCCATGACCTTCGGGGGCCCCTCGGTGGGATAGCAGGCACCTTTGACTTCGTCCTCGCCGAGGCCCGGAGTCTCCTGTCGCCCACTTCGCTCGAACTGCTCGAGGAAATGCACAAATCGACCAATTGGCTGCTCCAGAGTGTGACCTCCATCCTGGACGTCAACAAGCTCGAGGCGGGGCGGATGCAGCTGCGCCTCGCCAAGGTTGACGTAGCCCAGGTCGCCGAGGATGCCCTCGCCTCCCAGCGGGCCTACGCGGGGGAGCGCATACTCACCTTGGCGGCTTCCGGTTTGATTCCTGCTCTCGTCGATCGGGACATCCTTTTCCGCGTTTTCCAGAACCTCCTCACCAATGCCCTCAAGTTCACGCCCGAGTCGGGGAAGGTGCGCGTTGAGATCGGGCAGGACAGCGAGGAGGTCTTCGCAAAGGTGATCGACCATGGACCGGGAATCCCCAAGGACCTCCATGGCCGGATCTTCGAGAAGTTCGGCCAGGTCTCCGTCGCGGCGACATCTTTCCGGGGCGTCTTTTCCACCGGTCTGGGTCTGCCCTTCTGCAAGCTCGCCATCGAGGCCCACGGAGGCAGCATCGGGGTGGAGAGCGAACCGGGGAAGGGGAGCAGCTTCTGGTTCCGGGTGCCCAAGGGCAAGGGCCTCAGCCTCTGAAAAGGAGCAGTCGGAGGGGATCATGCGACTGCAAGCCCAGAGAAGCTCGACCTGATGAAACCACATGCCGAGATCGGAGCAATTCTGGAGTATGTAAACCTATTCGCGGTCATGGAGAGAAGTACCGATCGTTCCTCGGGAGGAGAGTATGCTAAGAAAGAATGAGACCCAGGCTTCGCCTGACCGTACAGGGCAGGCCGTCGGTGTGGGGCGGGCCATCGGGGACCTGATCGATGCCATGTGGGCTGACATCCTGCATTCAGAGGTCATCCTGATGGACGAGACGACCCTGCAGGTACTCCATGAACCATGCCAGGCGGCCCAGGCGATGTCCTCCATGTGGATGACGGTGGGCTTCCGGGACCGGAGGCGGATCAGCCTGTACCATTTCCACCCGACAGGGGCCAAGGGCTTCCCTGAAACCAGTCTCGATGGTTTCAGGGGGTATCTGCAGACGGATGGCTATGAGGGCGACACATCGACCGGATCACGTGATGGCATCATCCATGTCGGGTGCTGGGCGCATATCAGGCGAAGATTCGTGGACGCCCAGAAGGTGGCTGGACCGGGAGGCCTGGCCGACGAGGCAATCGTGATCTGCAACAGGGTATTCAAGATCGAACGTGGGCTCCGTACGAAGCTGAATGCAGGAACGATTACCGACGACCAGTTCCTCGAGAAGCGTCGCGCGAAGGCGGAGCTGGCATTCTCCGAGTTCCGGCTCTGGCTGGGGCGTAGGTCCCTTGAGGTAGCGAGACGGACGAAACTGGGAGAAGCCATCTACTATGCGCAGGGGCAGATCGCCAAGGCCGAGCGCTTCGTCGGCCACCTCCTGCTTACCCCTTCGACCAACCAGGTCAAGAACGGGATCCGCCCCTTCGTGGTTGGCCGAAAGGGATGGCTATTCAATTGTACCCCCTTGGGTGCCCATGCCAGCGCAGGGATCTTCAGCCTGATCGAGACCGCGAAGGCGAACGGCCATGATCCCTTCAAATACCTGACCTATCTCTTCGAGCAGTTGCCCCGCACCGCGAAAGGTGACGAACAACTCGCTCTCCTGCCCTATCGCCTTGATCCCAAAAGCTACTATAGCAATACGGAGAATATTTGACGCTTACGGTGCGTTGTTGTCGCCTTCGAAATATGGCTCAGCAGATGCGGTCCATGATGCGACAGACAGCCCAGAATATGAGTGTGGGGAAGGGTATGGAATAGCCCAGAACCGCGACTACCCGATTCCCGGTAGTTATCTACCTGTTTCCCGGAATTGAATGGACATCTGTAATAATTAATAACTATGAGGAGGGATGATAAGCCTGTGCCAAACCTGAGATCGACTTTGCTCTGGATTGCTCTTTTCCTTGCCATGGCCACTGCCATCCTTTTCGGCATGGGTATTTCCCGTGCCCAGGAAAGGGAATTGAGACTTCGCGCCGCAAGTAACCTCACATCCATAGGCGATCTCAAGGTGCAGCAGATCCAGTCCTGGTGCAAGGAGCGGATCGGCGATGCTTCGGTCCTCCTCCTGGACAGGGGCTTCATCAGGAAGGCCCTGGAGATTGCCGATGGACAGATGGATCTCGGTGACTAGTCGGCAAAACTGCAGGTTGTGAAGGGCATCTACAACTACGAAGATATCGTCCTCATCGACTCAAAGGGGCGAATTAAATGGAGCGCCTCCGGCATCACGCGAATTGTTGCAGAAGAGGAACTCCGGGCGGCCGCGCTTTCTGCGAAGGCAGGGAAGCCTGTCCTCACGGATTTCTACAGGTATCCCATGAGCAGGCACATCCACTGTTCTGTAGTGGCTTTCATGCAGGATCAGACTGGCGCAAGCTCCGCCAGCCTGATCCTGCTTACCTCAGCGACCGAATTCCTGTATCCGCTGATCCAGTCCTGGCCCGTGCCTTCAGCCTCTGCCGAAACGCTCCTGGTCGAACGGCAGGGCGACCAGGTCCTGTTTTTGAACGAACCCCGCTTCCGGAAAGGTTCGGCGCTCGACTTCCTGGTGCCACTGTCCAGGGTAGAGACTCCCGCCGTCCAGGCGGTTACCGGAAGGAAGGGTGTCTACGAGGGGAGCGACTACCGGGGGATCCCCTGCATATCCTTCCTCGCGAAGGTGCCCGAAACGCCCTGGTTCATTGTATCCAAGATGGATGTGGCCGAGGTGTTCAGGCCCACCCGCGGCCAGGTCTGGCTTCTTGCGGCTTTCATTGGCGCACTTGTGGCGCAGGCTTTGAGCATAGGCCTCATCGTTATTATTCGATCCCGCAGGAGCCAGGCAGAGATGAGCAATCTTCGCCTGCGCCAGGATCTGCAGGAAAGCGTCATTGCTGCGGAGGCCCGCTATCACCGGATGATCGATGGTGTCACAGACTACGCCATCCTCTCCCTGGATGCCCGCGGCCGGGTGGCTACATGGAACATAGGGGCGCAGCGGACCTATGGCTATGAGGCTTCGGAAATCCTGGGTGAGCTTTTTTCCTGCTTCTACACGGACGAGGAAGGTGCCTCTGGCATGCCGGGAGAGGTATTGAGGAAGGCTGTGTCCGAAGGCAGGGCCCCCGATGAGGGTTGGCGGATCCGCAAGGGAGGCTCCAGGTTCTGGAGTCTCGACAATGTCACGCCTATCATAGATGGCTATGGTCGCTTGCATGGATACACGGTAATAACGCGGGACCTCACCGAGCATATCCTGGCGGAGGACCGACTCCGCCGCATGACGGCTTTCTACCAATTGCAGAGCAAAGCCAGCCAGATCATCGTGAATGCGACGGATGAGGCGGAGCTCTTCGACAGAATCGTGATGGCCTGCGTTGAGTACGGGCATCTCGAGCTTGCATGGATCGGCGTACCAGACGAGGCGGGCAGAAAGATTCAGGTTGCAGCCGCAGAGGGCCCCGAGCGGGCCTATGTTGACGGCCTGGCTATTTCGTTGGACCGGGATCAGGAAACCGGCCAG